>WJMN01000019.1 GCA_014727925.1 Microcaldota archaeon
CCAAAAAGCGAATCCTTCATGAACACCCCTGAAACTGTTATCTCTTTTCCTTCTGCAGGAAGGGATTCGCTAGAAACCCTTATGGAATTCCCATCCTCATCAGTGAGGGTGTATCCTGAAAGCGAGCCCAGCTTCACTGTGTTCTCAACCGTTCCGTGCACGGTTATCTCCTTTCCTGTGTATTCGGAGGGGGTTTCATTTATGTCCTCAATCGGGGTTGTCCCTATTCCCATGCATCCGAAAATGAACAGGGAAAGTAATGCAGCTGCAAATATTTTTTTCAATTTAAGCACCTTAGGAAGATATGCGGGGAAAATTAAAATGGGTTGCGGAAACTATTTTCTGCTGAAAAGTTCCGGGCGGAGGTTCCTTAACTTCTCCAGGTATCTTTCCGGCATGAGGATTTCTTCGTAAGTTGACGGGGGTGTACGGCAGATTACATCAAATGTGGTCTCGGGGTTGATGAACTCTTTTGCAACTTTTTTTACAAATTCAAGGCCATCTGAATATTCATCAACAGCATAATGAGAAAGTGGATTTTCATGCATGGCCCTGGCAAACCTCTCAGGTTTTCTCCAGACTGTATTTCTCAGGGTAATTGAGGCTATTTTTTTCAGCCAGGTTGCGGCAGAAACCAAAGCCCCTGCTGAAGCAAAGAGGGGGATAAAGGGGCGGCTTACTGCTGTTTTTAACATACAGGAAGTATTTTTGGCCAGTGTGATGGGATATTTCAGTATTGATTTAGCTATCTCCTTTTTGCTTTTCAGGCTTGAAGGAAGTTTGCGGTATTGCAGATATGATGCCAGGCCTTCATTGGCGGCCTTCAATGCAGGGTTGAAGTTGCCGGGGTAGAGCCATTGCTTTTTCAGTGAATAAACCGGGCTTTCCTGCTCCCAGAGTGCGTGGTGAATTAGTTCATGCATGATTGTCTCCTCCAACTGGCTGAGGGCGCCAGGCGGCATTAGATAAGTAGGAGGAACCCTTATAGCCTGGAATTCCGGGTGGTATGTGGCCCGGGGAAAGTTAGTTAGGGCAGAGTAAACCATCTTTGTTCTTATGAGAAGTTCTGGAGCCAGACAAGGAGAGTATTCTGTGGGAGCCAGAGGTGAGGGGGCATGTCCCCTGGCGGAAAGTTCTTTCAGATGTGCAGAAGATGCCCCCCTGTCTGCAAACAGCATCCTTGCAGAAACCACAACTGATGGCATTTTTTTTATCTTGATCCCATAGATTGCTTTCAGGTGTATCTTTGCCCAGACCATGCTCTTGAGAATGCGGTACTCAAAAGGATTTTTCGGGCCGCGTTCCTGGAGAGATGCCTTTCTGGCTTTTGCTGCATTCATCTTGCGGGTAAATATGCCCATACACTTGTTTCTCTGGCGGAATTTATAAAGTTATGCATATATCCATCTATTAACACACTTTGGAGAAGAAATTTAAACCCAAAACTAGTTAGTTATGATATGAAATTATTGGTTTTGCTTATGGTTTTGGGGCTTATTTTTGCAGGATGCACAGGAAGCGGGAGTACGACTGCTGAAGAAGAAGCCCAGGAGGTGCCTGCTGCTCCTGCAGAAACAGGTGGTGCTGAATCCGGGGAGGAAACGGCACAGGAAGAGCAGGCAGAAGAGGAAGCTCCTGCTGTTTCTGACGAGCCGGAGCCTGATGAAGAGGAAATGGTGCACTGGGGAGTGGGTGTTGAGGAAGAAGTTGATGAAACGCACAGGAAGCTGCAGGCAGTGGAATTTGACGGCTATCTCCTTATAGTAGATGACGTTACAGATGATAAACCATACCCTTGTGCAGCTGTGCGGGTAGGAGAGCAAACAGACACCTATGTGCATACGCTTTTTCAGGACAAACTATGCCCCGGGGAAAGCACCTACTGGACATCCCCCGAAGGGGACGAATACAGGATAAAGGTTTTTGAAACTGCTGCAGGGTATGCAGGGTATGCCTACTGGGCAGATGTGGCAGTATACAAACAGGGATAATATGAAATGGATGCTTGGGATTTTGCTGGCGGGCCTGGTATTTGCAGGCCAGATTGTAAATGTAGGGGAAACCACTGCAGGCGAAACTTCGGGTTCGCCTTCAGGAGACGACTCAGGGTGCTACCAGGAATATGTACAGTGCCTCAGAGAAGGCTGTGAAACGGCAGGAGGGGACTTCAACGAGCTGAACCAGGGATGCTACGGGGGAAGCGATGCGGTTTTCTCTGAAGCTGTAGGGAAATGTGCTGATGCACACGGTGACTGTGTAATGGGGGCAGCTTCCCAACAGGAGAGTGACTCACAGGAAAGCGGTTCCGGCACCGAAGGGGAAGAAGGACTCTGCTCTGTTGGGTTTGTTTTGATTGTGCTTGCAGGGGCGCTTTTTGCGGGCAGAAGGTAAAATATAAAACCCTTTCATGGGATTATGGGTGCATGAAGCGCTTTTGGATATTCGCAATGCTGGTTATTGCCATGGGGACATTCGGTTGTCCTGGCTATTTTGAATTTGAAAACGGGGATGTTGAGGAAGCGGGGGAAACTGAGGGACTTACTACCTCCGGCTACCAGGCAGAAGTGGAGCAGGAAAATGGAGAGGACGGGGAAGACGCCTGGCCTGAGGAAGAAGTCCTTCCGCCTGAAGACAGCGCCCAGGAAATGGAGCCGCAGGAAAGGCTTGAATGGTTTGTCACTGTCCAGATGATGGATGAAAACGGAGGAGTAAGAAACGAATATGGGAATGGAAGGCCCTACATCCTGGCAGCAACGATGGGCCAGATGATGGAATATGCACTGCGCGTGGATGATAAGGAACTCTTTGACAAGGAATGGGATTTTGTCCAGGAGCATTTCATTGACAATGAATACGGGCTCCCCTGTT
Source organism: Microcaldota archaeon (assembly GCA_014727925.1). Classification (GTDB taxonomy): domain Archaea; phylum Micrarchaeota; class Micrarchaeia; order Anstonellales; family Bilamarchaeaceae; genus CAIKOA01. The sequence goes on from WJMN01000019.1 coordinate 2,869, forward strand.
TTGCAATATGGGCTGATAATTACCAGCCAAAAGAAAACCGCTCCAGCACCGATGATGATATGCGGATTGTCTGGGCCCTTTACGAAGCAGAGGAGAAATGGGGAAGCGAATACGGATACAAGACCGCAGGAGAAGAGATGGCAGGGCAGATGGCTGAGCACAATCAGTACCTAAACATACTGAGCAAGGGCTTTGCCTGGGATGAGAGCGGAGCCCAGACCAGCACCAGGATGGATATTGACGACCTGCGCTGGGAAGTAATGCAGACACTTGCAGAGGATGACCCGATCTGGAGGGTGATGGTTGTAAAAACAAACCAGCAGTTCCTTACCTGCCAGGATCAGTCAAACGGGCTTTTCTGGCAGGAATATGACATTGTTGAGAGCAGGCCTGAATATCCTGTGGGAAAAGACGTGTGCAGGACATCCCACATGCTCAGGGGAGGAATGTATTATTCTGATTACAAGACATACGTGCCTGCAACAACCCTCCATAACAAGATGAAAACTGAGTGGGAAAAAACAGGCAAGATAAGCAGCGCCTACCACATGGAAAACCTGGGCACGGGTAACGGAATCGAGGAGATGGAAACCTATGCTCTTGCAGGCAGGAATGCAATACGCTTAGGAGACTGCGACTTTGCCCTGCTCATGAGGGAAAGAATTCTCCTGGATCAGATAGATGACCCTGCATCGCCAATTTACGGCTCTGTGAGCAAGAACCGGCAGGAGAACGGAATTGAGGATGACATAGACACCCTTCTCCTGCTTGAAGAGCTGAAAGGGTGCGAGCCAAACCAGTAGGCTATTTTCTCTTGAAGGGCATGAATGGGGTGAGTCGCTCTGCAAGCAGGCTCATGCTCATTGTCTGGAGGTATATTGTGCCAGGCCCTGTGAGCTTTGAGAGCCAGAAACCCTCTCCTCCAAAAAGCACATTCCTTACGCCTTTTAGGCGCTGCACATCATAGGAGACAGTGTGCTCAAATGCCGCAATGCTCCCGGTCTCCACAAAAATCGTTTCCCCGGCATCCAGATATTTTTTGTAAACTTCTCCATCTATCTCAAGAAATGCATGGCCTTCTCCTGAAAGCTTCTGCAGCACGAAACCCTCTCCTCCTGCAAACCCCACCATGAGCTTTTTTTTCACATAAGAACTGAGCTTTATGCCTCCGGTTGCTGCAAGGAAGGCATCCTTCTGGCAAATAAGCTCATTTCCTTCTCCAATTTTAAAATCCATTATTTTTCCTGGTGCGGAAAGCCCAAAGGAAACTGAACCAGGGGCACCTTTGGCAGTGAATTTATTTATAAAAAAGGATTCGCCCATCAGCATGCGGTGGATTCCTCCTCCGATTCCCCCATGGGATGAAGTGTGCATATCTACATTATCATCCATCCATATCATGGCCCCCCTCTCAGAGATAACTGATTCGCCTTCATCCAGAAAAATATGCAAAAGCGGCATCACCGTGCCTTCGGTTTTATATTTCATGGAATTAGAGCGAGCCTAAAATTAATAAATTTTAGCAGGGTTTGCATAGTATGATAAAGGAATTGATTTTGCTGGTGTTTGCGGTTATTTTCTTTCTTTATGCCCTAGACATTTTCGGGCCGGCTGCCCTGTTCATAAACTCACTTATCGCGCTGATTGCGCTGAAGCTGCTCGGCTGGCTGGGAATAAAGATAGAAATAAGCATATGGACGCTGCTCATTACGGTGATTTGGGGTATTCCCGGAGTATTGGTGCTGATGTTCCTTGCACTTACCGGGATTGCGTTCCGGGGCCGCTGAACCTTCCGCCTGATTTTTTCCAGAGCTCAAAAAAGCCCCATATCAGGAATATTGCCGCAAGCCCCAGGGGCCATGCAAGCTCCCGGAACGATTCAGTTTCCATGCTTTCATAGAGAGGAATTGAAAATGTTGCCTGCCCCAGAAACAGGAGGAAGAGGAAGGCTGCGGAAACAACCCTGGGCGCCACCCTAAAAAGGCATTCTGCAATAGAGAGAGCCAGAAAGCACCACAAAAATGCCGCTGGGGCAAGAACCACTACGGGAAGCGGAAAAACCAGCGCAGCCGCTACAGAAAAGAAGGTAAACAATACCAGAAAAAGAATATGGGGGCGTGCAAGGGGAAGATGGAAACCGAGCCGCACTGATGCGGGAATAGGAAAAAGCGCAAAAAAGGCTATAAGGAATTCAATCATGGTGGTTGTTTTGTGCGGAAAAAATAAAATTACTCCTTGATGGAAAAGAACATCCCCTTCATTGCATTCATATTGGTTACATATGCCCCTTCTGAATTCTCAAAAAACAGCAGCGGGCCCTTTGCACCCTTTACCTCCCCCCTTATACAGTCTGAAATTGTGCATTTCTCAGGGACCGGGTAGTCTAGTTTCCTGGGCATCGGTGCATCCAGCATATATTCGTTGAAAGGGGGGGTGGATTCTATTTCCTTTATTGCGTTTTCCAGCGCAGCTTCGTTTTCCTGCCCAAGCAGCTTCAGCTTTGTCCTTCCCTGTACCGCATTGCTGAATCCAAAATGGCTCTGCAGGAGCCGCTCCATCTCATATGCTTCTGCTCCCTGGAGCCGCATTATCTCTGAGTAATAATCTGCGCCCTGCTCCCTCACCCGCTGCTCAATCCTTTCCTGGTGGGTTACCCCACACTTTATCCTTTCTCCAAACGAAACCAGGTATATGCTGAAGCGGTGCTTTGAAAACTCCTCCTCAAGCTCTTCATATCCCCTGAAATCGTGGCGGGTATAAATCCTGGAAATGTCTTTTGAGCCACAGAAAGGGCACTGCACCCTCCCTTCATAATGGTAGGGGCACCTGTGCCTGTTCCTCCTGCCTCTGAACCCCACGCAGGACTTCCTCCCCTCAAACAACAGCGAGGCTTCGCCTTCAATAACTGCAGTTTTTTCCTCATCCCTCTCCCAGTAAGTTATCTGCGGCTTTTCTGCTGAGGAAAACGAAATAAGGTGGTTGGGAGCCATGGTGTGGTATCGTAAGCAAGAATTTAAAACCCGGAGGAGGCAGCTTTCCGGTGCTGGGGCAAAACCTACACCTTTATATATAATAAACAACAAATAGAAATCCATGGACCCCAAACTCCTAAAAAGGGCGGAAGCACTCCTTGCCGAGAACCAGGATACATTCCCCAGCACCCGCTCCATTGATTCAATTCTCAGGAAAAAGGGTGTAGATGTGGGGTGGAAGTCCCTTGGCAAGCACGTTGCAAGGCTCCAGATGGAGTGGGTATCCAACTGCAGCACAGAAGCATTCTTCAGGGAGGCATCGGAAAACCGCTTCACAGGAAATATCGGGCCCGGCATCAGGGATGCTGTAAATAAAAGATTTTCAATGGAGCTGTTCGGGATGCTCAGAAAACACCCATCTGTTTTCCCAACACCCCCAAGCATTGAAAGGGTTGCAATGGAAGAGGGGCTGGTAAAGGACGCTGAGTCCATAAGAAACAGGCTTGGGAAGAAAGCAATCCTTGAGAAACAGCTGGAATGGGTTAAAAATTCCGGGGACTTGCAAATACTTAAATCAATAAAGGACGGTTCCGCAGGGGGGAGCTACCCTCCTGCAAAAAAAGCCATTAAGGGGCGCTTCAGGCGCATTCTGGAAAAGGCTGCGGCGCAGAATCCGGGCAGATTTCCCTCAAAAGAGAAGCTTGCTGCATGGATGAGGGAAATATATGGGGATGTTGCGCCCGGAGCAATATCAATATCAAGATGGGCAGGCAACAGGAAAATCAGGGAAATGCAGGAGTCGTGGATAAGGGAAAGCGGAAAGCATGACTTCCTTGCTGAGTTTCTTTCAGGATTCATCCGTGTGGGCAAAAACCAGAAGGAGTTTGCCTCAGAAAAGGCAAAAAGGGCAGTGCTTTCCCTTGCCAGGAAAGATGGCATTTTCCCTGCAGGGAGTCAGCTTGTTGGGCTTCTCCGGAAAAACGGGATATCTACGGACGAGTCCATGCTTCCAAGAAAAATGGGGAAGGGGTTTGCGCTTTCTGCCCAGGAAGAATGGCTAGAAGGCTGCAGCAGGGATAAACTGCTTGAAAACCTGAATTCGCACCGGCTGGGAACACTTAAAGGCAGGAAAAAGGAGCTCCTAAAAAAGCGGTTTACGGAAATCTCCCTTGAAGCGCTTGCTGAAAATCCCGGAATATTCCCCAGCACAATCGGGATAGCGAGGCTGCTCAAAACAAGAGGAAAGCAGATTGTGCACGGAACGGTTGCAAAAAACATAAACGGGCTGGAGCAAATCCAGTTGGACTGGATACGGAACAGCAGTGAAAGCCATTTCCTTGCAGAAACAAGAAAAACTTCCCTTGACGGAACGCGGGGGATTGTGAGGGAAGAATTTGAAAAGCGGCTTGCAGAGGTAGTTATGGGCAGGATTCCCGGTAAAACCGGAGTGCCGAACTCAAGGCTGGAAAAGCTTGCGAAAAAGTTCCCCTCAATTGTTTTCATGGAATCTGTTTCCGGAGGGGGGCTGCTTACCCCTGACCAGGAAATTGCCACCCAAACCAGCATATGGAAAGAAAACCGGGAGGGGGACCTGCATTCCATGATAGGGCAGAGGCTGGAGCAGCTCTGGGGATTCAGGGAATTGCTCGCCCTGCTTAAAGACGGGAGGTGCATGGGCTCATATGTAGTTTCCTTCCTGCACCAGTCTATTGTAGAAAAAGCTGCAAAATACGTTCCTGGTTCAGGAATAAAACACTCTTTCCTGGATGAGGTTTTTGGAGGGAAGTTCAATACGGGGGGTGATGTGCTCCTGCTTTCCCTGCTACACCGCCTTACTGAAAAGCAGGCAGGAGAGCTGCTTATCCGGCTTAATGCTGCGATGGAAGATGGAGCAGAGATACTTGCGACCCTTCCTGCAACCATTAAATTTTCAGAAAAAATGTCTGGTGTTTTGTCTTCTTTTGGGTTCAGGGCTGAAAAAACAGGCACGCTGCACCTGTTCCCCCCTGAGAATACAGAAATCAGGGAGGCGGGAAAACTCCTGACCCGCAGCACCCTGCTGACATTCAGGAAATTGCATGGGGCTGATTTGGCGCCGGAAACCGCAGGACTCTTTTCAAACAGGCTGAAGGCGGGGGGCAGGCGCGGGGGGCTCTGGTTCCCGGGGCAGGGCATTACCTGCTCTGCTGAAAACCTTTCAAAATCCGAGCCTGCAATAACTTTCAAGGATGTTGGCTCGGTGTCCATGGAAACTGGCCCCAAGGTAAAAAAAGTCCTGCTGGGGAAGCAGGAGGCCATGCTGGAGCTGGAAGGCGGGGCTGTTGTGGGATTCAATATGGACCCCAGGCACCCATACTCAATAGAAGTTGAAGGGGCCAGGATACCCAGGGGGACTGAAAGGGCCGCAGCAAACCTTGTCCAGGGCAGGAAAGGGTTTTTGGTTCCGGAAGAAATGCGGAAAAAATACCGGAAAATGGTAAATATGGCTTCGGCAAGAAAAGGCCGGATTATCGGGCCGCATAGTAGGAAAGGGAAGGCTAACGATTTAAATAAATTAGTGAGTTAATATGTTATGAACTGGATGCATTGGACCATCCTTCTTTTTCTGCTTGGCTCAGTAGGGATAAGCATTTATTATTTTGATGCTGTGCCTGGCCAGATGGCCACCCACTGGAATGCAGAAGGAGAGCCTGATGGATATATGAACAAGGAGGCAGGGTTGTTTTTGATGCCCGGAATTATGGTGGTGGTACTGGGATTCTTCTACCTGATTCCGTACATAGACCCCCTCAGGAAAAACATAGAAAAATTCAGGAAGCATTACGAAGGGTTTATCTTCATAATGGCATTCTTCTTTGCTTACATCCACGTTATGTCAATTGCCTGGAACCTAGGGTACTCTTTTGATGTTACCAAGGCTACTCTGCCGGTCCTGGGGCTACTCTTCCTATACCTTGGGATATTGTGCGGAAAGGCAAAGCGCAACTGGTTTATTGGGATACGGACACCCTGGACAATGAGCAGCGAAAAGGTCTGGAACCATACCCACCGGCTTGGGAAGGGTGTGTTCCTGGCACTCGGTCTTCTCTGGATAATCGTAGGCATTCTCACGCCCCAATATGTCATTTGGATGGTGGCGCTTCTTGTGCTTGCGGTAATCTGGCTGATTGTTGATTCCTATCTTGCATACAAAAAGGTGAAGAGGCTTGGGAAGGCGGAAAAGCTTGAATCAAAAATCGTGGAGGAGGACGTTCCCATAAAACCTGCAAAGAAGAAGAGCAGAGGGAAGGCCCCCTCCAAAAAGAAATCCACTGGAAAAAAACCAGCTCCAAAAAAGAAATCCGGAAAAAACAGACGCTCTGGATCCAAAAAGCCTTCCGGGAAAAAAACTGCAAAGAAGAAAGGCTCCAAAGAGAAATAGCCTCTTCTTTTTATTCTTTTCTTAACTTAATTTGCTTCACCCATGCTGGGGTGGCGGAGTCTGGCCAAACGCGCAGGGCTTAGGACCCTGTAGCTTAGTGCTTGCGCAGGTTCAAATCCTGCCCCCAGCAATTACTTCTATGATTTTTCAGATTAGAGATATTCAGTGCCGAACTTTCTCCATCGGTTTAGGTGGGGGATTGTTTCCCTGGCTTCCTTTTCTGCTTCCTCCCTGGGCATTCCTTCATTCACCATGAAACCCATTACTTTCTCAATCATTTCACGCATGGAAATATCCGGCTCGGTGAAAACTCCGTTCTGATAGCAGTGGATGCAGAATTCTTTATTCGGGCTGCCGTCCGCATTTGTCCCGAAATCCCCTTCTTGTTCCATGGGCATCCCACAGCTCTGGCATACCAGATCTTCATGCTTTTCTCCTGTTTCCTCCATGATACGCACCAATAACATAAAGCAGAGTGAAGCTTTTAATTACTTCAGTCACCTGACTTCTTTCCCTTGTAGCCTTTTAGCAGATGGTACTTGTCTTCATGGGGTGCGAGCAGCCGGCTGGCCAGCCTTGCAAGGTCCCAGAGAAAAAGGAATGCTGCAACCAGGGGGATTACAAATGCTTCCTGTATTATTGCAGGAAGCCCGAGCAGCCCCACTGCAAAGGGTATGGCAAGCGCAACTATCAGGAAAAGCGAAAAAAAGAAAAAGTCCTCAATCATCTTGCTCCTGATATTTGCATGGGCCGCAGGGCCAAAATGAAATGCGTGGGCAAACTTCCCTGCAAGGGTAGTTACTATCCTTACTATATTGTAGATCGGGTAAAGGGAAAACAGAAGAGCCAGTATCTCAAAAATATCAAGAGGGCCCACCATGTATCCTGTAAGGCCGAAATAAAGTGCAACCTGTTTCCGGATTATCACCATGAGCGAATCAATAAGGAAAAGTGCAACCAGGTTCGTCACAAGGGAACGGGCGTGGTCCCGGAATGCCTCATAGAATGGCCCTTTTGGCTCAAAATGGTGCAGCACGTGGCTCATGTATGCAGATAGATGGCGGAATGGGTTCCTCCTCCCGTCCAGCCCAAACTTTGTGCCGAGCATGAGCCCGATTCCCTTTTCCCGGGGCATTAGCAGGGAAGCGGCAAGCCCGCTTATAACAATCAGCGCAGTGGAAAGCGAAACAAAATCAAACGAGGTTACACCTACAGTCTGGGATGCAATAATCAGCCCGAACTCGCTGGATGTGAGCATTAGGATTCCTGCAGATAGGGAGGCCTTTCCGCTGAACCCCGTCATGTAGGTGGAAAAGGATATTGAAAAGAACTTGAGGAGCATGTTGAATACTGCAAGAAAGAGCACGATTCCTATTGCACCCAATATGAACTCCATATTGACCAGCATCCCCATGGAAAAAAAGAAGAATGCTGCAAAAAGAAGGGTCATCTGCTTAAGGGTTGTCTCTATCTTGCGGAAGGAGGGGATTGCGGCAACAGTGCTGCCTGCAAGGAATGCGCCTATTGAGGGGGAAAGGTGGAAGGAAATTGCAACAAGCGCAAGAAGGGCGCACAGGGAAAGTGCGGAAAACAGCTGGGCTTCAAGGTTCTTTTCATCCAGCCACTTTGAGAGGCGGATTACGAGCCAGCGGAGTATGAGGTAGGAGCAAAACAGGATAAGGAGGGAAAAGAGGACTGAGACCATGACCTGGCCTATTGAAAGTGTCGTATCTCCCTGCATCTGGGATAGCAGGGTGAGGGTGAAAACCGCAACAACATCCTCCAAAATAAGCACTGCGGACATTAGGTTCGATTCGTCCCTCTTTTCCCTTCCTGAATCAGTAACCAGCCTTGCAAAAATCGCGGTGCTGGAAAAAGAGAGTATTACCCCGAGTATCAATGCATCTAGGGGCTGAAATCCCAGAAATATCCCTGCAAGATAAGTCAGTAGGAAAAGTATTGCAAATTTTACAAGAAGAACAAAGGTTGCCCTTAGCCCGAACCTTGAAATCCGCTCAAGGTTGAAGTGTATTCCTATGTAAAAGAGGAGGAGGATTACCCCTATCTCCGAGATTAAGGAAATGAAATCAGTTTCTGTTACGATTCCAAGGAAATTCGGGCCTATTATCGCCCCGAAGAAAAGCAGGCCTATTACGCTGGGAAGCCTGAGCTTTGCACTTAGCGCTACCCCCAGAAATGAGAAGAATATTATTACCCAGAAATCCAGCAAATCTGCTGTAAGCACTACGTCCACTAGTAAGAAAGTAAGATATAAACTATTATAACCCTTTATAATCAGCAGAATAATAATTGCAGGGCCTAGTTTCCTGCCCGCTCTCGCATTTCCCTCCTTTTTCTATGGTAGCTTACTGCAAAGCGGTGGGCTTCATCGCGGCATTTTTGCAAAAGCCTCAGGGCCATGCTTCTTGCAGGAAGCTTAATTGGGCGCTTTTTTCCTGGGAGATAGACCACCTCTTCTTTTTTTGCAAGCGAGCATATTGGAATTTCTGCGCCTGCATATTCAAGAGCTCTTTCTGCGGAACGTAGCTGCCCGGGCCCTCCGTCAATAAGGATAAGGTCTGGTAGTTTTAGGTCCCTCTTAAGAAGTGAAGAATACCTCCTAGAAACAATTTCATATATTGCTGCATAGTCATCCTGTGTTTGCTTGCTCCGTATCAGGAATTTCCGGTAGCCTGATTTTTTTGGCTCTGCATTTGAAAAGCTGGACATTGCACCTACTGTGTTTTTTCCAAAGAGGGTGGAGATGTCAAAAGTTTCAATTTCCATGGGGGCCTTTGGAAGCTTTAATGCATCTTTTAGCTCAAGGACTGCCGCATCTGCATCCTTTGGAATCAGGCTGTCTGATGCAATTTTAAGGATTTTTGCCTTTTTTGCACCTGGCTTTGCAAAGCATTCTCTTCCAAATGCAAGGTTCAGCTTCCTTCTTTGGGGCAGAGAAAGATTGGCATAAACTTTTTGCGGGGGCTCTGAGTAGGCATAATGCTGGAGCACAAATGCAACTTCAGGCTCCTCCTGCGAATTTATTTTTGCCAAATGCTTCTTGCCTGCTGAGATTATCCCCCTCCTGACCTGCAATTCCTGCACAAAAAGCGTGTTTTTTATTTTCTGGAAAAAAAGGTAATCCTCTTCTGTTTCCGAGCGTGTTTCTGCTGACTGGCGCTCAAAGAAGATCTCAAGGGATTCAATCTGGTTTCTTATGCGCATTGCAAGCTCAAAATCCTCTTTTTCAGAAGCCTTGCTCATGCGCTCCTTTAATTCTGCAATTATTTTTTTTGCTTCGCGCTTTCCCTCAAGGACTTCAATTAGGGATTTTACATTTTGCACATACTCTTCTTTGCTTGTTTTTCCTATGCATGGTGCGCTGCAGTTTCCTATGTGGTATTGCAGGCATTCTTTTTTTGGAAGGCTCTTGCATACTCTGAGCCTAAAGAGCTTTCTTAGGTAGGCTGCGGAAACTGCGCGCTTTTGAGCTTCTATAAAGGGCCCAAAAAACCTCTTTGCACTTACCCTGAATTTTCCGGCTGAATTTTTCCTTGCTGTTATGAGCCTTGGAAATTCCTCATCAGTTATTGCAAGATACGAAAAATGCTTTGCGTCCTTTAGGAGTATGTTGTAGTGCGGAAGGTATGACTTTATCAGGTTTGCCTCAAGAATTAATGCTTCTGTTTCGTCCTTTGCCACAACAAAATCAATTGAGGCTGTTTTTGAAATTAGCGCCCTTGTTTTTTGGGAATTGCTTTTTGCAAAATAGCTTGAGAGCCTGCTTCTTATATTTGTTGCCTTTCCGACATAGATTACTTCCCCTTTTTTGTTGCGCATAATGTATGCTCCTGGCTTTGTGGGGTAGCTGCTTCTTATGAAGCTTAACATTTTGCTATCTCCTCCTTCTTTGAGAGGGCACTCTTTAGGTAAGCTCCTGTGTATGTGCCTGAGTTTGCAACTTCTTCCGGAGCCCCTTCTGCAACTATCTGTCCCCCCTCGCTTCCGCCTTCAGGCCCAAGGTCTATTATCCAGTCTGCGCTCTTTAGGACATCTAGGTTGTGCTCAATTACAATAACTGTGTTTCCCATATCCACAAGCCTCTGAAGGACTGAGAGAAGCTTGCTTACATCCTCAAAATGAAGGCCTGTTGTCGGCTCATCAAGTATGTAGAGCGTTTTTCCGCCTGAGCGCCTTGAAAGCTCAGTTGCAAGCTTTACCCTTTGGGCTTCTCCACCGGAAAGAGTGGTTGCAGGCTGGCCGAGCTTTATGTATCCAAGCCCAACATCCTGCATTGTCTGGAGCCTGTTTTTTATTGCAGGGATGTTTTTGAAAAATTCAAGGGCCTCATTTACGCTCATTTCCAATACATCAGAAATTGTTTTTGCCTTGTATTCAATTTCAAGGGTTTGGGAATTGTATCTTTTTCCCTTGCACTCTTCACAGGGAACATATACATCTGCAAGAAAGTGCATCTCTATTTTTATGAGGCCGTTTCCCTGGCAGTTTTCGCATCTTCCTTTATGCACATTAAAGGAGAATCTCCCAGGCGAGTATCCTCTTGCGCGCGCTTCCGGGGTTTTTGCAAAAAGCTCCCTTATGGGAGTAAATGCACCAATGTATGTTGCTGGGTTTGAGCGGGGGGTCCTTCCTATCGGGGACTGGTCAACAGAAATTACTTTCTCAAGCCTTTCTTCCCCTTCTAGCCCCGCATGCTTTCCCTCTTCAAGCTTTGAGCGCAAAAGCCTGTTTGAGAGTGCCGGGTAGAGCGTTTCAGTTATAAGAGAGGATTTTCCTGAGCCTGAAACCCCGCTTATGCAGATAAATAGCCCAAGCGGAAAATCAACATCAACTCCCCTGAGGTTGTGCTCGCTTGCCCCAAGCAGGCTGAGCTTTCTCTTTGCCTGCCTCCTCTCTTTGGGCGCAGGAATTTCCCTTCTTCCTGCAAGGTAATCTCCTGTCAGTGATTTCTTGTTTGCAATTATTTCTGAAACTGCCCCTTCTGCGACTATTTCCCCTCCAAGCCTTCCTGCTCCGGGGCCCATATCTATTATGTGGTCTGATTCCCACATAGTATCCTCATCATGCTCAACAATGACCAGGGTATTTCCAAGCTCGCGCAGCTTCCTGAGGGTTGAGAGGAGCTTTGAATTGTCCCTCTGGTGCAGGCCTATTGAAGGCTCATCAAGCACATATACAATTCCTGTGAGATTTGAGCCAATCTGGGTTGCAAGCCTTATCCTCTGCGATTCCCCTCCGGAAAGGGTTGCGCTCTCACGTGAGAGGGTGAGATAATACAGCCCGACATTTTCAAGGAATTCAAGCCTGGAATTTATCTCCTTTAGGATGGGGAATGCGATTTTTGATTCAGAGCTTCCGAGGCTGAGCTTTTGCGTAAATGCGCATGCTGCTGCGATTGGAAGGTTTGTAAATTCAATTATGTTTTTTCCGCCTACTGTTACTGCAAGAATTTCCTTTTTTAGGCGCATTCCTTCGCAGCCTGGGCATGTTTTTTCGCGCATGAATTTTGCAATTTCCTCCTTTCTCCTCTCGGATTCGGTCTGGTGGTAGAGCCTCTCGAGCATGGGAATTATTCCTTCATGGCTAGACTCGTATTCATAGTGCGTGTTTTTCTTCTTGCTTTTGTAGCTGAATTTCATCTTCTTATCTGTCCCGTATAAGAGAATATCCAGCTTTTCCTTTGGAATCTGGGAAACGGGCTTCCTTGGGTCAATCCCATATTCCTTTGCAACTTCAAGTATCTGGTGCGCCCTCCATCCTCCTTCCATGAGCCTGCTGAAGCATTTTATTGCGCCATCCCATAGTGAAATGGATTTGTCAGGGATTATTAAGTCGGTGTCAAACTCCATTTTGAACCCGAGCCCGTGGCATTCGGGGCATGCGCCAAATGGGGAATTAAACGAAAAGTCTCTTGGCTGCAAGGCCCCAAGCGAAATTCCATGCTCTGAGCAGGCATTTTTTTGCGAGTATGTGCGCTCATCATCGCCTTTTTTTGCAACCATAAACCCTTTTCCTTCTGCAAGGGCTGCTTCAATTGCTTCATGGAGGCGCTTTTTGTTTTCTTCTCTTATGGTGATTCTGTCAAGCCTTGCAAGAATAGTGTGCTTTTTGTTTTTTTCAAGCGTTGGAATTTCCTCTGAGATGTCTGCTTCTTCGGAATCTATGGTGCAGTTGTATATCCCTTTCTTCTTTAGCTTCTCAAGCTCCTTTGCAAAAGTCCCCTTTTCCCCCCTTGCAATTACTGCTAGGATTTCTGTTTTTTCTTTGCCGAAATTCTTTTGGAGGTTTTCTGCAATCTGGTCTGTAGACTGGCTGGAAATTGGGTTTTTGCACACCGGGCAGTGGGGCTGGCCCACCCTTGCATAGAGAAGTCTCAGGTAATCATATATCTCTGTTACTGTGCCCACTGTGGAGCGGGGATTTCTGGAAGTTGTCTTCTGGTCTATTGAAATTGCAGGCGAAAGCCCTTCAATTGAATCAACATCCGGCTTGTTCATAAGCCCGAGAAACTGCCTTGCGTATGATGAAAGCGATTCCACATACCTCCTCTGGCCCTCTGCATAAAGGGTGTCAAAAGCAAGGGTGGATTTTCCTGAGCCTGAGAGCCCGGTAATTACTGTTATTTTCTCCCTGGGTATTTCTGTTGAGATGTTTTTTAGGTTGTGCTCGCGCGCTCCTTTTATCCTGATTTTTTCCTCTATTTTTTCCACCTTTTTTTAAGCTTCCGAAGCTGCTCCCTCAAGTCTATTGCACGCTCAAAGCTTAGCTCCTCTGCAGCCATTTTCATCTGCTCCTCAAGCTCTTCTACAAACTCCTTTTTCTGCTCTTTTGTAAGGCCTGTGGGAATCTCAAGCTTTGATGCTCCTTCATCTTCCTGCGGAATTGGCTTCTTTATTGTTTTTGGGGTAATTCCGTTTTCAAGGTTGTAGCGCTGCTGCTTTTTCCTCCTTCTCCCTGTCTCTGTGATTGCAGCCTTCATTGCCTCTGAGAAAGAATCTGCATACATTATCACCTTCCCTTCCTCATTCCTTGCTGCCCTCCCTATTGTCTGGATAAGAGATTGGGCAGACCTGAGGAACCCTGTTTTATCTGCATCAAGAATTGCAACAAGGGAAACTTCAGGAATGTCCAGCCCTTCTCTTAGAAGGTTTATTCCCACGAGGCAGTCAAATTTGCCCCTCCTCATCTCCCTAATTAGCTTTGTCCTCTCAAGGGTGTCTATTTCGGAGTGGAGGTACCTTACCCTTATTCCCTTTCTGTGCAGGTATGATGCAAGGTCCTCTGCCATTTTCTTTGTAAGGGTTGTGACTAATGTTTTCTGCCCCTTTTCTGCCCTCATTAAGATTTCCTGCCTCAAATTCTCAACCTGGCCTTCAGTTTTCCTAACTTCGATTTCGGGGTCCAGGAGCCCTGTCGGGCGCACAATCTGCTCAATTACCTGCCTTGAGTGCTCCCGCTCATAATCTGCAGGGGTTGCAGAAACAAAGATTACGTTTTTCATAAAATGCTCAAACTCATTGAATTTGAGCGGGCGATTATCATATGCGCTTGGGAGGCGGAAGCCGTTTTCCACAAGTGCCCTTTTTCTTGAACGGTCCCCAAAATACATTCCGCGTATCTGGGGTATTGTTACATGTGATTCATCAATGAACATGAGGAGATCATTTGGAAAGTAGTCAAGAAGGCAGTATGGGCGCTCGCCCTCCTCTCTCCCATCAAAGTGCCTTGAGTAATTTTCTATTCCGGAGCAGTATCCTACTTCGCTTATCATCTCAAGGTCATAGTTTGTTTTCTGCCGGAGCCTCTGCTCTTCAAGCGGGGGGAGGCCTGGGAGGGTTTCATCAAGCTCTTTTTTTATTGATTTTATTGCATTTTTTATATCCTCTTCCGGAACAACAAAATGCTTTGCAGGAAGAAGGAGGTAGTTTGCAAGCTTCCTTTTCTTTCCGCTTAGCAGATCAAAGAATTCAATTTTCTCTATTTTCCCTTCATCAAAAACAACCCGTACCGGCTCATCTGCAAACGGGGGGAACACTTCAAGGGTTTCTCCCCTTAGCCTGAATTTGCCGGTATCCAGCGCTGCATCGTTTCTCTGGTACTGCATGGCAATTAGGGCTTCTAGGAGTGCGTCCCTTGGAATTATTTGCCCTGCTTTAAAATTAAGCCCGAGCTCCCTGTATTTTCCCGGGTCCCCAAGGCCGTAAATGCAGGATACTGATGCAACAATTACTGTGGGTTCTCCTGAGAGGAGGTGGCTTGTTGCCTGCATCCTAAACTGCTCAAGCTGTGCGTTTCTGTCTGAGGATTTTTCTATATATGTATCGGTCTGCGCTATATAGCTCTCAGGCTGGTAGTAGTCATAGTATGAAATGAAGTAGCCTACGTTGTTTTTTGGGAAAAACTGCTGGAACTCAGAGTATAGCTGCGCTGCAAGTGTTTTGTTGTGCGAAATTACTATTACAGGCTTTTGTGATTTGGCAATTACATTGGCCATTGAGAAAGTTTTTCCGGAGCCTGTAACGCCCATCAGTGTCTGCATTCCTCCCGCTTTTGCATTCTCAGTGAGCCTGCGTATTGCTTCGGGCTGGTCGCCTGCGGGATAGTAATCAGACTGGAGCTGATAATCCATTGAGGATTTAGGAGGCTGTTTTCTATAAATGCTTTTTGGTGGTGGGTTTCCGGTTTATTATGACGTTATTTTCTTTTAGGCAAAAAATTTACCTTACCGGCTCGTATTCCTTGTGCGCTTCCCCTTTTATATGGTATTTGAAAAAATTGGTTGTGTGGAAGCTCAGGTATTTCCAGTATCCCCACTCCCTTACCCGGCGCATAGAAACATAGGAATGGGCGTCTGGCAGATAGATTACCCGGCCGTGGTTTTTTACCCTCCGTATGAGGTCAGTGTCTTCCCCTGTTACAAGGTCTGGGTTGAATCCGCCTGTCTTGTGGAAGACTTCTGCATCTATTGCCATGTTGTCTGCAGCAACAAAATGTGCATCAAGGCGGGAAAGTGCAGAGCCCAGCGGCTTGAGCAGCCCATGGGAAAATATATTTTCTAAGTGGTTGCCATCCTTTGGGAGCACCGGGCCTAGGGTGGCTGCATGGGTTTTGTCCAGGATGGGGCGGGTGAGCGTGTCCAGCCAGTGGGAATCCACATAAACATCGGCGCCTGCAGAAACAATCACCTTTCCTTCTGCCACCTTTGCACCTGCCTGCCTTCCTGCAGAGATGGTGCGCTTTTTCTCAAAAACCACCTTGTCTGCGTATTTTTTTGCTATCTCAACTGTGCGGTCGGTGCTGTAGCCGTCTGAAACAATTAATTCATAATCCTTAGGGGTAAACTGGTTCCTAAGCGAGGTTAATGCCTCCTCCAGGTAATCCTCTTCATTGAGCGTTGGGACGACGATGGATATGACTGGGGAACTACACATATATTCCAACCTACTATAACCTTTTGGGGCGTTTCATTTTTAAATATTCCATTCCCGTTTCCGGGCCCTCCAGAAGGTGCTCAAACAGCTTCTGGGGGTCAAAAAAGGAAACCTTCCCCTCCAGCCTCTCCCTGAGCCTCTTTTCGGAAACCTCCTTCAGTGAAACCCTGCTTTCCCTCAGCTCCCTCAGCTTCATTATCTCCCTCTTTATCCGCTTTTCATCCATCCTGTTGTCTATGTATAAATTATGGGCCCTTGGGATGGAGAGGTCTGTGGAGCGGAATCCCTGGGCCATGGTCCCCTTCAGCTTTATTCTGAGTATTGCTTCAGGGGAAGCGCGGAAAACCGCTTCCGCCATTTCTTTGGTTTTTTCCGATATTTCCGAAGGAGTTGCCTTCTCAAATTCAAGCTCTTCTAGGATAAATTCTCTTGAGGGGATTTCAACAAACTCGTGCGTTTTTTCTTTTGTATCGTAAAGCAGGTATCCCTTGGGCTTTGTTTCCTCTTGTGTTAATTGGGTGAGCACGGTGCTTCCGGGTATAAGGAAGTTTCCTTCCCTTCCTTCTTTTTGGGTGTGTATGTGCCCGTTTAGGTAGAGTGAATACTTGAGGGGCTCTAGGTCATTGATTGAGGGGAGGTTTTCCCCATATACGAATTCCCTGAAGGACTGGTGGAGCATCAGGATGGAGAAGGTGTCTTCGGGAGGGGCTATCTTTTCCCTCAGCTTTTCCATTGCCCTTCCTGCAAGGTCATCGGGAACATTTCCCATTCCTGCAATGAACACTCTTTCCCCGTCTTTTTCAAACACCTCATGATTCATATGGAGGTGCTTAAGCAGCCCTGCGCTCTCCATGAGCCCCACGGGATTCAGCAGCCCCCTGCTCCTTCTTTCGTGGTTTCCGTGGATTGCAAATACCGGGGTTTTGAGTTCCCTGAAAAGGGAGATTGCCTCCCCCAGCACCTGTATGGAAGGGACCCTTGAATCGTATAAGTCCCCCAGGAAAAGAATGAGGTCTGCTTTCTGGTCCGCATCCCTGAATGCGGCTTTTGCCTGGATGAAGCTGTCATCGTAGAACCTTGAGTATCCAAGATGGGTATCCCCGATTGCTGCTATTTTCAAGAAAAGCCACCTGATTTTATTTAGCAAAAGAGCTTTAAAAGCGGTTTGGGAGTGGGTTTCCGCTGTGCAAAGATATAAAAAGCAAAACCTGGGAAACAAATTGTATGATGGTTGAAGTAATCTTCTTCACTGTTCTAATTGCGCTTGTGTTGCTTGTTGCATACCTGCTGACAAAGTAGTTTGATTTTTAAATATTAAGGCATTATAAAAGGAAACATCATTTTTGGAATGCCCCTGCCGTTTTCTGCACGCATTCCGAAGTATCCGGGCCCGTAGCTCAGTATGGTTAGAGCGTTCGACTGATAACGTCTTGGACTGCCGTCCAAGTGCCGCCAAGGCGTTGGTGATCGAAAGGTCGTGAGTTCAAATCTCATCGGGCCCATTTTCGTATTTTGGTTGCCCGTTTTGGGTTTCCGGTTTCCAGTATTTTCTTCTGAAAAATTAGGTTTTTTAGCAGTAGTTTTAGCCCTCTTTTTGGAAGAGTTCAAATATCTCGGAGTTTGGGCCCTGAAGTTTTTGAATTCTGGCATAGTTTCACCATTTTTTGAAGGTTTTCTTTGGCTTTTATAGGTTTGGAAGGCTTGTTTCCACTGGCAAGCTCCGCTAGGTGTGCCGAAGTGGCTGAGCTGCGTCAGGTTTCGACCGACCATTTTACCGGAAACCGTGAACAGTTAACCGGCTTAGCCAGCCTGCGGATTGCCCGTGGAACTTCCTAGCCTACATTAGTCATCGATCTCCTCTATTGCGCTTTTCAGCTTGCAGAGCATTGAGCGGATTCGCACCAATGCATTCATGAAATTGAGGTGTTCCCTTTGCGGGATTATCTTGAGCGAGTGGCACAAATCGAGCCAGAACTCGGACTCGTTCGCCTCTCCTATGCAGATTACCAGCTTCTGCCTCTGGGCTTTTCTGGAATCGTACGCACCCATTTCTGCCAGGTTTGCGCAGATGGAAGACGCGGACGCAAGGAGCTGCTCTTTTGCCCTCCTGCTCATCTGCTTATCTTCCATGAACTCGAAAATGTCCTTTGAAAGGCGGAATGCCTCTTCGTACACTTTTAAATTCTTGAAATTCTGCATGAGTTACCACCTGCCAATGTCGCGAGCCCAGTCTTCATCTGCCCGTTTCCTCTCGTCCCATTTCGGTTGTTCGTTTTCTTCCATTTTTCATCACCTTCTCCTTCCCCGGCTACTCTTTGGGGAAGTTTTAAGCGAGCTTCACTCCGAAGCCCGCAAGTTCCATTTAAAGGGCTGAAAGGAGTGAAGCGAGCAAAACTTCCCCTTTCCAAAAATCCGGCTGCTCGTTCGGTGCGAGCCATTATTCGTTTAGGTGAAAACCGGCCTAGGAGCGGAGGCGAAAATGCACATTAATGCTTTCGGTGCGGGAGCACCGAACCTTTGGCTTGAGCATTAAGTGCTTTTCTGCCGGAGCGAAAGAGGAAAACGATTAAGGCGAGCACGCCGGAAGGCGAGAACGAGCGGTTAAGATTCGTTTCCTTCGAAATATTGCCTCACATCAGAATTACCATGGAAAAATAGGGAAATGATATCAAAAGCATCTTTAGGAGTTAATGCACCATCGATCCTAACTAGTTTCACGCGATCCGAATCATTCTTTGAACTCTTGGAGATATCATTCTGAGAAACCCTAAAATCAAATTTATCCTCAGGATACACCCTTACCGCCAGATCCAAATGGGTAATCATAGCATTGGATTCATCATAGTGTAGGTGACAATACCTCAGTGGGAAATATTTTGTTTCGTCCTGGGGTAAAGATAAATGCTGTGTTTTATTTCTTGTCTCTTCGATTTCTAACACCATCAATGAATCACTAGCCCTATGCCACCAGAAGTCCGTCAATTCTATGTTCTCCATAAAGGCATCAGATTCAGAAGCAACGTGTTGAGTGATCCCAGTTTTTAGCTTACTTAGGTCTTTTGGTAACTTAGGACCCCAGACGTAATCCCACTCAACATAATTACTTAATTCAGACTTAAGCGATACCACGTCATGAATAACAGAAAAGGATACGTTGAGTTGTGGATTCCTAATCATAACCTCCCGAACTTTGTTAATTAACCTCAGGTTATATGCATTAAGTTTACTAAATGACCTCCTCAAAAACGGGTGAAAATTTACGACAAAATCATCGGCCACCAAAATCCCATTATCCAGAATATAGTTGGGGGAATCTACAACAAGAAGTCGATCTTTGTTTAAATTGGGCTTTTCACCCAACAGAGTAAATATGGAAGCAGGCAATTGATAGGTATAGCAATTGAAATCTTTCCGTTTGGTGCAGTTAACTTTTAATGAATCCATGTGCGTCGGTACCTCTTTTTTTCTTGGTTCTATACAGTAGGCACGTCTTTCAGCATCATTTTCATAGCCTCGGATTTCAACCTCTACTGCGTACTCCCCATCTTCCAATTTGACCAACACGGCAGATCCAGGCACAATAAAACCGATTTGCCGTGTACTGTCATGAGCTACATTGAACGGCATCCTATCCTTAGATTCATTGCACTGCACAACGTATCTCTCCAGATCTTCTTTGGTAAGCCTACTGCCATCCCGTGTTGAGTGTGTCGTGAGCACCCTAGCCTTTGCCGTCCACATGTCATACCTCAATAGATACCATATTGATTTAATGCACAACATATTTTATTATTGATTTTACATTTTCAACCTAAGGCATCATAGTATTGGTCCTGATACTCCTGCTAAATATCATAAGCAACGGGGATAAAGTAATAAATTCAGAGGTTACGTCGCCCTAACAATTGTTCACTAAAATCACTTTTTTTATAACGGTAACTCGCATTTTCAAATTCTATAAGACCTTTTTCACCTAAGAAGTCCAAGGAGTTTTCTATAGCTTTCACAAGCTTGGAACGGGAGATTTTAGGGGGAGCATCAGAAGCAAGGTCGTAGATACTGAACTCCCCTACATTGTATCTAGGCTCCATATCATAAAAGATACTTTCGAAAGATGTTGAATCTGATCCAAAACTTCGGATATGCTTCAAAATCCTGAGTTGCAAGAGAGTCAATTCCAACACATTCTGAGATGATGGAACTTTCAAGATCTTATCAATCTCTTTGATCACATCTGAAACATCGGCGAATCGATCTTTTGGGTCCGGTTCACACATTTTCTTTATTAGCTGCTCTACCCTCCCAACATCTTTGTGTGTTATTAAGTCCTTAAGAGAAAGGTCTGAATAGGGATCGCGTTTTTCCCCAGTCAACATAAAAAATAAAATTCTGCCTAGAGAGAAAATGTCGCTCTGCTTCTGTGGGTTTGGGGGCAAGCTTGTTTGCTCCGGAGCGCAAAAATAAATGGAACCCACTTTCTCCCTAGCCTTCGTAACTTCTTCATTGTCCTTGTCCAGATCATATGCTAAACCCAAATCTGAAACTCTAACATCTTTCTGGTCATTAAGCAATAAAATATTTGAGGGTTTTAGATCCCTATGAAGAATGTCCTGATCGTGGAGGGCTTTAACCCCCAAACAAATATTTCGAAATAATTTCAGGCAAAGTCCTACTTCTTTGCTGTAAAAATTGTTGTTGTATAACGTTCCATACTTTGCATGCTCCATAATGTAATATATTTTCCTGTTTTCTTCCGGTTTATCTGGTATCTCTTCAGAGATAACTTTGATTAGCTGGGAACAATCAATTTTTTTTAAAACTTCAACTTCTCGTTTAAATCTGATAAGGTCTACTGAAGAATCCAATCTAAAATTCAACTCTTTCAGTGCGTAATGTGCCCCGCTGTCATTTTTGTCCGATACGAGATAAACATCACTCTGACCGCCCTCTCCAATCTTTCCCTCTACCTTAAACCTATTCTCTACCGTTTCCCCTATCTCCATATACCAACTTGGCCCAATAATCTATTTAAATTGACTTGGATAATTACTTCCATGGCTCTTTCTAAGACTGCCGCTAAAGAGGAAATTTCCAAGCTTGTAGAGAAATTCCAGAAGTGGAAGAATGAGGGGAAAGTCCAGAAGTGGAAGGAGGAAGAAACGATACAATACCTTATTTTGCCACTTTTTGAGGCTTTAGGTTGGGATGTGAAAGACCCGGATGAAGTGGATTACCAAAGCCACATTCAAGCAAAGAATTTTCCAAACGCCCGGATATTGTTTTCAAGATAAAGGGGGTTCCCAGGCTGATCGTAGAGGCCAAAGCAGTAAAGGAAGACCTGAACACCCAGAAATACATTACCCAAGCAATAAACTACGCCTATCTCAAGGGGCTTACATGGGCAGTTCTCACGGATTTTGAGGGGGTTAAGGTATTCAGCGCAGACCGGGAGTATTCGAGCAAAAATCCCCTCCAGAACTACTTTCTTGACCTCTCCTGGGAGCATTATGTAGACAGGTTCGAAGACCTGTGGCTGCTCTCAAAAGAAAGCTTTGAAAAGGGGATTATAGACGAAACCGGGGAACGGGCCCTCAAGAAAGTCCCCAGAATCAGGCTTGACCAGGCTTTTGCTTCAGACCTCAACAAATGGCGAACCAAGCTCAGGAACAACATCAAGCGAAACAACAAAGAAAAGAATCTGGGTGAAGAGGAGCTGGGGGAAACCGTCCAAAAAATACTGGACAGGCTCATCTTCATCCGTACCTGCGAAGACAGGGGGATACGGATAGGGGACAAATTGAGTGCGCTTGCCAGGCAGCACAAGCAATCTAAGCGGGGGCATTTTACCAGCCTTCTAAACAAAACCTATCTGGAGTATGACAAAAAGTTCAACAGCAAACTCTTTACCTACGATGAAAAGGACGAAAGCAAAAGGCACCTATGCGAGAAAGTCAAAATCGATGATAAAGTCCTGTATGAGGTTATTGAAGGCCTCTATAAAGAAGATGACCCTACGCACGCATACAATTTTGACATAATTGATGCAGATGTTCTGGGGGCAGTATATGAACAGTATCTGGCCTACCTGCAAAAAGGCCCAAAAGAATCCAGGGAAGCAAAACAGAAATCCAAGCGGAAGAGCCAAGGGATATACTACACTCCAAAGTATATTGTGGAATACATCGTGAAAAATACTCTGGGGGAGAAACTAAAGAGATGCAAAACTCCTGAGGATGCCCTCAAAATCAGGGTTCTGGACCCTGCGTGCGGTTCAGGCTCATTTTTGATCAAGGCGTATGATGCGTTCAGGGATTGGTATGCTTCGTACTTGGTTAAATCCAAAAAATCCCATGAGCAGACTAAACTGGATTTGGACAGCGAGAAGTCATATAGCTCTTTTATGGATGATGTGCTCAGGAAGTGCATTTACGGGGTGGATTTGGACCCCCAGGCCATGGAGATTACACAGTTGAACCTTCTCCTAAAAGCGGCTGAAACGCGGCACAAGCTACCCACACTCAAGAACAACATAAAGTGTGGGAATTCCTTGATTTCTGACCCTGAAGTTGCGGGAGATAAAGCGTTTGACTGGAGCGTTGAGTTTAAGGACGTGATGGAATCTGGGGGGTTTGATGTAGTTATCGGGAATCCGCCATATATCAATGCAATAGAACTGAAGAAAACAGTAGGATCAAAAGTTAAGGATTATTGGAAAGAGAGATATTTATTCGCACGGGGAGCCTACGATATCTATATCTTATTCTTCGAACAGGCCCTAAAGGTTTCTAAAGCATCTGGGTTAGTATCATTCATTACTCCAAACAAGTATCTCTCCTCCCCCTATGGGGTTGCAATGAGGGAGAAGGTATGCCAAGAAAGCACGCTAGTAAAGGTTTTGGATCTTTCCAAAGTTAAAGTTTTCCAAGATCCTTCGGTTTACCCATTGATTACAGTTATACGGAATAGACGCCCCAGCAAAGAATACAATCTAGTTACAGAGAGAATTTTTTCTGAGAACCTTGAAGACAAACAGGAATATGATGTCTCTTCTAAAAATTTATCCGTTCTTCCAGAGAATTTATGGGGCATGATCCTATCTGAAAATGTGAGGTTAATAGAAAAGATATTCAAAAATTCTAAACCCCTGGAAGAAGTGGCACACGTTCAGGCAACAAGTACGGCAAAGGAGGCGGATGAGTATTCTAGGGAGATAAAAGAAGGTGGATCAGGCCTTCCTTTGGTGCACACCGGAACGATAGACAGGTATTCGACGACTTATGGGTATCAGCCTATTAAGGTTAAGGGGGAGAAGTTACTCCATCCGGTCCTAGATCCCTCTAAGATAAGTAAAATGCGGAGAGAACTGTATCAGAATCCCAAGATTATAATCGCTAAACTTGCTTTGCGTCCAGAAGGATTTTTAGATGGCAAAGGGGGATTTTCGTCAATCAACACAAATTGCATACATTCGCCCAAACCAGACTATCCACTCAGGTACTTAGCGGCAGTCCTGAACTCCAAATTAATAGCTTTTGTCTATTCTGAGTTATTCGCTGGACTGAAGATGGGTGGGGGGTATTTCCAGTTCCAAGCTCCGCAACTTAGAATACTGCCAATCGTTAAACCCAGTTCCAAGCAACTGGAGCAACTGGCTGCACTAGTTGATAAGATTAATGATCTGGGAGAACGGTACGTTGCCATTAAAGAAAAGGATTTACGGGAGAAAGAAAGCCTTGAAGAAAAGATGGGGGATGTAGATCACAAGATAGATCAGCTAGTATACAGCATTTATGGGCTTAATGAAAAAGAAAGGCGAATAGTCGAAGCCGATTTGGAAAGATAGTATCTAAAAAACAGATAACCCCCTTGCATCTTCTGCACATAATGCTAAGACGTGAAGATTATGCAGGGACCCAGGTTACTACGTTTTTGTTTCCTCCCAAGATAGGACCAAAGAGATAAGTATCCCAAAAATTAGTGCAGAAAAATAGCTCCAATAGTCTTTAGTCCTCATAGAAGTTCGCTTCATGTTCAGGTTTAGTTGGATTGCTTCATCATATTTTGAGTTTATTTTCCATTTGTTTGAGCTTACAATCTGGTAATTTGAAGATGGAGTAGTCAAAAATTCGTCATACTGGCCGCTCAGAACATCTGCGCAATTGTCTAAGCACTCCCAATCCCTAAATCCCATGTATATGTCATACCTATTTTCTATGGTACGGTTAGAAAACCTCGCGAAAACGTATCTACCCACAGGTTGCAACTCTCCAGTAATATTAATAGAAACATGAAAGGTTTCCCCAACCGGAAAGGGAATATCCCCTTCACGAACAAAAACGGGATGCTCTCGTTCAGTTCCCTTGTTAGCAATATCTTGGAACACCCCTTCTACAGATGTTCCATCTTCACCCACTATTTGGAATCCCTCTGTTTCTATGCCTCTGGGGAACTCTACGGAAAAATGTGTTAGGTCCCCAAAAGGTTGATAGAATGTAAAATTCAATTGTCCATCCTCTCCGAAATAGTAAAATTTTATATTATTCAGATGGGTAGTCTCGTCAAAATCTATATTAACCGTCTTGGTACTTGTATCCAAGGCGTCCCCAAAATCCCAAATATCTATAATCCACAATGCTCCAACAGACCCTAGAGCAATTATAACTCCAATGATGAACTTTTTCCAGATCATATGAGATCTCCTTCCATTTTTTCCGTTTTTCTTTTTAGCCATATTATCAACCACATGAGATACGAGTCTGTAGAGAGCAGATATGAAATCTTTTTAATTAATGATGTTCTTTAGTCATTAAACGTATAGATCAAGGGGGAGGATATGGGAGAAGAAAAGACAAGTTTGGACAGAAGTTTTAATCTAGCCGAAAAGATTTTGCTTTATATATCACAACATGAGCCCATCAACGATTCATTTAATGAACTCATAGAACAGAGTGGCATTGATGAAGATGAGATGAAGTTAAATATTGAAAGATTAGAGAAAGCAGGTCTTTTGGAGGGGGATTTTATTCATTCAATCGGAGCTCTCCGATTTACTCATGCGATGGACATCAAATTGTCTTATTCTGGACTGAAGGAAGTTGATATTCTCTTACGTAGAAAACAGGGAATCAAAGAGATGGAAGTAAATCTGGGGCTCCTAAAATTTAGGATATGATTAAAAGAGAGATAGTAACTCTGAACTTAAAATAAGCCCGAATTCCAATTTCAGGAGAGTATGTAAAAATTTATATTACCCGCCCCATATAAATATAACCATGACAATTTGCTTGGCTGCGATTTGTAGCTTTAAACCAGATTCAGGAGAAGAAGCAATTGTGTTTTGTACAGATCATATGCTTACTATGGGTGCCGGCAACAATGAATTGGGGGGCTTTGAACAAAGTATAGAAAAATTCAAGGTGTTGGGTCCTGGGAAGGTTTGTCTACTGTCAGGAAATCCCCTCTTGGCAAACCAACTTTATGCCTATCCTTATGCAGATATGGGCATAGAGAGAATGGCTGAACAGATCTATAAAAATATGGTTCAAGCCAGAAAGGAAAAAGTGGAGAGGCAATTAGGATTAAGAGGTCTTACACTGTCAGATGCGAAGCAAATGCTTAATGGAGAAATTAAAAATCCACACGCAGCACAATTGATGGACATGTATCAAAATTATAGTATCCAGACTAGTGTCCTTCTATTGGGCTTTTGTAATAAAAAAGAGGCTAGGATATTCTCTATAAATGAATCTGGGTTCGAGGATCATAGGGACATAAACTTTTCGGCCATCGGATCAGGGGCGATGCAAGCCTTAAACAGTATGTTGTTTCAGAGACATAGTAAAAAAGATCCCCTTGCACAGACAATTTATGCAGTTTATAAAGCCAAGAAGAATTCTGAAGTATGTAGCGGAGTTGGAAAAGAAACAGATCTGATGGTTTTGGTTAATTCTGGCAGCCAACAGATATTTAAAATAAATGATGAAAAGATGGCTATGTTGGAAAAAATATTTGAGGAAGAAATCTCCTTGGGAAAGGAGCATAAAGATCTTACGAGTATAATTGGAGGAGATGAAAATGCACCAAGAATTTAGCTACAATACAAAATATTTCCCATTCCAAGAAAAAAGTAGCGGCTCTTCAGAGAAATACCTGAGAGAACAAAAAAAACTCCAAGAATTTATTGACAAAATTAAAAAAGGCGAGCTTAGGCCCCTAAACAATGAGTAGCTAATGCTCAAACCTGTTCCTGTATTCTTCTGATTTTATTCAGTATGTCTTGATTATGTGCTCGCTCGATACTGCTGTACAACTCTTCCTTCCCGCTGTGAATGTAAGTCATGGTAACCTGCAAATTGGTATGCCTCGCGAATTTTGAGGCCAGAGCCACGTTTCCGCCGTTTTTGCGGCAGAAATTCGTGATTGAGTAGTGGCGCAAA
Source organism: Microcaldota archaeon (assembly GCA_014727925.1). Taxonomy (GTDB): domain Archaea; phylum Micrarchaeota; class Micrarchaeia; order Anstonellales; family Bilamarchaeaceae; genus CAIKOA01. Next base: position 29,150 of record WJMN01000019.1, read on the forward strand.
GAGTGCGGGCTGAAGCGGAAGAGGGGCTTTGGGCGGCCTCCCGCGCTGTAGCCATAAATCTCCTCCAGCCCCGCCTTCCGCACGTATTTATGGAAAAGGGTGCGCACGGTGTTGGTTGTGAGGTGCGGAGCGGGCTTCTTAACTCTGTTGCCAGGTTCTAAAGAGAAGAAAAGGAAACCCTGGGAAGCCGAGATTTCTTTTTCGTAGTCGCTTATGTAGGCTAAAGTAGTGTCAAAGAGAGTTTCAGGGATTCTGAGGTAGTCTGTTTTGCCGGATTTTTCCGTGAAGATGCGGAGCTCGCGGGTGCGGAGGTTCAGGTCTTTTATGTTCAGGCGTATTGCTTCTCCGATGCGGAGGCCGAGGATGGCCTGGAAGCTGAAAATCAGGTGCATTTTGGGGCAGTCTACAACCGAAAAGAAGCGCTCCAGCTCTTCCTCAGTAAAGCCTTTGTTCATTGAGCCGTATTTGGGCTTCCTGGAGCGCAGGAAGCGGCTTTTCCGGGCAGCGGAGAGGACTCCTATTGCCTTTACAAGGTTCCACTTGGCCAGGTGGCGGCTGAGGAATTCAAGCTCGCGCTTAATCTGGGGCCAGTTTCGGCTTAAGTGCCGGGAAATTTCGCGTGCAGATGGAGAGTGTTCTTGAGTACAATCGGGGAACCGGGAACCCGGGCCGGAAAACCCGTCTTTTTCGCCGGAAACTGAAAACTCGGAACCGAAAACTGATTCCTCAAATCTCATCGGGCCCATTTCTTCTTTTAGGTTTCCTGTTTTCGGGTTCGGCGTTTTGGAGTGTGGGCGGCGAAGCCAGCCATTTCTGCGCTCCAGAGCACATGAGAGGCAGGATAAAGGCTGTTGCTGAAAGACTCATAGGTGATAATTACTTGGTTGAGAAACCGACAGGGTACGGGCGGGAGGTCAGCCTCAATTTCAAACGAAAGGATGAGATATTTGACATTATTGAAAAATGGAGATTACAGAAAACATAAAATCCAGAATTCGGAACCCAGCACAGAAAACCCACAACTGAAAACAGGGAACCA
>WJMN01000020.1 GCA_014727925.1 Microcaldota archaeon
TAAAGCCACTCCTGGAGTCTCTCCCGCAAGGAGAGGTTCCGGGGGCAGGCTCGCCCCAGGAAACCCTTATTGTTTCCGTACTCTCAAAGATGGGCAGCAAAATAATCCCTTCACTTATCCAGGCACTTGATTCAGATGACAGCTCAGTAAGGGAGCTTGCAGCAATTGTGCTCGGGGAAATAGCAGACAGCAATGCCCTCGGGGTGCTCCACCAGGCAGCAAGGTCTGCAGCAGAAGGCTCTCTTGAGCAGATGCACATGAAGTCAGCAATCCGGAAAATAGAGGGCCCAAGCGAGCCCCCAAGCTACCTTACAATGAAGGAAGCAGCGCTTGCAGAAGAGTGCGCAAAGGAAGAGAAGCCCGAGCGCAACCCGATGTATTTCTAATTTTTCCAGAATTTCTAATCAATTATTGCTTCTTCCCCGGTTATGTTATGGTATATTTTTTCCCCTATCTCTTTTCTGGAAACTGCAAATAATTCATATATCTCAGGATTGTTCTTTTTCATCTCAGAGAAAAACTTCCTTTGCTCCTCCCGTATTTTCAGGGTTTCCTCTTCTCCTTCCCTATCCAGTTGCTTTTTCCAGTCACGTATTTTGTCTTTGGCTTCTTTGTATTCTTTTGATTTCATTATTTCATGAATTTTCATGTTCTCCCACCTCCTATGCATTTTTCCATATCTCCCCCAAATCCAGCCAGGTATCTTGCAGTACCACATCATCATTCCAGCCTGAATAATCAAGCCCGGATTCTTTTATTTTACTTGCAAGGAACTCAAGTGCCTCTGCCCCATTCTCCTTTTCTACAAATTCCGCAAATGTTCCTTTTCCCAGAACCTTATCTACTGCCTTCTCTATATTGCTGAAATCTCCTGTAAGGTATGCACGTTCAAGTGCCTCTGCACCTGCCACTTCCCCCATTTCACTTTGCACAACATCTTCAAGGTAAGCTGTTGCTGCCACTTCTGTTTGATATGATACACCGCTGGGCTGAAAACCCTCTTCTCTCACATAGCGCTGAGCACCGAGTTCCGTAATGCCCTCATCCAGCCAGTCTGGGGGACTTGCATTTCCATTAACCGAGCGGCCTTTATGGGAATAATAGTGCCTTTGTTCATGGGCTATTATTTCCCTTCTATCCGCCTCGTTTTTTCCCCCTTCACTGGATTCTATTGTAATGTGGTTTGTGTAACAGTAGTATCTTCCACATGCAGTACTCCCAGATACTCTGTCTCCCAGCTCAAAAAACTCTTCGCTTTCAGTTGTGAGGACAGGGGGAGCATCTGCAACAGCTTCATATAGTTCATCCCCCAATCTTTCTCTGGTCATAAGGTCTTCTGTAATATCCTCGTTGAACCTTCTGTTCCGGCGCCTTTCTATAGCATTTATTATTGGAGTGACAGGTATGATGTATTTCTCAAAGAACCCTCCTATATTTCTTGCCCATTCAAATCTTGCTTCTTGAGACTCCGTCGCAGTTTCTCCCTCCCCCTCCTGCGCAAGCTCTTCTTCATTTCTTTTTCTTATTTCCCTACTGTGCCTCTCCGCCTCTTCCTCATTATTGTATGTTGTCCAAGATGCATTCCTATTCCAAAAACCAGATAACTCCATCTTATATGGAGACATCGCATCTATTACCCGGTCTATCCAGTCTAGTTTTTTAGCCTCTGCCTCCAAATTGTCCAATTCGCCCTCTGCTTCATTTACCGCTCCCTCAAGTTCTCCTGTTTCTTCCCTGGGCGGTCCCTGTGAAAATTCCGGCTCTGATTCAGCTGTTGCTTGTTCTTCCCCAGGTGTTTGTTTAGGCTCATTATTACCAGGCCCGCGCTCTTTCTTTTTATGTGCCATTTTAACTCCCCCTCCTCCACTGTTTCACGTTTTCCATGATTTTTATGAATCTCTCCAGCCTTCCCTTAGCACCGGAGAAACCGCCCCTGACTGATTCGTTAAGCCAGCCTGAAAGCTCCGAATGGCATTTTTTGAAAACCTCGATTTTTTTGCCAAATCCGGCAGGCTTATTCTTGGCGGATTCCCATTTAGCCAGCACGATTTCCATACGGGAGAGGCAGCAGCTTACCCTTCCCTGCAGCCTCTGTTCCACTTCCTGCATTTTTTTCCATTCTCCTGTTTCCGGCATGGTCATTCTAATCCCCTTTTACAGCTTGTTTTTTCTCTCCCTCATGTTTCCCCTTAATGGATTTTGCATTTACAGATTTCAAACCCTCCATGAGCCTGGAATCAGCCAGTTCTACCATGAGCACATACCTCTCCCCTCCGAATGCATTCTTTTCCATGGTGAATGTTGCAATTCTTTCTTTGTCTTCAGCCCTGGAAATTTCCCCCTCAAAATTATCCATGGTTCCTCCAACTTCCCTCATTTTAGCTACATAGCCAATCGGCAGTTCGCTCCCCATCAACTGTTCAAACTGCTTCCCGGTAAGAGAATATTTTTCCATGTCTTAATTTCGGAATGCACTTATTAAAAACCTTCTAGAATATACTTCATGAGGTAATTTTCATGAAGTTAAAGCGGGTAAAGCTGCACAAAAAAGGAATCACTTACGAAGGCTTTATTCTTCCCCAGTCCAATGAAGAAACAATTGTCTTGAAGCTTGAGAATGGCTACAATATCGGCCTTTCCAGGGAAGGCACAAGCATAGAAGAGCTGGGAGAGATAGAAGTCCTTAAACCTGCAAAGGAGCTAACCCAGGAAAGAGGGGAAATCGCAATCCTTTCCATGGGCGGCACTGTATGCTCAAGAGTAGAATACAAAACAGGTGCAGTATTCCCCAGCACCAATCCCGCAGATTTGATGCGCAATCTTCCGGAGCTAGAAAAAATCTCCACTTTCCACACAAAGGCCCTATTTGCAATGCTCTCTGAAGACCTGACCCCGGCGCACTGGTCCATAGCCGCAGAAGCGGTAAAGCAGGAAATAGAGCAGGGCGCACAGGGCATAGTAATCCTCCACGGAACAGACACCATGCATTACTCAAGTGCTGCCCTTTCCTACATGCTCAGGGATACCCCGGTCCCGGTGGTTTTTGTGGGCGCGCAAAGGAGCCCGGACCGCCCCTCAACCGATGCAAGGCACAATATCCTCAACGCAGCTTATCTTGCAAAGCACAGCCCAATGGCCCACGTGGGAATCTGCATGCACGCAACCACCAATGATAATTATGCCCATTTTCATCCAGGGACCAAAGTGCGCAAGATGCACACCTCTGCAAGGAATGCCTTCCGCTCCATAAACTCAGCCCCGCTTGCAAAGGCAGATTTCACAAGGGACCTCATCGAGCCATTAAGCGAATACAAAA
>WJMN01000021.1 GCA_014727925.1 Microcaldota archaeon
CAGCTTTGCCAGGTGGTCATTTACGAAATCCAGGCTTTCCTCAAAAACCCTTCCGGTGAGCCCGATTCCTTTTTTTATGCTGGTGGAGACCGCCATTATCCTCATTCAGATACAATTAATTAAATACTATTGGTTAAGCGCTTTCACTATCTCTCTTGCAAAGTTTTCCGCATTGTCCGGCCCGTCCGCGGTTACGGTGTCTCCATCCACAGTGCATCCCTCCCCTGTGTAGGTGGCTCCGTATTTTTCAAGCACCTTGTCTGTTTTCATCCCATATTCAGGGTCATCTCCGAACCACACTGTGGCCTTTTTTCCTTCAAGCACCCCTGCTTTTGCAAGTGTTGTGGGTGCCCAGCAGAGCGCCCCGAGCACTTTCCCCTGCCCATTTGCCTCGCGGGCTATCTCCAGCGCCCTTTCGTTGCTTCTTAGGGAAGGGGTTCCGCTCCCCCCGATGAATGCCACAGCATCGTATTCTCCCACATTCACATCTTCAAGGGCCTTTTCCGCAGTTGCAGTTCCCCCCATCATTCCAGAGCACTCGCCCGCCATGGTGCTTGCAATTGTAATTTCCAGCCCTTCACCTCCAAAATACTTTTTCGGAATTTCTAGTTCCTCGTCCCTGTAGTTTTCTGCAGGGATTATCAACAATACTTTTTTTCCCATTTTCTCACCTTCTTCAGTTTCCTTCCAGGCAGCCCCCATGACCCTGCCTTCACTGTTGCCTGCACACCCGCAGCAAGCAGAAGCAGGAAAACCACCAGGGCCACCTTCATCAGGCAGATTTCAACCTCCATTCTTTAATTGTTTTCCCATTTTTTTGCACTTTTTGGGGAGTTTTCCCTTTTCCGAATACGCTTTGAAGTGTTCTAGGAATGCCGGTCCCCCCTCAAAAAGCTCCACGAATTCTACAAACCTGGAAATTTGTTTGTTTGTTTTGTGGTGGAGATTGTGCTCCAGTATGCAGGCATCTTTTCCTGCAATGTCTTGGGGAACCAGGAGCATCCTGAGCAGTTTTTCAAAAATCTCATGCCTTTTTTTAACCTTGCCTGCTTCTGACATGCCCTGTGGCGTGAGCACCGCTTCCCCGTATTTTTCATATTCAATGTAACCTGATTCAGAGAGTTTCAGCAGCATTTCTGTTACGCTTGGGGGCCTTACCCCGAGCTTTTTTGCAATGTCCCTCGGCCGTGCATATCCCTTTTCTTCTGCGATGAGCAGTATTGCTTCCAAATAATCTTCTGCTTTCTGGCTCAGCATGGGTTTTTTTTGGGCAACCAAACTTTTTTAAACTATCCTTATTTTCCAAGAGGGGACTTTAGGATTTTCTTTCCTTTGCCTAAATTACTTTGGCAAATAATTAAATTCACCTAAGTGAATACCCTTCCAGGAAGGAGGCGGCCCATGGCAAAAGTTTCACTCAGGGCATTAAACGAACGAGAAAGCGGAATTGTGGTAAAGATAGATGCCGAGCCCCAGCTGCGCAGGCACCTCACAGAGATGGGCTTTGACCCCGGTTCCATAATTACAGTTATAAACAAGGGGATGGCAGGCCTGATGGTCGTGCAGATAAAGGGATGCTGCAGGGTGGCAGTCAGCAGGGAGATGGCGGGGCAGATATATGTAGACAAGCTTGAGGAAGAATTCCGCCCCGGGCCCTGTGGCCACAGGAGGGGAAGGCGCGGAATGGGCAGGCGCCATAGGTGGTGGTAAAAAGCATGACCGGAAAAAAGGAATTCCCTGTTTTTGCCCTTGCCGGAAACCCCAATACAGGCAAGACGACTGTTTTCAATGCGCTTACGGGGACCCACCAGAAAATAGGCAACTGGCCAGGGGCAACAGTTGAAAAAAAATCAGGCCGCTTAAGAAAAAAACTCTCCGGAAAAAACTCAGCCCGCATAGTGGACCTTCCCGGCACGTACAGTCTTTCTGCCTACACACAGGAAGAGCTAATTGCCCGGAATTTTGTTGTGGAGGAGGAGCCGGATGTTGTTGTTGATGTTGTTGATGCCTCAAATCTTGAGCGCAATCTCTACCTCGCAGTACAGCTAAAAGAATTGGGTGCAAACCTGGTAATTGCTCTCAATATGGTGGACATAGCCCACAGGAGGGGCTACAAAATTGATGCAAAAGCCCTTTCTGAGCTTATCGGATGTCCCGTTGTCCCACTTGTGGCTGACAAGGAAGAGGGCATAGAGGAGCTTGTTGAAGTTGCATTCCTTGCTGCGGGAGGGAAAGCCGCCTCCAGGCAGATATCAGTAAATTATGGCAAAGACCTTGAAGGGAAGATAGAGGAACTCGGAGAACGCATTTCCAGAAAATCCCCTTCAGCTGCAGAAAAGTACGGGGCCCGCTGGGCAGCAGTAAAGCTGCTGGAGAAGGATGCAGATATAATCCAGAAGGTCCAGACCCAGGACAAAGGCATATGCGATGCCCGGCTCTCTGATTTTGAGAGGGAAATGGAAGAAAAAACCGGGGAGCCCGTAGATATAACCATTGCTTCAAGGAGATACGGTTTCATAAATGGCATTGTTAAGACAGTTATTGAGAAGAGCCCTGAAGAGCGCATAATCCGCAGCGACCAGATTGACAGGATAGTAACAAATCCCCTCCTGGGAGTCCCCCTTTTTCTGCTTGTCATGTATTCCCTTTTTCAGTTTGTTTTCATTACCGGAGAGCCCCTCATGGGGCTTATGGAGGCAGGAGTGGGGCTATCCGGATCGTTTCTGGGCGAGGCACTTTCAGCTTCTAAAGCCCCCGCCTGGTTTTCTGAGCTCATATTGGTGGCCCTTGTAGATGGGGTAGGCAACGTACTCATATTCCTCCCCAACATCCTTCTTTTGTTCCTGGGAATAGCTGTTCTTGAAGACACCGGGTACATGGCGCGCGCAGCATTTGTGATGAGCCGGGTAATGCAGAAGATAGGCCTCCATGGGAAATCATTTATTCCACTGGTTCTCGGATTTGGGTGCAATGTTCCTGCAGTGATGGCCGCCCGCACCCTCAAGAATAAGGATGACCGGCTGCTTACAATTCTGGTCAATCCTCTTGTTCCATGCGCAGCCCGCATGGAGGTATTTGTTTTTCTTGCCGGCGCGTTTTTTGCCCCCACCATTGCCGGCCAGGTTGTATTCTCCCTGATGCTCCTCAGCTTTTTGCTAATTGCAGCAATGGGCCTCCTTTTTCGCAGGTTTATTGCTTCAGAAACGAAGCAGCCTTTTGTAATGGAGCTTCCACCATACCATGTTCCTACTTTCAAAGGGATTTTCCTGCACATGTGGCAGCGCACCAAGGTATTTGTGCAGAAGGCAGGGACCTTCATATTCCTGGTTGCAGTCATAATGTGGTTCCTTGCAAGCTACCCCCAGGGTGCAGAATACGGGGGATCCGAAAGCTATATTGGAATGGCAGGCCATATGCTTGAGCCCCTGTTCCAGCCCCTTGGATTTGACTGGAAGGGCATAGTCGCCCTCCTCTTTGGTTTTCTTGCAAAGGAAGTGGTGATTTCTGCATTTGGCATTCTTTACAGTGTGGCTGATGAGGCAGCCCTCACAGATACCCTTGCAACTGTATGGACTCCGCTCCAGGCTTATGTATTTATGGCATTTACCCTAATTTATGTTCCCTGCATTGCAACAATTGCAGTAATAAAGCAGGAAACAAATTCCTGGAAATGGGCAGGATTTACAATATTTTATTCCACAGTGCTTGCCTGGCTCATTGCATTTATTGTGCTGCAGCTGGGGCTTGCACTTGGGTATGGATAGGTGTTTTTGATGCTGAAGAAAGCTCTTGAGGAAATAGGAAAAGGACATACTTCTGTTTGGGAAATTTCCCGGAAGCTGGGAACAAGCGAAACAGCAACTGAAGGCATTCTCATGGTTCTTTCAGAAAAAGGGTATCTGCAAAGCGAACCTCAGCACACACCCCCGGCTCCCTGCTCCGGCTGCCCATTCGCACAGCAATGCACCTCTTCATCAAAACGGTTTTCCCTGACCGAAAAAGGAAAAAAAGTAATTAAAAAATAAGAAATACATATTTACCGTTTCATTCTTCCCCCTCCAATATTCCTCCCTTCTTCGTTCCTGAAACTCTTTACGGTGCACCCAAAAGCGCAGCCCTGATTTTTCCGGGTCCCGCGTTCCCCCTTATGCAGGTTATCTCTTTTTGCCGCTAGCCCTCCTGCCCTTTTATTCCCCTAAATTCCCTGAGCTCAGTGCATTGCTCTCTATTCTCAACCAAGCCAGGCTCCGGGGGCAGCATTCCACCAAGAGCCGGCTCAAACCCCACCGGTTCCGGCACTACTACTCTTTCTTTCCTGCCCATTTCCGGGCCTTTGCTATCTGGCTTCCTGGCCTGGAACCTCCCGCCATTCACCCTGCCCATATACGTCCTGGGCCTTTCAAACGGGCCGCTGCGCATTGGGGTTTCTTTTCCCGCCCTGCGTTTAGGGTTGGTTTCCATTCTCCACTTTGCCACAGGCTCACCCATTCACAACTGTTTCCAGGGCATTTCCACATCCTGGTTTTTCCTGCCGGCTGACTGCTCTCCACACTGTCATCCTGGAAACCTGGAACATTTCCGCAAGCTCTCTCACAGAGTAGGGTTCAGATAGATAGAGCTTCCTTAATTCGGCAACAGATTCAGGGCCAAGCCTTTTTGGCCGCCCGGCTTTTTTACAACTAGATTCTTCACTAACATGTTCGCTTTTTCCCGGTTTACTGGATTTCATACCACCTTTGTGCCATATTTTACACCTCCTTTGCGGAGTTGGGTATAGTGGTGCACCAAACCTCTTATATACCCGTGTCACAAAATTCTCTTTTCGGAAAAGCCCGCACAAAATTCTTAACATTTTAATAATAGCCTGCTGATTGTCTTTCCATGAAAGCAAAAGTTGCAATGCTAGCCTTTGTTGCTCTGTTCATGTTTTTCGGATGCATCGGAATGGATGAAGTAACAGGGGATTATCCAGATTCCGGCTCAGGGTATTCAACAAAGGCAATGCCTGCCCCAATGGTCGCTGAAGAGGCCTATTACGGTGGTTCCAATTCCTATGATTATGAGGGGGAGATGGTGGTCAAGGAAGGCCATATCAGCATAGGTGTTGACAGCGGCACACTGGAGCAGAAGAAGGAAGAGCTGAACTCAATTATTGATGATTACAATGCAGAAGCGTCTTATGTGGTTTTCAATGAATACGAAACAGAGAAGCAATATGCAGTAACCGTGAAGATGGACCCGGACGATTTTGATGCATTCCTAGAATCCGTTTATTCACTTGGCAAGGTCAGTTCCATAGATACTTCCCTAGAGGATGTCACCGAAGAGTACACAGATATCCAGACACGGATTGAGAATCTTGAGGAAGAGCTCGCCCGCTTAAATGCCCTCTACAATGAGGCAGAAGACGTTGAGGAAATCCTCATGATAGAAAGGGAGGTAACCCGCGTCCAGACCGAGCTGGAACTCTACCAGGGCCGGGCCCTTGAGCTTGAGAGGCGCTCTGCAGAGTCAACTGTTACTGTTTACCTAGTTGAGGAGAAGCCCGCAATAGAAACGGACCTGTTTATGCCCCTAGAGGAGATACTCAATCTTTTCCTTGGCTCGCTGAGCTTTGCAATAATGCTGATGGTGGGGCTTGCAGGGTTCCTCATACCAATTGCCCTGGTGTTCTTCGGGTTGCGTGCTGCATACCGTGCCCTGAAAAAGAAAATTTAGCATTATCTATTTCTTTTATTTTTTTATTTTTGCTATGAATAGGTCCCAATCCCCCACCTCCCTCTTTTTATGCTTTCCCATATCTTCTAAATCCGTGGTATCATGAAAATTATGTTGCTTGCCATTATCCTGGTTGCAGCAGCCTTTGCCTGGAATAATCCGGCCTGGCCGGATGTTCTAGAAGCACGCTATGCTTATGATGAATGCAACGTGCAGTTTGCAAAGGATTTTGTTGAACTCAGGGAAGAGTGTGCCGAAGAAGAGGATGTTCCGGTTTTTGATTCTTCAGAATGCATCGAGGACATTGATGACAACCTTGCCGACCTTGAAGAGGCTGCAGAGGACAACGACCGCCTTGAGTTTGGCCTTACCCGGATCGCCCTTGGCGCCGATATGCTGGAGCTCGGGCTCAGGATAGTAGGGGATGCCTTCACTAACAAGACCTCCGATTTCTTTGACTGTGTGCAGGATGGAAAAGAGCCGCTTGAGGAAGAACTTGGGGAATGCAGGGAGAGTGCAATGGAAAAAACAGAGGATGCAACGGCCAGTTTCCTTGAGAATGACATTGACCATGCTGAAGGCATAATGGACGACCTTGAAGATGAAGGGGTGGACACTTCGGGAATGGAAGGTGTTCTTGAAGACGGGGACGAACTCCTTGCCGATGTGCCCGAAGCATTTGAAGAGGATGAGCCTTCTGAAGTGCGGGCCCTCCAGCTCAGGCACTCCAGGCTTGTTAGCCTGTTCCATCTTGAGAGGATGTCCTCAATCTGTGAATATGCAATTCCTATACTTGAAGATGAAGGGTATGATGAGGGCCTTGTAGATGAGGTTGAGGAGCTTAACAGCGATATAGAAGACACAATAGATGAATGCGAGTATTCTGCAGATGTTGAAAACAACAATGATTATGCAAACCAGAACCTGGATTGCTGGGCAGACACATGGGACCACTTTGAAGAGTTTGTGTCCCTGAGGACTGAGATATTGCTGGAGGCAAAAAAATGAACTACAGAATGCTTTTGCTTGCGCTGGTTGCCTTTTCATTCCTGCTTGCAGGATGCGGAGGAAAGAAAGCGGGCCCGGTTGAACAGGCCCCCGCAGAAGAACTTGAAGAGGAAACAGGTGCAGATTCGGAAGAGTCAGAAGAGCAGGTTGAACAGGCTTCCCCGGAAGAGGATACCGGGGATACGCCTTCAGAAGAATCAGAGGAGCTTGCCAATCTATTTGATATAGAGATTGAGGAGCCTCCCGAGGATTTCAAGTATGAGCCAGCTCCCGGGGAAGAGGAGCAATAAGCCCTCTCCCCTCTTTTTATTTTTAGGTGGGTGTTTTGAAAAATCCATTGGAACAAGATGGCCCGCTTAATATTTACCGTATTGCACTTACCTTTGTTTTCATTGCATCCTTATTGCTAAAGCTTTATTTTGCAACCAGATACCCCCTGATAGCAGGCATGGATGCAGGCTATTATGTAATGCATATCCAGGAGGTTTTTACCCATGGATATCCCCAGGTGGGCGACCCGCCAATTGCCTTCTACATCGGTGCCCTCTTTACTTACCTATCCGGAGATATTTTCCTGGGCTTCAAGATTGCAATATCCCTTTTTTCAGCCGCCATATGCTTCCCAATCTATAAAATAGCCAAATACGTCACTAAAGACAGGGCAGTTGCGGTTTTTGCAGGGTTCCTTGCCTCTTTTTCCACATCCAACATGTTCATAATGGGAGACCTCTTCAAGAATACTATAGGACTATTTTTCGGAGCCTGGTTTGTTTACCTCGCAGTAAAATCAATACGGGAAACCAGCACCCGCAACACCGCGCTCGCAATAGTTGCATTTGTGCTCATGCTCGGTACGCATTTTTCTTCTTCAGCATATCTGCTTTTTTCGATAACCCCTCTCCTCCTCCTTCTTCCTATCTATAACTTCATGCATGAAAAGAGGATAACAACCGAATCCCTCAAATGCTTTGCCATAATAGGGGGAATCGGGCTGGCTGCACTCGCAGTCCTCCTGATCAAGCCCGGGATCCTAGGAGATTACAGCATAGGACCCGTAGGGCTAGAATATCTGGATGACGGCCCCCCAGGGGAATCCGACAGCATAAACCTCAACATGTTTTCCATCTACAGCTTCTTTTCCCTGCTTGCAATGTTAGGCCTTTATTCTGCATACAGAATAGACCCTAAATGGGCCCTTTTTTTCATACCCTGGATTGTAGTGAGCTTCCTTCTCACCCAGCCAATGTTCGTGGATGATTCATGGGTTTTCCGCTTTGAGATGAACACATATATCCCCATTGCCCTGCTTGCAGGGCTTGGGGCTTTCTACTTCCGGAAGGAAAAAGCAGTATTCTATGCAGTGATGCTCCTGATGTCGCTCCACACATTGTATATGTTCCTTGATTCAGGAATGCAGAGAACCCCGATGATAAGCCTTGAAGAATTTAGGGGAATGGAGGCGTTTTCCGAAAACCACCCACAGGCGGAAATCATCGGCCCCTACGCAGGGCTTGCCTACTGGGTTGAGGCTGCAGGGCTAGAAACAGCAGGAGAGGGTCCTCCCTCTCCCAGCAGCTATCTGCTTGCCTGCGCTTCTTCCCCCCAGAAACCCGGAAGCCAGTGCCAGAGCATCTCCATTCCCGGAGAAACCTTCCAGGAACTTTCCCGGGAGGGGAAGGTGGAGGCAGTTTTCGGGCGGTTTTTCCTGTTGCGCCCATCTGAATTAAAATCCGGCCTCCCTGCCCAGCAGAAGCCACCCAAGCTGCCGCCCAGACCATAACCCTTTATAAGTGGTTATTCTGCAAATACTCAACGGTATTTATGCCTGTAAAACGTGCACTCTTAAGCGTATACAACAAGGAAGGGATTGCCGAGTTCGGAAAGTTTCTTGACCAGAAGGGCATAGGTATAGTTTCTAGCGGTGGGACTTCAAGGGCCCTGCGCGAGGCAGATGTCCAGACTTTTGATGTTTCTGATTTGACAGGATTCCCGGAGATGATGGAGGGCAGGGTAAAAACCCTCCACCCAAAAATTCACGGCGGAATACTTGCAAGAAGGTCAAAGGAGGAGCACATTAAAGAGGCACAGGGGATGGGCATCGGGATGATAGACCTTGTTGCGGTAAATCTTTATCCATTTGAGGATGTAATCTCTAAGCCCGATTGCACAGTTGAAACCGCGCTTGAAAAAATAGATATCGGCGGACCCACCCTGCTCAGGGCAGCTGCAAAGAATTATGAAAATGTGGTTGCAATTTCCCGCCCTGAAAGGTATCCGGAAGTGATAGAAGAGCTGGAGGAGGATGAAGAGGTTTCCCTTGAGCTCAGAAGAAAGCTCGCAGTGGAGACTTTCATGGATGTTTCCCATTATGATGTGGTTATTGAATCCTTCCTGCGCTCCAAGTTTTTCCCGGAGGAGAAGAGGCCTGAATACCTTAACCTTTCGTTTAGTAAGCTCCAGGACCTAAGGTACGGAGAAAACCCTTCCCAGGTAAATGCAGCATTTTACAGGGACCGCCAGCTCCCGCCCCCGAGTGTAGGGACCTCCCGCCAACTCCAGGGAAGGGAACTTTCCTACAACAACATCCTTGACATAGATTCCGCGTTTGCACTTACAGGAGAGTTTGCCGAGCCCACAGTGGTCATAGTCAAGCATAACAACCCCTGCGGTGTGGCAACCAACCAGGACGTCCTCAAGGCCTATGATTCTGCCCTTGCAGTTGACCAGCACGCAGCATTTGGGGGAATAGTCTGCACAAACAGGGAAGTAGAAGCTTGCCTTGCGGAAAAGATAGTTTCCCGGTTTTACGAAGTGGTTGTTGCACCTTCCTTTTCAAAAGAGGCCCTGGAAGTTTTTTCAGAGAAGAAGCGGCTGCGGGCGATGGAGATGGGCGAACACATCAATTTCCCGCTTGAGAAAAGGCCATTTATGACATATCGCAGCGTTTCCGGAGGGCTGATTGTTCAGGATGCAGACATCTGGCTTTATGATGAAGAGAAGCTGGAAACAGTCACAAAGAGGGAGCCCACTGAAAAAGAGCGAAGGGACCTTTTTTATGCCTGGACTATCTGCAAATACGTAAAGTCCAACTCAATAGTTTATGCACGCGACAACCGGGCAATCGGCATAGGAGCAGGCCAGATGAAGAGAGTTGAGGCAGCCCGCCTTGCTGCCGAAATTACCGAGTCCTACGGGGAAACAGTGAAGGGCTGCGCAATGGCCAGCGATGCATTTTTCCCCTTCAGGGACGGAGTGGATGCTGCAGCAGAAAGGGGCGTAACCTCCATAATCCAGCCCGGAGGCTCAATCCGGGATAAGGAAGTGATAGAAGCAGCAGACGGGCATGGAATGGCAATGCTTTTTACGGGAATGAGGCATTTCCGCCACTAAAGGGCCCCTGCGTATTTTTCTGCAAGCCCCAGGTATCTTTCCATCTCTTCTTTTTTGCTTTCGTTTCTGCCCTGGCCATATTCTATCGCCGCAACCTTTGCCCTTACATTTGCCCGATAGCACTTGTAGAAATCCAGCAGTTCCGGCAGCCCTCTGTCTCCTGAAAGCGCCAGGTATTTCTCCACAAACAGTTCCGAAAGTTCTTCTTCTCCCCGGTAATCCAGGTCCATGGCCATAAATGCTATTTCACTTGCCACATCTATGAACCTGAAATCTTCATTGAATTCTATGCAGTCAAAAACGTATTTCTTGTCTGCAACAAAGACATTTTTGGAGTGGAGGTCCCCGTGACAGTCCCTCACCATTCCTTCAACCTGCCTGTTTTTTAGGAGCCCTTCATTGTTTTTTATGAATTCCCCTGATTTTTCTAGCACAAAATCTATTTTCCCCCCCATTCCCGAAGCTTCCTCCACTATGCCTCTTACAGACTCCAAATCATCTATCTGCTCCTTTATCATTTCAGGGGAGCTGTAATCCGGGTCCTGTATTAGCGGAACTGAGCCGTGGAATTTTGCGATTGTTTCTGCAAGCTCCTCAATATTCTCCCTGCCAATCTCTCCTTTTTCCAGAGCAATGTCCATTGTCTGCCCCATCCTCTTCATCTTTACTGCATAATCGATCTCCCTTCCTTCTCCCCCAACCTTTGCCTTCCCGTTCCTCTTTACAATGGGGACAACGCCCAGGTATATTTCAGGTGAAAGCCTCCTGTTAAGGCGCACCTCTTCTTCGCAGGCATCTCTTCTTTTTTCTTTTGTAGAATAATCTAGGAATGAGAACTTGGCCGGCTTTTTTAGTTTATAAGCATAATTTCCTGCGAGAAATACCCATGAAATGTGGGTTTCCTTCATTTTCAGGTTTTCTGCATTATGCGGGTATGCTTCTGCATCAAGCAGCTCTTCGGGCTTCCAGAATGCCTCTTTTTCCAGATATGCCTCCACAGCGCTAACCTGCTTTTCCAGCGGAAGCGAAGTATCCACCTCCAGGTATTCGCCATCTATCTCCTCGAACCGGCTTTTCACTTTCAGGTAAATGCGGAAATCAGCTTCGCTTTCGCTGTTTCCTCCCCTTTCCCTTTCTTCCATCCTCCGCTCTATCTCATTTTCATCCAGCACGCATTTTATAATGTATATTTCCGAGCCGGCTCTCCTGGCTGCGGACCTCATCTCCCCCCTGGTTCCCCTTTTGTAGAATGTTGCGTCACACACCACTGTTTTTCCGGACGCGAGAAGCAGCTCAGCCTCCTCAATCATCCTTTCATAAACCCGGTATTTCTCGTTTTCAGAATATGTGCGGTCGCTGAGCATTTTTTTCCGGATGATGTCGCTGCTCAGGTACACTGCCCCGATTTTTTCAGAAAGTGCCCGGGCAAGAGTGCTTTTGCCTGCTCCCGGAAGCCCACAGACCAGTATAAGCATATGCCTTTTTCCCATTTAATTAATTTAAATCTTGTGGGATTTCCAAAATTGAAAAGTTATTAAAATGCAGAATGTGTATTCTCTACTGGTGGTCCGATGAAAAATAAACTAATTTCCCTGGCTCTGGCGGTCATTGGCATAGTGGTAATCGCTGCAAGCCTCTATGTTGCAATAAGCTACCTGAGTTATATCGGAAAGGTGCTTATAGATTTCTTTTCTGCAAACAACGTCCAGGAGATGTCTGCCTGCGGAGTCCAGATACCCGAGGATTTCATAGAGATACGCAATCAGATTCCCAGCACAATACTCCCAGCAGTATATCTCGGAATTCCAGTGGTCCTGATACTGATTTCCCTGCTGATGTTCTTCAGTGGCTATTTCTTCGGGAAATACAAGGTTGAAACAGAGATTGATGCCCACCTCAGGCGGGAAGAGGAAATCGAGGAAGCAGTCAAGAAGCGCACTGAAGCCAAAAAGGGAAAAGCAGGGGGGACATCCAAGCACGGGGATAAAAGCAAAAAAGCTAAGGAAGAAGAGGAGGAATGATTCCTCCTTTATTTTTAATTTTTCTATTGCTCCACACAGAGTTTTTCTGCACTGATTTTTCCTACATAATACTGTTTCTGCTTATCCGGCACGTATCTTATACAGTTTTCCCTGTCCCAGTCCCAGGTATGGCATTCGTAGGTTGAGTTGAAGAACCCGTGCTCATCTGTTCCTGCAACCAC
>WJMN01000022.1 GCA_014727925.1 Microcaldota archaeon
ACGGGGAAGAGCTGGGACTGGTAAGATTCTATGTGAGGGTTAAGATAAGCGAAGAGGTAATGGATTTTTCTGTTTCTCCGCTCAGGAAATCTGCGGGGATAGGGCAGCCTGCCAGGTTTGATGTAACCGTGAACAACAGGGCGAATGCAGGTGACACCTTCAGGATAAGTGCAGAAGGGGTTTCCAAGTGGGAATTTACAAAACTGGTCTACATTCCCCCCAAGAGCAGCAAGGTACTAAGCTATGAGGTTGCTGGGTTTGAAGAAGAAACATATACCACAAAAATAATCGTGGAATCCTCTGCTTCTGAAAGGGTTTATTCTGAGCAGCAAATTTCTCTTAATGTCTATCCGGATCTTCTTTCTGATTACAAAGCAGTAAACAATGGGGCCCTGCTCTTTCCGGTGATTGAGGCCCCGGTTTATGCAATAATCGGGCTCCTTTCCAACTTGTGGTAGGTTCAGGGGATGTCCGCAACATATATAACCTGAACCAGTAGAAGAAAATACCCATGCGCAGGGAAGCCGCCGAATATGCTGTTTCTGAACTGCTTAAGGGGAGAGCAGACCTCCACAGGGTGAAGCAGGAGGCATCAAAAAAATTCCACCTCTCCAACTTTCTTAGGAACTCCGAGCTTCTTGCAGCCCTTCCCCCGGATGCACCCGAAGGCCTCAGGAACCTGCTGGTAAAGCGGCCTATGAGGACACGCTCAGGGGTAACCCCTGTTGCTCTGATGATAAAGCCCGAGGGCTCCTGCCCCCATTCCTGCATTTACTGCCCCTCCACCGGAAAGGCTGCAAAAAGCTACACAGGAGAGGAGCCTGCAGCGCTCAGGGCAAGGCAGTTTGGGTTTGACCCCTTTAAGCAGGTAAGGGGCCGATTAAAGCATTTTAGGGAAACAGGCCATCCCACAGACAAATGCGAAGCAATACTCATGGGGGGGACATTCCTTTCCATGCCCCGCCCCTACCGCAGGGATTTCATAAAGAGGATGTATGATGGGTTTAATGGAAGGGATTCGGAAAGCATTTCCCATGCACAGCAAATAAACGAAAACTCGGAAAACAGGGTGATAGGGCTAACCATTGAAACCCGCCCGGATGTTTGCACCAGGCAGCACATTGATGAAATGCTAGAATATGGGGCAACGAGGGTGGAGCTGGGAGTGCAGAACCCGGACGACCGAATTTATGAAAAAATAAACCGCGGCCATACGGTAAAAGATGTTAAAGAGGCCACCTGCCTGCTAAAAGATTCATGCTTTAAGGTTGCTTATCACCTCATGCCCGGCCTGCCCGGCTCTTCCCCTGAGGAAGATAAAGAGATGGTAGAGAGGGTTTTCAGCGAGTCCCACTTCAGGCCGGATATGCTGAAGATATATCCCACCCTGGTAATGGAGAACACGGTGCTCTGCCAGATGATGCAGGATGGAGAGTACACCCCTTACAGTGCAGAGCAGGCAGCAGAACTCATTTCTGATTTTTACCGCCATATCCCCCCCTGGGTGCGGGTAATGAGGATACAGCGGGATATTCCAACCGGGCTTATTGAGGGAGGGGTGGAAAAAAGCAATCTCAGGGAACTTGTGGAGAGGGCCATAAAGCGAAAGGGGATACGCTCAGAAGAGATAAGGGCAAGGGAAATAGGAAAGGGCGGAGTTGCCCCTGAAGATGCGGAACTTGTGCGCAGGGATTACGATGCTTCCGGAGGAAAGGAAATTTTTCTTTCTTATGAATCGGAAAACAAGCTGATAGGCTTCATCCGCCTGAGGATTCCCGGCTCTCCCTTCCGCAAGGAAATAATCGAAAATACTGCGTTGATAAGGGAGCTTCATGTCTATGGCTCTGAGTCACGGATTGGGGAAAAGGGGAAGGCTGCCCAGCACCGCTCATTTGGCTCCCTCCTCCTTAAAAGCGCAGAAAAAGTTGCATTTGAAGAATTCGGCAAAAAGGAGATGCTGATAATAAGCGGAGTAGGGGCAAGGAACTATTATTTCAAGAAGGGCTACAGCCGCAAGGGCCCCTATGTCTGGAAAAAACTCAGATAGAAAGGGAGAGGTCCTTTTCCTCCCCTCCAATTACTTCTCTTCTGTTTTTCAGGAGTTCCATGTATTTTGCCTGCAGTTCCTGGAATTCCCTCTGCTGCTCATCATTGAAGGTTATGGCCTGCAGTTCCGCATTTTTTACCTGCAGCTTCACGCTGACCGATGCAAGCAGTTTTTCGTTTTCTGTGAATGAATCAAGCTTTTCTTCAGGAACCCAGAAGTATTCATTGTTTACTACCACCCTTCTTTCATTGTGGTCTTCAGAGCTCTTCACAAGTCTTCCCTCCGAATGCCTGCACCGTATTCCAACTCTGTTTAGGAGCCTCACAATCCTGCCGATGCTTTCCCCCGGAGAGCTGAGTTCTTCCCCGTCCGGCTCCCCGTTGTACATTGCATTTCTTAATGCTCCCCCGGGCTTTTCTCCGGAAACGGAAATTAGTATATTGAGCTTCCCTATTTCGTTCTTGTTTTCTATATTCCTTTTCATCAGCTTCCCCCTTTCTGAGAGGTAGCTGTAAACATCACCGCTCTTGGTCCTGATTGCACCCTGTACATCTTCCTTCGGAAGGCGTGAGATAAGTTCGCTGTATTCCTCAATCAGCTTCTGGTTCGGAACCACGAGCTTCAGGTTTTTTCCCTCCAACTTTCCTTCAATCACTTTCATCTTTGCCCTGTCTTCTCTTAGCTCTTTTTCAAGGCCGGAAATCAGGGCGGAATGGTCTCCGGCAGTATTCTGTATATAATTAAGCTTATACTCCTGCTCTGCAACTTTCTTCTTCAGTTCGATGTATGCTCCGATTTCACGTGCAGTAATACTGTCCTCCATTTAATCACACTACTTCTTCTGCACAAGATTTTTTATAAACAGCGGTAAAATGAGAAGCAGATATCCTGCTGCACAGGCCGGCTCAGGGCATTCAGGGCAGACACATTCCTGCTCTTCTTCTGCAGTTGCATTTGCATCCTGCCCCGGAAGCTCCACAATAATACCCGGCTCACCCTTCTCCTCTTCAATTGCCTGTGCTATGCCCTCCATCTCCCTTGCGAAAACCGCAACCCCGTAAGCGCTTCCGACATCCCCTGTTTCCAGAAGGTATTGGGAGTGCGCCTTGAACACGTTTCCCCAGAGGGATTCCCTTCCTCCCTCATTTATATCCTCCACGTCGCTTTCATTCGCCCCCGTTATGAGGGCAAGGTTCTTGTTTTCAAATGAGAGGGCATATGCCAGCTCATAAACTGCACCTGCATACCTGCCTTCATCGTAAAGTTCCATCCCGTTCTGATAATTTTCCGAATTCTCAATTTCAGAATAGTTCCCGCTTATATTTATGAGAATATCTGCATGGCCCCTGAGCACATTAGTGTCCATGGGGCTTCCACCTGTTTCTTCTGCTATTCCATACATGTCCTTTGCCGCCTGGCACCAGGCAAGGGCATAATCAAGCTGGTAAACAGCAAAATAATTCTCCTCCTTTGTCCCCCCTCCCAGGTCCCCATAAACTTCCATTTGGTTTTCTGCCCTTTTTATCCTTGCTTCTGCACCCATAAACCACTCGCTGTTTTCATAGCTCAGCACCGGCCGCTCCACGCTTTCCAGGCAGCCCGAGACCTCCTCCTTTTTCCCTTCCACATCCGGGTTGTTTACCTGGATGATTGAGTCTGCAAGTATGTAGTTTAGGAAAGCATCATTTGCTGCAGAATAGTAATATCCCTTTTCTATGAGCTCTTCCTGCTGGGCTGCTTTTTCGAGTAGATATTCCTTGAGCTGCTCATCCCCAATCCCCCGGACCGCTTCATCTTCCCGCTCCATTATTCCCTCAGAAACCCTGCGGAAACCAGGTGTGTCTTTTCCTTCATAGGGGGCAAGCTCCGGAAGCGGCTCCACGGTCAGGTTCAGGGGCTTTTTTTCAGGGATTTCCCCCTCAAGGAGAAAGCCCAGGGCTTCTTCCACATCCCTGACCTCATAGATGGTTATCCCCCCGATACTTTCAAGCATCATCTTCTCCTCAAAGCTCTGCACAGGGGTAAGAAAATATTCCTTTCCTGCGCTTTTTGCAGTAAGCACCTTTTCATATACGCCCCCGACCGGCATTACAATCCCTTCCTCATTCACTGCCCCAGTTATTGCCACATCGTCCCTCATCTCATTTCCGGTAAGCAGGAAATATGCAAGTATGGAGAATGCCGCTCCCCCCGAAGGGCCCTGCACATATTCGCTTTCATCATCTATCCTCAGAAGCACATCACACCCTGCGTCCTCCCCTGCAAGGGTTTCGGCTACGGTAAGCGCAGTATCCAGGCTCCCCTGCAGGCTATAGTCGGTCGGCGGAACTGTCCCCACATACATGTCCCCCTCCCCCTCAATAAGCCGCATCTTCACCAGCACAAGCTCCCCTGTGTGCTCTTCTCCTTCGCTGACCGCAGGCAGCTCCATCTCTGCAGTCCCATTGCAGATTGTGGCATATGAGAGGGACAGGAATATTGCTAACAGGAAAAACAGTTTTTTCATTGCGGGAAATTCTCCCCTCTTGTTTTTAAGAATTTGTATATCTCATACCTAAAATGGAAAAAAGAGCCCTGGCAATGATTTTGCTGCTTTTTATTGCCTCTTTTTTGGTAAAACTTCACTATATGGGCAAGGCTCCTTTTATTGAAGATGAAACTCTTTATGCCGAGATGATAGCTGAAGAGTCAGAATCCCTCTCTCTCGTGCCCAGGTATTTTGGATATCCGGCCCCTTGGAAGCCGGGACTTTATTTCCTCATCTATTCTTTTTTTCTTCCCCTGACTTCTGCCCTTTTTTCTTCCCTTGAATGGATTTACCGGTTTCCAAACCTGGTTTTTTCCCTTATTTCTGCATACCTCGTATTTCTGCTTGCAAAGCGTTTTCTGGGGCCGGAACAGGCATTACTCTCTTCCCTGCTTTTCTTTTCTGCAATAACCTCATTCTATGTGGAAACCCGCCTGCTTATAGAGCCGATGATGCTTGCGCTTATTCTTTCTTCACTATTTTTTTATACAAAAACAAACAGGAAGAACACGGATTTCATTGCCGCGGGATTTTTGTCTCTCCTTGCTGCCTTAACAAAGTCTGTGATATCCCTGTGCATACCCCTCCTTGCCCTGATATATGTATTCACGCATGAAAGATGGAGCCTCAAAAACCCTGTTTTCCTGGTTTCCATGCTGGGGGCGCCGGCGGGCCTTGTATTCTTCTTCCTTTCCCTGTCCCAGCTCGGCTTTGCAGAGGACGTTTTTCTCATTGACATAGGGCAGACCGTGATTTACAATTATTCGGATACTCTTGCATTTACTCTCAGGAATCTGTCCAACATCTTCAGCTTCATATTTCTTTTCCTGGTTTCCCTGATTGTCTTTTTTTCAAAAAAACAAAAACCAGAGCCGTTGCTTTCTGCATGGCTCCTGCTGATTATCATTCCCCTTCTTGCATCCACTTTTCGCACATGGTACCTCTATTATTTTATCCCGCCTCTTGCAATGTTAGCATCTTCAGCGATAATGGGCAACAGCAGACTGGATTGGTTCTCCCTTTTCCTAACCTCCATTTTTGTAGTAATGAGCATTGGCACTTTTGCGGTTTCCTTTGCAGACTGGGAGGCAGGACCCTACAGCAGCATAAATGATGCAAAACAGGCAGGGCTCTCCCTTGCAGGGGAGGGCTCAACCCTGTTTGTGGGAAGCTATTACTACAATACAGTGGCAATATGCTACAAGTCGCTGGAGGAGAGGAGGGTGATTGGGGAACCCCTTGATTTTGGCTACCTCCTTGTGAGGAATCCCTATGGCATGGAAGATTTTGATTCCTGTGCAGTTGCCCTGCTTGAGAATTACACAACTGATTATTATGAGTTTGAAGAAAAACGCTTTGCCCAGTTTTTCTGGAATTCCACCCCCTTCAGGAAAAGTACGGGAATCAGGGAATTCCGTATCCTGGTTTCATCCCCGCCCCTGGAAGCATCTCCCTCAGGATACTCAGAAAAAAAGGAATACAGCAGTATTGCAGTTTACCGGAAGGGAGCCCAATAGAACGGAATGAAAGAAGGCCTGCAATTCCTGAAACAGATCCAGGAACGGCAACGAAACAAACTATAAAAACCAGCGTAAAACCGGAGCATGTGATGTACCCGGCTCCGCCCGCTTCACTTCCCCCGTCATGCGACTCAGATTTGCCCCCCGGCAAATACGCCGCACTTTCCTTGCTAGCCTAAAACAGGTTACTTAACAAAACCAGTGATGGGAAAGTGCGACCGCCGGGATTTGAACCCGGGCCATTGGCTTGGGAAGCCAAGATCCTGCCACTAGACTACGGTCGCTGGCGGAACATTATTTGGAGACCTCCGGTTTTTATTTTTGTCGCTTTTTTACTCTTAGCAATGAAGCAAAAGACATTTGTCAGCCTTTTGGCTTTTCTGTTTTTAGCTAGTTTTGCATTTAAAATTTATTTTTTAGATGCTATACCCCTGAGATATGATGGCACGGTTTATGTGGAGATGATTGCAGAACAAGCCGACCAACCTACTTTTCTTCCCCGTTATATGGGAACATGTACCCCCATAAAGCCGGGACTTTATTTTATCGTGTATTCCTTATTCCTTCCAGTAACCTCAGTTTTTTTCACGTCCTTTGAATGGATTTACCGTTCCCCCAACATTATCTTTGGAATTTTTAATGCGTTTCTCTGCTATTTGATCGCAAGAAAATTCAGCACAAAAGAAGTTGCCATGGTTACGGCCCTGTTGTTCTATTGCTGTTTTTGCACTTTCCTGGTTGAAGAGCGCCTGTTTATGGAACCTTTAATGCTCACCTTCATGCTTTCTGCCCTGTTTTTCTATACCCGAGAGGAACTCCCCCCTGTTTTCAGATTCGGAGGGGCCGCTTTCTTCTCCATTATTGCCGCCTTAACAAAATCGGTTATAGCATTTGCGCTTTTGCCCCTTTCATTTGCTTTGATTTACCAGAAAGATAAAAACAGCCTGAGAAACCCCTTGTTTCTTGCTTCACTTTTAGCACCTTTACTGGGGTTGTTGCTTTTTTACCTTTCTCTTGATTATGCGGGGCTTACTGACGTTCTTTTTAACGACACCGGAAAATTCTTTGTTTATGATTATGTGAAAACCTCGCCCCGAACCATAACCGAAGGAATCGGTTATTTTTTTGTGATGAGTGGCATTTACCTTTCTTTTTCATTTTACAAAATAAAAGAGTGCTGGAAAGAACAAATATTTTTCTCATCCTGGTTGTTTCTTTCTGCAGTTCCAATATTTTCAGGAGAGCCCCATTATTGGTATTTTTACTATACAGTTCCAGCATTTGCTTTTTTTGCTGCTTTGGGCATTTCATCAAAAGGAAAGTTTGATAATCTTTCAGGTCTGGCCCTGGTTCTGCTCGTTGTAGCGAATTTGTCAATATCTGCACTTTCAGTTTCAGTTTTGGATTATGATTTCTACCACCAGGCCAAAGAAGTTGGCCTTGATTTGAGCGGAAAGGAGAATGTGCTCATAGCCGGAATTTATGAAAAAGCCACCATCGCCACGGCATATAAACGAATTCAGGAAAGGAAAGAGTATGGGAAACCCCTGGACATGGGATATGTTGTAATTCCTTCTTCCATCCTGGAAGACAACAGGGCTCGCTCTTATTTTAATGCTATGCTAGAAGAGGTCGCTGAAGATTACAACACTCAAAAATACCAATTTGAAGAAGAATCCTTTGCAAGATTTTTTTGGAGCAACCACAGTTTCAGAAAAGCCACTGAAATTACAGAATTTGAATATATCGCAGTCCTGGGAAACTTTACCCTGAATTCAGATGCATACAAACTGCACTATGAGGCTCCCAACATAAGAATATACCAGCGTTCAGAAAAATCTTAATCTTATCAGGTCCAGAAGCATTTTCGGGCTTTCCAGGATCGAGAATTTGCCCCCCTCCCATTTTCCCATAATCTCATACTCAGTTATTTCCCCGCCCATTTCCTTTATTTTTTTCAGCAGCTCCACATCAAAAGCAAAGCCCTTAATCATGAATACTTGTTCTTCCCCAGGGTAAACCAGTTTCCGTTTGAAGAATTTGCAGCCGCACTGGGTGTCGGAAATTCCAAGCCCGAAAAGAAGATTTACAATGATATTGAAAATCCGGGAAGACAATTTCCTCAATATTGGAGCCCCTTCAACCCTTTTGCGCTTCCCTATACTGCAATCTGGTTCCTCCTTAAGAATGATCTGAACAATGTCCTCAATCTTTTCTATTGGCAATGAGATGTCCACATCAAGAAAGCCCACATAATCTGTTTTTGCGGCTTTTATCCCCTCTCCCACAGCTCCGCCCTTGCCCAGCCTTTCCGGGTATTTTTTTACCTGTATCTCTTTTTCCGGGTTGTCCTGCCTGATTCCCTCCAGGATCTCATAAGTCCTGTCATTCCCGTCCACAATGAACAGGAACCTGCACTTTTCGGAGAGAACATGGCTGGAGATGAATCTTTCCGATGCCTTCTTTATCCGGTTCTCCTCATTGTATGCAGGAATTACCAAAGTTATCTTTTTCAAGCGCCAACCACCATTAAGGCCCGGAATGGGCTTTAGAGATGTAAGCAAGTGCAGGACCAGGGATTTAAACCTTTTTCTTCCCAAAGAGGGAGTGATGTCCAGACTAGGTGCAAGGGAGATTATTCTTGGCCTTTTTTTTCTTGTTTTTCTGTTTAAGGCAATTTATCTGGACCACCTTTCCCTACAGTATGATGGCACCCTTTATGGAGAAATGATTGCCGAAGAGAGTGATAAACTCACTTTCCTGCCTCGTTACCTGGGTACGTGGGCACCCTGGAAACCCGGAGTGTATTTTATTGTTTACTCATTTTTTCTTCCCTTTACTTCTATACTTTTTGATTCAATAGAATGGATATATAAATCACCCAATCTTCTTTTTTCGGCCATAAATGCACTTCTTTTCTATCTTCTTGCAAAGCGATTTGTCAAAGCCGAAATTGCCCTGTCTGCTTCCCTGCTTTTTTATTCATCATATGGAGTAATATATACAGATTCCAGGCTTCTGATGGAAACATTTTCCCTTACCCCGATACTTTTGTCATTTCTTTTTTATACCTGGAAGGACATGGAGCCAGTAAAACGGTTTTTGGGTGCGGGAGCTTGCGGGCTTCTTGCTGCCCTTACAAAATCCGTAATTTCCTTTATGATTATCCCCCTGGCTATTGCCTATATCCTTCAGGAAGACCGTAAGAATCTTGGCAATCCCCTGTTTTTGGCTTCTCTGCTATCCCCCTTTCTTGGCTTTTTATTATTTTATCTTGCACTGGACAGCGTAGGCCTTGTGGATGAAGTGCTTATAAAAGATACAGGAAAATTCTTTGTTTATGATTATTTCGTAAAAATACCTTACAATCTTTTTCAGGGATTCCTCTTCTTTTTTTACATGTTCTGGGCATATATTATTGTAAGTTTCCGCACCTTTCTTTCCTCCTGGAAGAAATATGCCTTTTTTTCTGCCTGGCTCGCGATTTTCTTCATCCCCCTGCTTTCCGGTTCACCGATGCCCTGGCATTTTTATTATATTGCCCCGGCCCTGGCCTTTTTTGCTGCAATCTGTCTTCCGTCAAAAGGAAAAATGGATTCGTTTTCCCTCTTAATTATCCTGCTGCTTGTTTTTTCCAATATCATGTTCTTTGTTTTTATGGTTGATTTCTCAGATGATGTACCCAAGGAAGCAGAACTCCGGGATATGGGGCTGATGCTTTCTGGAAAGGAGAATGTTTTGATTATTGGTGATTATTCGTACAATACAGTGATTGTTTCCTACAAAATGCTTTCAGAAAGAAAAGACCTGGGAGCTCCACTTGATTTTGGCTACGTGATTTTGAATATTCCCGCGGAAAAAGAATTGAATGAAGCACAGCAATCATCAATGCTTACTGAAATCGTTGCGAACTATGACACTGAAAAATATGATTTTGAGGAAGATACTTTTGCAGATATGTTTCAGACGGATAAGATCTTAAGGAAGAAAACATCAATCGAGCAATTTCAGTATGTGGTCGTTTCCCCAGCCAGCCTGAACATTACCAATCCCTGTTATACACTCCAGTATAATGGCACCCAGAGCAAGATTTACCGGCTTGTGGAAGAGCCGGATTGCAGATAGAACAGGCCGGGCCTCCGAACTCCTTTTTAACTCTCCACCATAAAAGCATACGTGTGGCGCAAATCTATTTCAGGCACGAGAGCTTAAGGAAACAGCAGGAAAACCTGGTAAAGGATGCCTACTCTGCAATAGAAAATGAAGAGAACCTCCTTGCCCATGCCCCTGTCGGACTGGGAAAGACTGATGCCCTGCTTTCACCTGCAGTATCTTATGCCCTGGAAAATAACAAGACAGTATTCTTCCTTACTCCTAAAATTTCCCAGCACAGGATTGCCCTGGATGTGGTCAGGGGCCTGGCCAGGAAGTATGGGCTGGACCTCAGAGCGGTGGACCTGGTGGGCAGGAGATACTCATGCATAGACCCGGTTCTCTCTGAGCAGGACCATGAGGGGTTTTACCAGGCCTGCGAAAGAAAGCGGAAACGCGAGGAATGCCATTTCTTCAGGAACGCAAAGGGATACAGCCGGCTGGAGGAGGCGAAGGCGGACCGCCTCTTCAAGGAAGTCCTGAAAAAATACGGATGCGGGATGAACCACGAAGACCTCGTGGAGCTTGGGAGGCAGAAAGAGGCCTGCCCGTATGAATGGATGACAAAGATTGCAGCGCGCTCCAACGTAATAATTGCAGACTATTTCCACATGATGCTCCCCCAGATAAGGGATGTTCTGCTCTCAAGGCTCAAGAAGAAGATTTCCGATTCCATAATAATTGTGGATGAAGCCCACAATCTTTCAAGGAGGGTAAGGGACCAGCTTTCTGTTTCCACAAACTCATTTTTCCTGCGCAAGCTTGACAAGGAACTGCGCTTCCTTGGAATGGAAAGCCATTTCTATTCAAAATTCAACCGCTGGGCAAGAAAAGAGCTAGGACGGGCAAGGGAAAAGCTTGTTTCCAGGGAATCGTTTTTTGAGGCGATTTCAAATGAGGAATATGCACCAGCGGAGCTTGCAGAATACCTGGAAAGCTGCGGAGAGGGTTTTATGGAGGCAACAGGGAAAAGGAGCTTTTCCCTTAAGTTTTCCCGATTTTTGCAGAGGTGGGCAGACAGCAGGGACACAACTCCTTCAGTAAACATACTCAGGAAAAAAAGGGATTCCTTTTTCCTTTCAAAAAAAGCTCTTGACCCCAGCCCCGCCACTTCCAAAATCAATTCTGCACATTCTGCAATACTCACAAGCGGGACCCTGCTTCCCCTGGAGATGCACAGGGACGTGCTCGGGCTTGATGCGGGGAACACCCAGATGAAGATGTATACCTCGCCATTTAGGAAGAAGAATAAGCTGAATATCATCCTTGAAGGATTCACAACAAAGTATTCCCGCAGGGAACCAGGAGAATACAAAAGGATGGCGGCGATGCTGGACAAGATAGTTGAGACCACCCCCGGAGGCACCGCACTTTTTTTTCCTTCCTACAAGGTAATGGATGCAGTGCTCTCTTTTATGAACTCCAGGAACCTGCTTGTGCAGAGAGAGCGGATGAAGCCCTCTGAAATCGGGGACCTGCTTAAGAGCTTCAGGAAAAAGGGCGCCCTTTGCGCAGTGCAGGGAGGCTCTCTTTCGGAAGGAGTTGATTTCTGCCAGGGAGAAATAAAGACTGCAGTGGTTGTGGGGGTTGCCCTGGATGAAATGAGCCTTGAAGTGGAATCCCTTATCGACCATTATGATACAAAATTCGGCCGGGGCTGGGATTATGGATACCTTTATCCTGCAGTGATAAAGGCAATACAGGCAGGAGGAAGAGCAATAAGGAAGGAAACAGACCGGGCAGTAGTTGTGTACATGGACGAGCGCTTCCGCTGGAAGAATTACAGCCCCCTCCTTCCGAAAGACGAGAGGTTTGTTTCAGCCCCGGACCCGCTTCCATATCTTGAAAATTTCTGGGAGGAGTAGCCTATGGTGCAGGCACCGAAGCCTATTGTGGATTTGAGGATTGTAGCATATTCCCTTTTTGCCTTTGTCATTCTTTTTTGTTTTTTGAATATACTGGTTTGGGAAGTGAGTTCCCGGGAAGACCAAGCATTTTGGTTTTCTTTGGAAGATCCCGGAGGCGGTCCGCTTAGCTATCCGCCCTTTGTTAAGCTTCTTTTCCAGGCAATGCATTTGATTTCGGGGGAAGACCTTAATCTTTTTTCCAGGCTGTTGGCTATGGTTTCCTTTGCCGCATTCTTTGGCATTATCTTTTTATTCAACAGGATGGGGATTCCCAGGCAGGAGCTTATTCCCGCCTTAGTGGCTTTTGCCCCTGTCTATCTGCTCATCTTTAACCGGGTAGAAGTAATCACAGTGCTTTTTTCCTTAGCTGCCGTATTCCTGTTTTATAGGGGACAGAGGCTCGGTGGCTGGCTTTCTGCATTTACAGGGGCCCTTTTCAAGGTTGTTTCTGCACTGTTTGCCCCTTTGTTTATGGCAATCGAATTCAGGAGGCCGGAAAAATCTACCATACGGAGAATCTCATTTCTGATCCTGCTTGGTTTACTTGCTTTTTTTGTTTTTGAAGATAATTTCAGAACAGTGGCCTTCCATTCTGCCCGGGGCCTGCAGGTGGAGAGCGTTTATGCGAATTTTTTGATGCTTCTTAACCAAATTTTTGATTTGGGCATTTCTGTGGATTATTGTTACGGCTCTTACCATTTGGTTCTCCCTGCCTATCTTGAATTTTTTGTTCCCATGGCCCTTATTTTGCAGATTGCAGTAGTACTTGCAGTATCCTGGCTTTATTATTTGGAGGGGGCAAAAAAAGAAAGATTGTTTTTCTATGCCTTTCTCCTCTCCCTGGGATTTATAGTCACAATGAAGGTTTTTTCTCCACAGTTTATTCTTTTTCCATTCTTTTTTGCAGTTCCGGTTATCAGTAAAATGAAGGGATGGAATTTACATTTTGCCATATTCTTTATCTCTTTCTTCACTTTCCTGGTTTATCCAGTCGGATGGCAAGAATTAATCAACATGAATCCAGTTGCAATTTCATTTCTCACCCTGCGCAATCTTGGCCTGATTGCCTTGTTTGCATGGTTGCTTAAAAACAGGGAAAAAATCTCATGTGAATACTGAATTTAAAAAATAGAATATGTGTTTTATGCCAATCTTGGAACTCCCCCCCTTTCTTTTTCCAAAAACGTATCCCACCTCTGCAATCTGAACATTCTTTCTGTCAAGCCCCTTAATAATGTCAAAAAGAACTTTGTAGCCTTCACCCACGAATCTTCCGGGGTTTTTTGCAATCCATTCTTTCATTGTTTTTGTTTTCCCCCCAAAAAATCCTGAAAGTATATCTCTGGGCATAGGATGGCCTCCAATAACCAGCCTTGCCTTTCCAAGCATTTCTGCTCCTTTGGAGAGGATTTTTCGGTTAAATGCCCAGCCTGGAACAGAAGTCCTGTATCCTACCACCAGGCCATTCCCCTCCACCATCTTTTCAAAAAGCTCCCCCACTTTTCCTACGGGGTGCTGCAGGTCGGAATCCATCACTATGAAATATTCCGTATTTGTTTTTCGGATTCCTTCAATTACGCTTGCAGTTATACCCTTTGTTTGCCTCGTTGCCCGATTAATTGTTCTGGCCCCCTTTTCTTCTGCAATTTCCAAAGTTCTATCAGTGCTGCCATCATCCACTAAAAGAATCCTGCAGCCGGAATATCGCCTTTTTATCTCTGATACAAGTTTCCCTACATTCTTTTCTTCGTTCAGGGTGGGGAGAATTATGGTGAGCTCAGAAAAATCCCTCCCGCTCATGGCTGCACCAGACCCATGCTTTTCCTTATACCTGTTTCGAGATCTGTTTCTGCCCTGAATCCCAAGAGCTTCTCTGCCTTTGCAGTATCGGCAAGCGTATGCTCCACGTAATCATCTATGGGGTTTGGAATATTTTTTGTTTTTATTTTTTTTCCGGCAAGCTTCTCAATCAGGCCCATTACCTGGTTCAACGAATAAGCATTTCCTGTCCCCACATTGAAAATTCCGAAATCCCCATACTCCAACGCGAGCATATTGGCTTCGACTACATCTGCTATGTATATGAAATCACGCTCTTGCCTGCCGTCCCCATAGATTTCTATCCCCTCTTGCCTTTCCATCGCCCAGATGAACTGGGATATGAGATTGGCATATTCTTTTTTGTGGGCCTCTCCGGGGCCGTAGACACTAAAATACCTCAATACCACGTTTTTCATTCCATAATTTTTGCTGTACTCT
Organism: Microcaldota archaeon; assembly: GCA_014727925.1. GTDB lineage: Archaea > Micrarchaeota > Micrarchaeia > Anstonellales > Bilamarchaeaceae > CAIKOA01. The sequence goes on from WJMN01000022.1 coordinate 14,413, forward strand.
TCTGCAATTTTTTCCATCTTGTAGCGCGCTTTAGTATAAAAGTCAAATGGCTCTATATGCACGTCCTCTTTCTGCCTGCCGGGTATTCCCCTATAAAGAGAAGAGGTTGAAGCGACCACCACTTTGGCATCATTTACCCGGGCAAACTCCATGAGATGCCCGAATTCGCTGACGGCTCTTGATGCAAGGAAAACATTCTGTTTATACATCGGTGCAGATGAAAAAATGCCCTGGTGGAATATTGCATTTATTCCCCCATTTACCCTGTCTTTTAGCTGCCCGGAATTCCCCTTAATGAAATTGCATCCCTGGGGAAGATTGCTCTCTTTCCCGGTATGCAGATTATCAACTATGGTTACTTCCCCCTTTCCCAGGAGCTGTGAAGAGACGTGCGAGCCGATAAATCCGAGGCCTCCTGTTACAATGAAATTCATCTTTTCCTCTTTTGTGCTAAAGCCCTTAAAAATATATTTGGAGAAGGGAAAAGGTGGGCTTATGCTTCTTTCGCAGAAATATGCACCGGAAAAGCTGGATGATGTGCTGGGCAACCTCACTGCAAAGAAGCAGCTCAAGCGCTGGATACTTACCTGGATGCGGGGAAAGGTGCAGGAGCCCCTGCTGCTGAGCGGCCCTCCAGGAGTTGGAAAAACAGCGATGGTTTATGCATTAAAGAAGGAGCTGGACCTTGAGCTTCTGGAAATGACCGCGAGCGACTTCCGCAACCGGGAAAAAATTGAAAAAATACTCGGAGGCACAATGTCGGCAGCCACCCTCTCAGGAAAGAAGAAGCTGATTTTCATAGAGGATGTGGATGCAATGGGACGAGAAGACCGGGGCGGAACCGGAGCAATCTCAAAGCTGCTGAGGGATGCGCCGTTTCCCATTGTGCTCACTGCGCAAGACGCATGGAACCGCAAAATAATTTCCCTCCGCTCATACTGCAGCATAGTGCAGCTTAAGAGGCCCATAGCCCCTTCAATTGCAAAGCTCCTCAGGGAAATAGCAGGAAGAGAAGGCATGGAAATTAGCGAAGAGAAAATACAGTCCATTTCTGAAGCTGCCCACGGGGACATCCGCTCTGCGATAAACGACCTGCAGGCAAATTCAGTTGGAGAAAGGGACAGGGAAAAAGACATCTTTACTATGCTGAAAAAGCTTTTCCGGGCCCAGACATATGCTGAAGCAAGGGAAGTGTCATTCGGGAGTTTTGACCATGATATGCTCAAGCTCTGGATAGATGAGAATATTCCGCTGGTCCTGCCCCCGCGCGATGTCCCTCTTGCATACAGCAGGATTTCCCGCTCTGATATTTTTGACGGGAGGATAATGAACCGCCAGGCCTGGGGATTCCTGAAATACTCCAGCGACCTGATGACTGCGGGCGTTTCCCTTTCCCGTTCAGATATGCGCCCGAAATTTGTCAGGTTCCAGTTTCCATCTTTCCTGAAAAAAATGAAAGCAACTTCCTCTTCTAGGGCAACAATGAAGTCTCTCCTCTCAAAAATAGGGAGGAAAGTGCACACATCTCCGAGAAGGGCTGAATCATACCTTCCTGTTTTTGCCGGCCTCTATCAGGAAGACCCGGAATATTTTGCAGTTAATTACGGGATAGATGAGAAGGAGGCAGCCCTGCTCAAAAAGTTTTATGCCGGGCGCAAAAGAAGGAAAAAAACCGCAAAAAAGAAAAAAATCCCTGAAAAGGCCAAAAAGCAGGAAAATCCAGAGGAGGAGAAAGAGGAAAAAAACAGGAACAAGAAACTTTCCAAACCCACAAAACCGGTCCATACCGGCCCCAAGCTACACGAATTTTTTTAAGTTTTTTTCCGTCGGCACTCATATATATGGCCCGCATATTTACAATCCGTCAGGCCCCTCCACAAATTACTGACGTAAGCCCGAGGATAGGTTTATTAATGTTTAGCTCGTCTATAGCTCCAGTACACATCGAGGTGGACTAAATGGGAAAAAAAATTGGATCTGAAAGAATAGACAGGCAGGATGGATACCTTTATTACGTCGGAAAGGACGGATATGTATGGAGAGTGCCCATGAAGCACAACAAGAGGGGCACTAAAAAGAGAGTCGGAACTGAGAAGGTTGAAAAAGAATCCGGATACCTTTACTATGTTGGTTCTGACGGCTTTGTTTACAAGGCAAAGATGAAGAACGCATAAGCGTAACCTTCTCTTTTTTATTTTTATCTTTTTATATACTCATTCTAACATAAATTGGGTGAGAGTTGGTTATATGAAATTGGTTGTTTCAGACACTAAATCAGGCAGGACGGTGCAGATCGACGTTCCTGAAGAGAAAAGGGCATTTATCACGGGAAAGCAGATTGGAAACGAAATCCAGGGAGACGATTTTGGGCTGCCGGGATACACTCTCAAGCTTACCGGCGGAAGTGACACGAGCGGATTTCCCATGCGCTCCTCAGTTTCCGGCTCCAGGAAAATAAAATCACTGGTCTCCGGGGGACCCGGCTTCAAGCCGGAAAGAAAAGGCCAGCGCAAGAAAAAGGTGTTCCGCGGAGACACATACTCTCCGGAGATTACCCAGGTAAATTCCATGGTTTCCAAGCCGGGCGCAAAATCCCTTGATGAGCTGTTTCCGAAAGAAGAGAAAGCTGACAAGGAAGAGGGCAAGTAGGTGTTACTCTGCAGGCTGAAGTAAATATCGGGCTGATGGGGCATGTGGATCATGGCAAGACCAGCCTTACCCGTGCCCTCACGGGAAAATGGACAGACACTCATTCAGAAGAGCTGAAGAGGGGAATTTCCATACGCCTGGGATACGCAGATGCGGAAATAAGATACTGCCAGCCCTGCGATAAGTACACTACTGAGGAAAAGTGCCCGGCCTGCGGAAAGGAAACAGAACTGAAGCGCAGGGTTTCTTTTCTTGATGCGCCCGGGCATGAGACTCTTATGACGACCGTCATCTCCGCATCAAGCATAATGGACGGGGCGGTGCTCCTTATTGCAGCAAACGAAGACTGCCCACAGCCGCAGACTGTGGAGCACCTAATGGTCCTTGACATGCTTGGAATACAGAACATTGTTGTAGTCCAGACCAAGATTGACCTTGTTTCAAAAGATGATGCAAAAGCCCATTATGAAAAAATAAAAGAGTTCCTGAAGGGCTCGGTTGCAGAAGGTGCCCCCATTGTCCCGGTTGTTGCAAATTACAAAATCAACATCGGAGAGGTTTCAAGGGCAGTAGAGGAGAATATTCCAACTCCCGAGCGGGACCCGGATGCTTCTCCCCTTCTCTATGTTTCGCGCTCCTTTGATATAAATAAGCCGGGAATGGATGTTTCCTCCATGAAGGGAGGTGTTGTGGGCGGCTCCCTGCTACGCGGCAAGTTCAGCCCCGGAGACAGGATTGAATTCCTTCCGGGAATAGACAGGGAAGGAAAGCCGCCTAAGCCGGTAACTACGGAAATATCCTCCCTTATGTGCGAAGGCGGAAAGCTTGAGGAAGCTCATCCAGGAGGACTTATTGCAGTCGGCACAAAGCTGGACCCGAGCATTACAAAAGGGGATTCCCTTATAGGCTGCGCGGTTGGAGCGCCCGGCTCGCTCCCGCCTGTTTTAGGTGAGCTTGATATTGAGTATACTTCTCTTAAAAGGACAGAGTTTGAAAACCCGCCCCCGAAACCAGGGGAGCCGGTTGTGATAAGTGCACAGACTTCAACCACTGTTGGAGTGGTTTCCGGTTACAAAAAGGGAAAAGCATCCATAAAGCTCAAGAAGCCTGTTGCCGTGGAAAAAGGCTCAACTGTGGCGCTCAGCCGGCGGACAGGACAGCGCTGGAGGCTCTGCGGCTGGGGAAAGGTCCGGTAATCCGGTTCACTACAGTCCCCCCAATATTTTAAATTGTTTCCGTCATATTAAGAACAACAAGGTGTACCTATATGGATATTCAAAATATAATGCGCAGCATGCTGTTTGGAGTTATGCTGTTTGGTCTCTTGGCGGCAAATAACCCGGATGTTGATTCAATATCTGCAGGTCTTTGCGAGCTATACGATATGGTAAGCACCCTGCTTGCTGTAGTGGTGTTCGTGCTCATAGTGGTTGCGGCAATTGTTTATGCTGCAGGCCAGGTTATGGGTGCTGAGACAAGGGCGAGGGCCTCTGTCTGGGCAACCTCAATGATTGTTGGTGCAATCATAGGCATTGTAATCTATCTTCTTGTGCCGAT
>WJMN01000023.1 GCA_014727925.1 Microcaldota archaeon
ACTTTAATATTCTCCTGCCAGCTCGGTAAAGGGGATTCTGCCCGCCCCGCTCCTAAGCACTTTTTCCTCTTCTACATCCACTACTGTGGAGCTCATCCCGTGCAGGGTTTTTCCACCGTCAATTGCAAGGTCTGCCTCTTCCATCACACTCTTTTCTATTTCCGCAAAATCTGTTGGGGCCGTTTCTCCGCTCCTGTTTGCGCTGGTAGTGATGATGGGCATTCCCAGCTCAAGGCTCAGCCGCCTCATGAATATGTGCTCCGGCACCCGCACCCCTATCTTTCCCACCCTGACTACGGGAAGCTCTTTTTTTGATTTTAGGAGCAGCGTGGTTGCGCCGGGAAAGCTTTCTAGCACATACTGCATTGCTTTCCCTTCGGTAACCGCATATTCTCCCACCATGCCGACCCCCCCTAATATAACCGAAAATACCTGCTCTTTTTTCCCCTTTATCTTCCGCACCCTCTCAACCACCTTTAGGTCTCGTGCGTCCCCCCCGATTCCATACACAGTGTCTGTAGGATAAATCAGCACCCCTCCTTTTCTGAGGAGAGCCGCAGCTTCTGCAAAAGCCACGTCATATTCCTTTTCCAGCGACAGAATTCTTGTCATATTTCCTCTACCTGTATCGGGCCGTATTTATTCTCCAGCTTCCTGAATTTTTTCATCCCCTTACCAAAAAGATAGTTCATATCATGCGGGTGTGCATAGAGCACAAACTGCTTTCCTGCCTTTTCTAGCCTAAAATCCTTTTTCATGATTTTGGAGAGGGAGCCTTCAAGCCGCCCACCTCTTCTTTCAGGCCTCCCACCCCCAGAGGAGCTTTTCCCCCCCAGGGAGAGCACCACGGTTTCTTCCCCGAATTTGTACAGCTCATATTCTAATTTGCCGCCTTCAAACTCCCGCACTTCAATCACCGGCCGGGCAAGGTCCTGCTCCCTCATTCCGGTTGGGACCTTGACTACCTGCTCTAGCTCATATACTTTTCCAACTTCTCCCTTGTCTATTAGAATTACGGTATCTACTATCTGGGGTATCACCCCCAGCTCAACTTTCCCAATCAGCCGCTGGATTGCATCTATTGCCCGGTGCCCGTGCACAACCCCCACAAGCCCTATTCCTGATAGCCGCATGTCTGAAAATACCTGGAAGTCCTTCATTCTCCGTACTTCATCGTAAAATGTGTAGTCCGGCCTGACCAGGAGCAGTATGTCCTTTGTGTTGTCAAAATCCCCGTCCAGCGCAGTGTACTGGGTTATCGCATCATTAACCCTCATGTCCCGCGGGCTTTCCATGGTTTTGACAACCTTCTTTTTGCCATGGTAATACTCTGCAAGGGCAGCGGCAAAGGTGGATTTCCCTGATCCGGGGGGCCCGCAAATCAGAATCCCCTCTGCTTTGTTGTCCATCCTGTCCTTTAGTTTGGTTGAAATTTTGTAATCTGAAAATGCCAGTTTTTTTATCGGCCTTACTATGGTTATTTCAAATCCGTCTGAAAACGGGGTTTTTGCTATCACCACCCGGTACTCTCCTATCTGCAGCACGGATGCTCCTATTTTGTCTATTTCGAAGTAATAGCTGTTGTTCCTGCTCACTGCTTCAATTATCTCTTCTCCAAGCGAGCGCAGATATGCAAGCTTTACTGGTTTCCCGATTTCCTCAACTTCCACCTCCCCCGGCTTTCCCCGCTTTCTTACAAGCCTGCAGTTTTCCTTGAAGTGGATGGACATTATGTCAGGCTTGTCAAAGTATTTTTCAAACTCCAGTTTTGCGGGCTCCTCGTGTGCCCGCAGGTATATTGTTTCTATCCCTTCAGCCCCCGCTGCCTCGTGCTGGACCTTGTCCCCAGTTATGAGGGTTCCTCCTATTGCCCGGGCAAGCTCCCGTATCAGGAAGTCCAGTGCCCCTTCTTTTTTTGCGTACCTTACCTGGTCCCCCCTGGGTCTTTCCCCTTCTATGATTAATTCAATATCTTCCTTTTTCTCCATCTCCCGAAGCTTCCCTATTGCAGAGAACCCGGCATAACCGATCTCTTTATTTAGGTTGGCCTGGTGCTCAAGCTCAGCAATTGTTGCCCTGTGTATAAAGAGCCTTCCTGAGAGCTTCTCTTTTTTTATCAGCTCCACAATCCTTCCATCTACAATCACACTGGTATCGCAAACATAATCCACACTAACACCTGATATTATCTGCCTCTCTACTAATAAATAGGTTTAGCCTTTAAAGCCCGGCTACTTTTTTTTCCGCTTTTTTGCCCCTTCTGCCTTCTTTTCCTTGGATTTTGCTTCCTTCACTTTCATAGAACCCTGCGGGCCCTTTTCCAAATCCTTTTCATCAAGCTCATATTCCCCATTCCCATCAGCCTCCCAGTCCCCCTTCTCCTCTTCGTCGTGCCTCCTTGCCGAAAGCCTCTGCAGAAACTGCAGGAACTTCAGCAGAAGCCAGACCACCAGGAAAAGCAGCACTCCCGCCCCCACTGTAGTCCAGTCAGCAGGCACCCCCACATACACAATGGTCATGACGGTATATATTGCAAGATTAACAGGCAGGTTGGAGAAGATTGTAAATGCAAGCTTTTTTGGGAGCAAGTGGTAATACACAACAAGCATGGATGCGATGCTGAATAGTGCAAGCACAACTGTAATTGTAATGTAAAGCGGGTTCTCATATATGTTCATCCATGAGAAGGGAACCTGGGATTCATACATCCTTCGTACAAGGTCAATTGAAACGAAAAGGAAAACCATGGTATTTGCAAAAGAACTGTTCCATCCAAGCTCTTCCCATCTGTACCTTCCAAAATAAAGGGCCATCATTACAGTCGCGATTACAAGGGGAATTGCAAACCAGAGCATATCCGGCTCGCTTGCAGGGGCCATTACCAGGTCAATGAACCTATCCCAGAACAACTGGGCCGCAGTCCCATAATTACCGTTTGCAAGTTCAATGGCCATAGGGCCATTTCCGGCACCACCTTTTTATTCTTTATCTTCCTCCACTGCTCCGGATACACCTTTTTAAACAGTTCGGTCCACACTAATAGCTCGCCAACGGCCATAGGAGAATGGAAACACCCGAACCCATCCCGAACTCGGAAGTTAAGCGTTCTCACGGCCTTGTCTGTACTGCCCTATGGGCGGAAAAACGGGCTGCT
>WJMN01000024.1 GCA_014727925.1 Microcaldota archaeon
CCGGGCCAATGGATGACCAAAACCGTGCAGTACCAGTCAGAAGACCACGTAAAAAGCGTGCATGTATACATGACCTATGTTGCAGAAGATACCGCAGATGTTGCATTCGTAAAGCCGGTTTTCCTAGAAGAAGGGGAGTATGTTGATATTGGGAATGGGGTGGAAGGGGTTGCTTCAATTTTGTGGGCAAATGAAGTTGCAGATAATCCTTCAGACCCCCAGTACATAGCTGGAATAAAAATAGGAAATACTCTACTTGAATGGGATACCAATGGATTCTGGGGAACAGAAGTAGAATTTCAGGAAGGAAAGGGAGTTCCGGTTTGCCCGAAAGATGAAGGAAAGGGATTGACCGGAGTTTCATTCCCTGTATGCGACCGGCTGTATACTATGCCGGTTTCCAGGATGTTTGTAAAAATTGGCAACGAGCCATTTGTGGTGCTTGCCCTTCTCCCCCCTGGCTCTGTCTATCACGGGCTTGTGGAATAGGATTAAGCCTTTGGCATCCTTCCCCTGGGCTTGGGGGGCTTAATGTCCTTGTACTGCTTGGAGAGCATCTCCCTGTGTGCATAGGGCCGCACATTCATAGAGGATAGTGCAGAAAACAGCAAATAGGTATTTTCCAGCTGATTCCACTTCTGCTCAGGAAGTATTGAAAGAAGCTCCCCTACTGCAGAGTAGGATTTGCGCTTCCCTTTTGTAAGTTTTTTTGCCTCGGTTTCCAGCGCAACCTGGTCAACCTGGGTAAAATCAAACGCCTTGCGCACCAGGGTTTCATTTATTGCGCAGAGAATTCCGGAAACCTCGTAATCCTGCACAGAAGAGTCAATAGACATCTTTTTTATTGCAACCCAGCTCTTGTATTTTGCAAGAAGGGCAATCCTGTCTTTTGGATGGGTTTTTTCCATGGGGGCTGAAGAATCCAGCATATCCGGCCCAACCAGTGCAGGCAGAGAATGCTTTGAAAAAACCCTGTGGAAAAAATAGGCTTCTGCTGCAGGGGCCAGCTTGGCTTTTTCCCCAACAGACTCTTTCAGCATGGAGCGGACATCAGAAGAGGAAACTGCATTTAGGGCCTCTGAAGCGCTGCTGCCTTCCATCCCTTCAACAAAACTATCAACCTTTTCCAGGGAAAAACCTGCATAAAGGAATCCCAGTGGGTTTGTTGTTTGGGAAACGGCAGCAGTGGCATTGGCAACATCCTGCTCATCTGCAGACGCCAGGTTATAATGATAACCGTGCTTTTCCCCTTTGTAATCCATTTCAAACCGCAATTCCTCTGGCATAAACATCAATCTCATTTCTTGAGGCAGCAGCACAAAATTCCATGGATTTTGTGCGCATTGGAATTCCATTTACAATACAAAAATAATATAACCCTTTTCTTGAAAAATCCTGGAATTGGCAGGTAAGCTGAGGATTAAGAAGTTAAGCAAAACGGCATGCATATCTATTGCATTTTCCCAGTGCGGGAAAGAACCTCTACTTTGCTGCGAATCCCAGAATTGCGGATTTCCTGGAAAAGGCGGACTTCGTGCCCCAAAACCCTGGGCTCCCCTGGGCAGGCCGGCTTCTTTGCCTTGTTCATTGCCATCTTTTCAACAGAATCAAAAACGAGCAGAAAATCATCATATCTGCCTTCCCTAAAAAGCGAACTTAGGCCCGCAAGGTTGCAGAGACTGGAAAAATGCTCTTTTGCAGAAGCAATTTGCTGGCGGATAGGAGAAACTGCCTTCCACTTCAGGTTATTGTTTTTATCCCTAAGCCCCAAATATGGGAGCTCCATATTGATGAATAGGGAATGGGCTTCGCGAGCCTGGGCTGATGTTGGCAGACTGTCCATCCTGACTTTTCCATTCTGTTCATAAGCCCGGAATATTCTGAAAAGCTCTGAAAAATAATGTGGATAACCTGCTGGATTGGCTTTCTTTAGGGAGTGTAGCAACTTTGCAAGCGAGCATACTGAATACCTGCATAATCTGGAAGTTACCTGGTTCCTCATGCGGAAGAAAACTGGATGGTTTGCAGCATCCAGTTTAATGGCCTTCCTTGGAACTGGCGCCTGAGTGGGAAACTCCATTGCAAGTTGTGAATCGTTTCCATGCTGTGCTCTAATTACCATATAATTATACTTTATATAACAGATTATATTTAAACCTATGCGTTGCAAAAAGTATATAAATAAGGAAAGGGATAATTATGTCCATGGGAGTGACAAGGCCCCTCAGGCAAAAAGAGCTCACAGCCAGAAAGGCAATGGCGGAGAATCTTGAGAAAAAAATGGCCAGAGAAAGATTTTCTTCAAGGAGGACAATCAGTGAAAGAGTCAGAAGAAGAGGTCATGTGCATAAATCCGTGCCTTCGCTTACAGGAATTGACTCCAGGGGCAGCTACATTCAAATAAGCCGGGCGCAGGACCTGAAGCTGGAATTCCTTAAAAACGGGCTATTGTGCATGGGAACAGGGCTGGAAAAGGGATGGGCAGGAAAAAGGATTATTGGTGGTGTGCCCCAGAGGGAAAGCACATTGGATATTTACAGCGCAACAAGGAGAGCAATGCACATACGGGAGGGCCTGGAGATGGGAAGGATATGGAGGGATGAAGCGCTTCCGGAAATTGAAAAAATAAATTCAAAGCTATACAACTTATGGGATTGGGGCTCACCATTGTGGTTTTATTCATACCGCAGGGTGATTGATTCGCTGAAGGATGCCCTGAAAAACACAATCAATCCGCTGAAGCAGGAGGCCAGGGACATGCTCGGAAAAGCTTCTGAACTTCTCGGGAGAGTTTCCACATCACCGAATCTGTCTGAAAAAAGAAAATGGTCTGCTGCAGCGTGCTCCTGCCTTACTGCATTCAGGAACAGAATTGGGCCCTGGAGGGACAGTCAGGTTGAAGGGATGATAGCCTACAACAAGATGCGGGAGCGCTACCTCAGGGCAGAGCGGGACTGGAGGGTGCACAGGGTGCTCAGGAGGCTGGTTAAGGCCTATTCAATTGAAAAGAAATGGGCTATCCTTGGGAGGGATACGAAGGATTTGAGATATGCTGTCAGAATGGAGGAAATTGCATCATCAAAGGCAAAACGAGAGAAAAAGACAAAGGCGATTGGCGAACTCACAGAAGAGATGGATGAGAATAAGTATAACCGCGGGGGACGGGGGCTTGACCTTGCGGTTCTGGATGAGGCTGAAAACTGCTATTTAGAAGGGAAAAACAAAAGGGGAAGGACGCTTCTGCGAAGGGGGGCGCTTATTTTGAAGCTGGACAAACCCGGATTTGTTGCAGGGCAATTAAGGGAGGCTGAGCACTATGTGCAGCCTGTTGCAGAAAAAATAGAAGACGGGGCCAGGCACTTGGAACAGATTCCCAGGCTTCCGGGAAGGGGCCAGGAAAGAGCAGAGGCGCTGGGGACAGCAGTAGAATGCTTTAAGAATGCGCTTTGGGAGATGGAAGCGATAAAGCGCTGAAACAGCTTTTTAAAAATTGTGTGCCTAAAGAAAAGAACCACGCCTCCTTAGCTCAGTCTGGCTAGAGCGCTCGCCTTGTAAGCGAGAGGTCGGGGTTTCAAATACCCCAGGGGGCTATCCTTTTTTTGGATAATGGGGGAAAACTGAAAAAACACGACGTAATTCTCCTGTATTTATAAATTGTTCTGCCAGTTAAAGCTGAAAACATGGAACTGATTGTGGCGGAGAAGCCCAAGGTTGCACATACAATCGCAAAGGCGCTGGGCGGTTCAACAGTTAGCAGGAAGCAGTATAGTAATATAGGATATTATGAGTGTGAAAAGGACGGCAGGGAAATTGCGGTTGCCCCTGCCGTGGGCCACCTCTTCAATCTTGCGGAAAAAAAGAAAAGCAGGGAATACCCTGTATTTGACATTGAATGGAAACCTTCTTATGAAATCTCAAAAAATGCAGCATTCACAAGGCCATATGTGAACCTGCTTAAATCCCTGGGGAAAAAGGCGGATGTATGCACTATTGCTTGTGATTACGATATTGAAGGAAGCGTAATTGGATATAATGTATACCGGTTCTGCTACGGAAAAGAAAAAGGAAAAAGGATGAAGTTCTCCTCACTTGTTCCGGGGGAGCTGAAAGAGGCATATGAAAACGCTGCCCAGGAAATAGACTTCAACAACTCATATGCAGGGGAAACAAGGCACATGCTGGACTGGTTTTACGGAATCAACCTGAGCAGGGCCCTCATGGGCTCCCTCAAAAAAGCCGGGGGATTCAGGACAATGAGCATAGGAAGGGTGCAGGGCCCTGCACTGAACATACTTTCCCAGAGGGAAAAGTCAATACTTGATTTTGTTTCAAGGGATTACTGGGAAGTAAAAATATGGCTCAGAGGGGTAGAATTCCTCCATGAAAGAGAAAAGTTCCTGGAAGAAGAAGATGCCAGAAAGGCACATTCAGTAATACAGAACCAGGCAATAATTGAGAAGGTGGAAAAGAGAGAGAGGAAGATATGGCCCTACCCTCCATTTGACCTGACTTCACTGCAACTAGAAGCGCATAAATGCTTCGGGATTTCTCCCTCACAAACGCTGGCAATTGCCCAGACCCTCTATGAGAACTCGCTTATCTCTTATCCGAGAACATCTTCGCAGAAACTTCCCCCAAAGCTGGGGCTGAAAAAAATAATCTCCAAACTTGCGGGAGCAGAAGAATATAGGGAGCGGGCGGAAAAACTGCTGGAAAATGGGTGGTTCAGGCCATTCCAGGGAAAAAAGGATGACCCTGCGCACCCTGCCATACACCCAACAGGTCTGCAGAAGCAAATCAGCGGTAACGAGAAAAAACTCTATGATTTGGTTGCAAGCAGGTTCCTCGCGGTTTTTGCCCCGGCTGCAGAAGCAGAATCAACAAAACTGGTGGCGGAAACAGGAGGAGAAAGATTCAGGGCATCAGGAGAAAGAATAAAAGAGAAAAACTGGATTGCATTTTACCCATATTATAAAGGAAAGGAAGTGCAGCTTCCGGGATTTGAAGAGGGAAAGGAGGAAGAAGTGGAAAAGAAGAGCAAAACAAAGAAGAAAACCAAACCCCCACGGAGATATACGCCTGCCAGCATAATATATGAGCTTGAAAAGCACAAGCTCGGCACAAAGGCAACCCGCTCCACAATAGTAGATACCCTCTTCAAAAGGCATTATGTGATGGGAAAGAGCATCCAGGTCACTGAATTAGGCATGAACGTGTGGAAGGTGCTCGGGGAATACTCCCCAAAAATCCTCGATGCAGAGCTGACCAGGAAAATAGAAGAGGACATGGAAAAAATTGCAGATGGGAAGCTGGACAAGGAAACTGTTGTAAATGAAGGCAAGGATGTGCTTGTGGAGATACTGGACGATTTCCGGAAAAACGAGGAAAAAATAGGCAGGGCTCTTCTGGAATCCATGAAGAAAACAGAAGAAGAGCAAAACAACCTCGGAACCTGTCCCAAATGCGGGGGAACCCTGCGTATTATACGCCTCAGGGGAGGAAAGCAGTTTGTGGGTTGTTCTGGGTATCCAGAATGCAGGAATGCATACCCTCTTCCCACAGGAGCATATGTAACACCCACCAAAAAAACCTGCAATGAATGCGGCACCAGAATAGTCAAGATAAGGAGGGGAAAAACATTTTTTGAAATGTGCCTGGACACAAAATGCAAAACAAAGGAGAACTGGGGGAAGAGGGGAAAGGATAAGGATAAATAAGGGGAGTGCAATAAAAAACCCGAGGAGGAGCAAATGAAGCATTATGACCAGATTGAACTTAAGGGAAAGAGGGTTGTGAAGAGAGTTGACATAAACTCTCCTGTGACTGAGGAGGGGATAGCAATAAACCCGAGGCTGGAGAGGCACGGGGAAAGCATAAGGCTGCTCAGTGACAGGGGGGCAAAGGTGATAGTGCTTGCACACCAGGGAAGAAGGGGAAAAACGGATTTTGTCAGCCTCAGGGAGCATGCGCTCCTGCTTGAAATGATAACAAGGAAAAAAGTGAAATTCCTTGAAAGCATGGAGCCGGAAAAGGTCCGGGAAAAAATAAACAGAATGAAAGACGGGGACATACTGCTTCTGGAAAACGTGAGAATGTGGAGAGGAGAGGAAGTGGAAGGGGAAAAAGGAGCACTCGTAGAGCTGCTTGCCCCGCTCACAGATGTTTTTGTGCTGGATGCATTGAGTGTATCCCACCGTGCGCACTCCTCGGTTGTAGGGCTGACAGAGCACGCGGTAAGCGTGGCCGGCCCGGTTTTGAGGAGCGAGGTAAATGCGCTTGAGAATATAGGAGAGGGCGAGCTTACACTGATTCTCGGGGGGGCAAAGGCAAGGGATTCCCTGCAGATAATGGAAAAATGGCTGGAAAGCGGAAAGGCAAAAGAAGTACTTCTCGGGGGGGCGATCTCCGTGCTGTTTCTGTATGCTTCAGGAAAAAAAGTGGGAGATTCACTTGAATACCTTAAAGAAAACAGGCTGTTGGAATATTCAGAAAAAGTAAAGGAACTCCTGGAAAAATACCCTGAAAAAATAATTCTCCCTGAAGATGTGGGGCTGGATATTGAAGGAAAAAGGCTTGAGGCAGAAGCAGGAGAGATAAATGAGGGACAGGTTCTGGATATCGGGGAAAAAACCATAGAAAGATACGTAGGAGAAATACTTTCAGCAAAAAAAATACTTATAAATGGTCCTATGGGAGTATACGAAAAAGAGGGTTTTGGAAAGGGAACAAAAAAGGTGCTGGAAGCCGTTGCGGAAAGCGAAGCATTCTCTCTTGTGGGTGGCGGCCATACCATAACCGCAATAAAGAAGCTGGGGCTGCCTGAAAACAAATTCAGCTACATAAGCTTGTCCGGGAAGGCTCTGATACAGTACCTGAGCGGAAAAGAGCTCCCTGCAATCCTTGCGCTAAAAAAGAACCGGGCAGAGCAGGAAAAGGGAAACATTTAAAAAATCCTTGAAGATACTCCAGTATGGTTGCAAAAAAACATGCCCGGAAAAGATCAGATGCGGGCAAACACAAACTTGGAATTTTTGTTCTTGCAATGATGACCTTTGCCGCGATTGCGAGCCTACGGGGGCTCCCTTCGATGGCTGAGTATGGATTGTCTTCTGCCTTCTTTTTTGTGCTCGTTGCGATAATATTCTTCATTCCGGTCTCCCTGGTTTCTGCAGAGCTTGCAACCGGGTGGCCAAAAAGAGGGGGAGTATATTCATGGATACAGGAGGCATTCGGGCAGAGATGGGGCTTTCTTGCAATCTGGCTCCAGTGGATACAGAATGTGGTATGGTACCCTACTGTTCTTTCATTCGCTGCAGGGGCGCTTGCATACATATTCAACCCTGCACTTGCAAATGAGCCGGTCTATATTTTCGGGGTGATTGTTGCTGTTTACTGGGGGGCAACACTCGCAGCATTCCGGGGAATGAAGCTCTCGGGGACAATCACCAGCTTTGGCGCGGTTGCCGGAACAATACTTCCGGGCATACTGATAATTCTGCTGGGGGCATTCTGGCTATTTTCCGGGAACAGCAGCCAGATAGAATTTTCAATCGGGGAACTGGTTCCCCCGGACATCACTAACCTGAGCACAATTGTTTTTGCTGCAAGCATACTGCTCTTCTTCTCAGGGATGGAAGTGTCTGCAGTACATGCAAAAGAGGTGGAAAACCCGCGGAAAAACTACCCAAAGGCAATACTTATCGCAGCTGCGCTTACCCTGGGAATATTCATACTTGGGACGCTTTCCATTGCAGTTGTGGTCCCCCAGGCAAAAATCAGCCTTGTTGCAGGGGTAATGCAGGCATTTGAAGCATTCTTCACTATGTACGGAATAGAATGGATGGTTCCGATAATCGGGGTGCTTATTGTATTTGGGGCAATCGGGCAGGTAAGCGCATGGATTGTAGGGCCGAGCAAGGGAATGCTGGAAACTGCAAAGGAAGGCACGCTTCCCCCCATACTGCAGAAAACAAACAGGCAGGGGGTGGCAACCCATGTGATGATCGTACAGGGTATAATCGTTACCCTTCTTGCTTCCACGTTCCTGTGGATGCCCCAGGATGTTTCAAGCACGTTCTGGCTGCTTACAGCGCTCACTGCACAGCTATACCTTATTATGTATGCGATTCTTTTTGCAGCAGGAATAAAGCTAAGGTATTCAAGGCCAAATGTGAAGCGCCCGTATAAGCTGCCCGGGGGAATGGCAGGGATGTGGCTGGTTGCAGGGCTAGGGGCACTTGCCTGCATTTCCGCAATCGGGCTTGGATTCATCCCTCCGTCGGAACTAGAGGTGGGCACCCCTCTCTTTTATGATGGGTTCCTTGCTGCAGGGATACTGGTATTGGGAGGAGCTCCACTGCTGATCTACCAGTTTAGGAGCCCAGGCTGGAAAAAGGCCGTAGTAAAAAGGTGAAAAAATGGTATCTGAAAAAGTAAAAACCGGAAAATCAGGGAAGTATTACAGCGGGCACATTAGCACTTACTCAGACAGGTATATGGAAAAGGAAATCCCAAAATACGAGATGCCTGCAAGGGGAATGCCTGCAAATGCGGCTTACCAGCTGGTGCATGATGAAACAAACCTGGACGGAAATCCTTCGCTTAATCTTGCGAGCTTTGTTACCACCTGGATGGAGCCAGAGGCAGACCAGCTGATGATGGAAAGCCTGAACAAGAACTTCATTGACCATGATGAATATCCACAGACCGAGGTCATACACCAGCGGGTAGTAAATATGCTGGGGAGGCTGTTCAATGCCCCTAAGCAGAAAAAATTCATTGGGACTGGAACCATTGGTTCTTCCGAGGCAATCATGCTGGGGCTCCTTGCACACAAGTTCTCCTGGAGAAACAGGAGAAAAAAGGAGGGGAAGAAATATGACAGGCCGAATATGGTAATGGGTGCAGATGTGCACACAGTGTGGGACAAGTTTGCAAGGTACTTTGATGTGGAACCAAAAATCATACCCATGGAACCTGGAAGGTACACAATAGGTCCAAAAGAAGTTGAGAAATATATAGATGAAAACACCATATGTGTGGGGGCAATACTGGGAACAACATTTACCGGGCAGGCCGATGACATTGAGGGAATAAACAAATTGTTGCTTAAAATAAAGAAGAGGAGGGGTT
Organism: Microcaldota archaeon; assembly: GCA_014727925.1. Lineage (GTDB taxonomy): Archaea > Micrarchaeota > Micrarchaeia > Anstonellales > Bilamarchaeaceae > CAIKOA01. Next base: position 9,133 of record WJMN01000024.1, read on the forward strand.
GGGACATACCCATACATGTAGACGGGGCAAGCGGGGGGTTTGTGGCCCCCTTTGTGCACAAAAAGCTTAAATGGGATTTCCGGCTTGAGCAGGTCAAAACCATCAATGTGTCTGGGCACAAATACGGTCTTGTATACCCGGGATTGGGCTGGCTGATTTTCCGGGACAAGAGCGCTCTTCCTGATGATATTGTATTCAAGGTAAATTACCTGGGAGGAGAGATGCCAACTTACACCCTGAACTTTTCTAGGGGAAGCGCAACTGTGCTTGCCCAGTATTACAACATGATAAGGCTGGGAAAAGAGGGATATACGCGAATCATGAAAAACAGCATGAGCAATGCCCAGCACCTGGCAAAGCAAATTAAAAAGACAGGGAAGTTTGAAATGCTAAGTGTTGCCCAGGTAATCCCTGTAGTGACTTTCCAGTTAAAAGGAAGCCCGGGCTTCACAGTATATGCCCTTTCCAAAAAACTAAGGGAGAAAGGATGGATTGTGCCTGCATATACGCTCCCGAAGGATGCTGACAAGATAGCCATACTGCGGGTAGTTGTGAAAGAGAATTTCAGCAGGGACATGGCAGACCTTTTCTTTGAGGATTTGATAAAAGCCTATGACTCCTTGAAAAAGGAAAAGCCAGAAAAGAAAAAGCAAGTTAAGCGCAAGGCGGAAAAACGCATCTGCTGATTGCATCTCCTTCTTATTTTCTTCTTTTCTTATCTTACTGAATGATGAGCCCATGAATGTCTGAGGCTTCTGCCTGTGATGAATATCTTGAGTACTGACCAATAAAAGGGAAGAAGTCAAGAGAAGAAAGCGAAGCTTTCTAAGATCTTGAGTACTGAAAGTGCTAAAGAGAAGCGAACTTGTTCGCTAAGATCTTGAGTTCTGACTTAGGGGGGATTTTACTGAGGTCTAGCTGATGGGAGTTTGCATCGCAAGAATCATTGCCCTGCAGTAATGCATATGATC
>WJMN01000001.1 GCA_014727925.1 Microcaldota archaeon
TAAGCAAAAGAGCAAAAGCTAACCACTGCATTTTTTTAAACAAAAGCCGGAGATGAAGAAAACCAAGAACTATGGGATGCAGCCGGCCAATGCCCGCCCCCGCAGGAAAAAGATTTACGGGAAAAGGAAGAAGAAGCAGGACTAGCCAATCTATTTTTTCTTACTGAGCCCCGTTTCAGCAAATCGCTCAAATTCATTTTCCAAACCCACTACAAATACTTTCTTTCCTGCAATTAGCTCCTTTATAAATCCGCTGAGAGTGGCTTTCCGCTGGATTTCCCTTAAAGAGTATATGGAGTAGTTTATTTCCCGGCCCATTTTTCCCTCAATCTTCATGATGCGTTTATGTATGCCCCCCGTATCAGGTTTTCCAACTACCATCAAATCTATATCGCTGGTTCCCCGCTCATCCCCGCGCGCAAAGCTTCCATAAACAAAAGCGAACTCCACACCCTTTAGCCCGGAAAGCCCTTCTCTTAGCTGCGCAAACACGCCCTCAGTTTTCAGGTAGAGCCCCTTTAGCTCAGCCAGGAAGGGGCAGGATTCGTTCTGGTGGAACAGGGCAAGATTCCCCTTCTTCTCGGTTTTCAGGACTCCTGTGGAAACCAGGGTGTCCAGTTCCCGCTTTGCTTCTGAAGGGGAGACTCCGGCCTGCCTGGCAATCTCCCGGAGGTGCAGCCCGTCAGCAAACAGCACCACTCCGAGTATTTTTACCTCTGCATTTGAGCGGAGGAGCTTTTCAAGCATGTTCTCTTTAGTATAACAAACGTTCTTTTAAATATAACGCTCATGTTTTGAAGGGGAGGTACTTCATTTTCATCTCTTTCCTCGCCACTACAAATTCATATTCATCTATATCTCCGGAGAACCTTTCCCTAATCGAATTCATTATTCTTTCAAATTCGTCAAAAGAACTGGCTTGCAATTCAATTTCAAAGTCCTTTCCCCCGATAGTCCTGTTAGTATTGAGGATATTGGGATGCCTAAGGCAAAATTCTTCTAATGTTCCGAATCTTCTGGTATCCCTAAGGTCTATGTATGCCTTGTAGTAACGATACCCGAGAAGAGAGACATCTATCTTGGCGCGATAACCCTGGATTATTCCTTTCTCTTCCAATTTTTTTATGCGGCTCCTTATGCTTTGCGGGCTTGCCTTCAACGTGGCCGCCATCTCTATCAGGGGCGTCCGCGCATTTTCAGAAAGTAGCTTCAGGATGGACAGGTCTGCTTTATCTACCTTTACAATGTTTGTGGATGCACCCACAATCGTTCCGGGCCCAGTATTCTCTTCACCTATCAGGTAAGCCTTGGGATATTGTTTTATATTGGTGTACACCACAACCGAACTTCTGGAAACGAACTTCCGGTATTTTTTCATGATTCTGTCCCAGTAACTATGAAAATCCAGGATGTTTCGCACGGCTACCGCATACCCAACATCCCACATCCCTTCCAAGGTAACGAGCCACCACACTTCCCCGTCATTGATCAGGTCATTTTCCACTTCTTGCTGCTCTTGGGGAGTTATGTTATGGAATTTGAGGTAAACCCTTATGCTGGTATAGCCTAATTTTGAGTAATCTATCACAGTGTTATATCCTAGGATTATGCCAGTTTCCTCTAGCTTTTTTATCCGGTAATTTACAAATTGTTTTGATTTTTTGATTTTCTTTGCAAGCTCACTAATTCGGATTCTGGAATTTTTATCCAATTCAAACAGAATTTTTTTATCATAATAATCTAATTTGATGCCCATACTTTTACAATTAACATAAAATTATTAAAAATCCTACTATTAGTAAAAAAAATTAATCATATCATTTAATTAACCTCTTATTACCACAATCAATCCATGGAACAGCCTTTCACCCCCACCTATCTGATAGCGCCCCCTTGCGAAGGTACTATGGAGGGGTTTCCAGGCGCACTAACTGCAATTAAGAACTATCTGGATTTTTGTTTAGGGGCAACCAATCCATCAGAAATACTGGATCTTTCAGGAGAAACAAGCCCCCTAGGAGAACTTCTGAAAAGCCAAATCCCAGAAAAAGGGGAGGCAATAATTGGCATTACCGTTTCTACGGCTACCTATCAAAATGCGCTGCACATTGCCAGATTAGCCAAATTGCACAATCCTTCCGTGTCTATTGTGTTGGGCGGCCATCATTTCAAGGGAGGGCAGGGGGAGGTCTGCCTTCGCCAAAATAAAGATTGTGTTGATTATGTTTGTCCAGAAGAAGGAGAAAAAACAATAAAGGCCCTGATGACGGGAAAGAAAAGGGAAACTGTACCAAATGTCTTCTTTTTCTCAGGTAACAAGGTCATTGCTAGTGCAAGTGAGGAACTTTCTTTAGAAGAATGGAACAGGGTCCCCCTTCGCCTCTATGCTAGCCGGAGCCAGCTGGCAAAGCTGGATGAAGAAGTCCCATATATTTCTGCAAGGGGCTGTGGGTACCGATGCTCTTTCTGTTCGGTAGGCCGTGAGAAATTAAGAAGCAAGTCGGCAGATGCGATATTGCGCGATTTGCGGTACTTATCCCAGCGTGGCAATACATTTATTGCATTCGAGGATAATTATTTCTCCAAAAAATTGCCTGGTGCAGTTGCTCTGGCCAAGAAGATATTAGAAGAAAAGAAAAAAGACCCTTCTTTTGATTTTAGGTGGAGTTGCCAGATGAGATTGGATGCCTTTGATTTCTCCAGTACTCATTCTGAAGCACTAAACCTATTCTTCAAGGCTGGGCTTAGAAGGATATATGTAGGGGCAGAGAGTTTTGATGAGGATTTGTTAATTGAAATGGGAAAAACACGGCGCCCCAAACAGTATATCGCCAGATTTGTAAAAAATGCAGCGCATATTCTCAAGAAAAGGCTGGAACTTGGCATTCTTCTTATTCTAGGCCGGCCTTCGGAAACTCAAAAGACCGAAGATGCTACTCAAAACTATCTGGAGTATTTAGATAGCTTGCCGAGGGGAACTCCGGAAGCCCTCCAGATATACCCCTCCTTGTCAGTCCTTTACCCGGGGACAAGAGACATGGAAAAATTCCTCAATTGGACTGGCCTCTCTTCTTGGGACACAATCTTTGAGGAGTTCACTCTTTGGGCGCAGGGGCACCGGTCTACTTTGTACGAAAATTTCGCACATGCAGAAGGGGGAATCCCATGGGGCATTTTGAATATTGCCAAAATCAGGAAAAGGGAATTTTCCATAGATCGCAGTAAAATACGCAAACTAGAGCGGCACTTGGATAAACTGACAAGAATTGGGCAAATCAACGCTCCTCTCAAGGCACATAATCACAATGCGCAAAGAAACCGAGCCTAGGTCTGAAAGCCGAACAATACCCTTTTAATCAAATTCAGTCCCAATACATCTGTGGTAGTATGGCAGTTTCACCGCTCGATTCACGCTACAAAACGGAAATGACCCCTGTTTTTGATGAGGGGAACAAGCTCCGGAAATGGATGGAGGTAGAGGTTGCGCTTGCAAAGGCGCACGCAAAGCTTGGGCATATTCCCAGGGAAGCCCCCCCAGCAATAGAAGCAGGAATGGGAAAAGTGAAGCTGGAGCGGGCCAAGGAAATAGAAGCAGAAATCCACCACGATTTAATGGCAATGGTCCGCGCTTTAGCCGAGCAGAGCGGAGAATACGGCGGCTACATCCACATCGGAGCAACAAGTTATGATATTGAGGACACTGCAACCGCGCTCATTTTCAGGGAAGGAATCGAAGTGCTTGAGAAGCGCCTCAAAACCCTGAGCTTAACACTCAGCACACTTGCAAAAGCGCACAAGAAAACAGTGTGCATAGGAAGAACACACGGCCAGCACGCCAACCCAACTACTTATGGAATGAAGTTTGCAGTTTATTACCAGGAAATAAAGAGGAACCTAAAGCGCCTAGAAGAGGCAAAGGAAACCATTTCAGTGGGGAAGATGAGCGGGGCAACCGGCACGATGGCTGCATTCGGCAGGGAAGGA
>WJMN01000025.1 GCA_014727925.1 Microcaldota archaeon
GAGCTTCTTGAGTACTATAACCGGTGCAAGGATGCCGGGCTCAGGCCTGCACTTATCCGGGATGCGGGACACACCCAAATCCCTTCCGGAACAGTTACCTGCTTCGGAGTGGGACCTGCGGATGAAAAAGAAGTGGATAAGATTCTTGGGAAGCTGAAGCTGCTGTAATTCCCTGCAGGAACTGGAAGGCAGGCCTGCATAATCCTTCCATTTATAAACATTTATACACAATTAAAAAACCCATGAAAAAGATGTGGGACACTTCTCCTGATAATTCAGTAACTGGAAGTATAAGAACGGTTGCGGGAAACAGGAATTCAAGGCCTCCGGAAGAAAAGGAGCTCTCCAGGATTTTCAATCTTCTAAGGTCAAAAAAGACCCTTGTAGAAAAAAGGGGGGAAGCAGAAGAGGTGCTGCAGGGATGCCACGGGATAAAGCACGAACTCCATGCAAAGCTGCTGCTGGGGCCAAAAGAATTTGAATCAATAGTTATGGACAAGAGGGATATTGTGCCTCCGGTTCTGGAACTGTCATCAGAAAGGGACCCGGAAATAAGGGCAAAGGCCGCAGAGGTGCTCGGAAAGCGCGGGGATGCGCGGGCATTGATCGGGTTATACAGGGGGCTGAATGAAAAGGAATACTGGGTGAGGTTTGAATTTGCAAAAGCATTGGGGAATGTTTCGGGGCGAATAGAGGAGAGGGAATATCTGCAGGAAATTGCTGAGATTCTAAAAGCCCATGCTGAGGAAAAAGGGGAGCTGTACGGCCCGCTGAGGAAGATTGTTTCTAGATTGAGGAAAATAGAAGTGGGGGAAAGGGGAGCAAAAAAGAAGCTGGTTGTACGGCAGGAAAAGAGAGTAAGAGAGCGGGTTGATGCTACTTTAAGGGGAATTGGGGGGAAAAGGTAGGGTTATTACACAAAACTCTATTTATAAAAACATTTAAATAATAACTGGTATCTAATATCTATAATATGATAGTTGAAACCAGGGTGGAAGACGACTACTTGCGCAAACGCTACCCCCTGGTTCCTCCGGCGCTGGCTGACAGGGCACTCAATAGCCGCCGCCTTGGGGGCAGTGCAATCTACCAGATTGGGCAGAAGTTCTGCAATCGGGTTGGATTCAACCTGCTTTTAGATGTATATACAGAAAGGAGGGACAGGGGGGAAAATGAAGTTGCAGAAGATGCATTTGAAACCGCAATAAGAATGCTGGAGAAGTTCAGCGGCAAAAAAAGAAGAGAGTGTGAAGAGCGCATAAAAGCGGTAGCTCCGGAAGAATGGAGGGACCTGACAGGCACCAGGGAAGCAATTGACATGCGGGATGTGCCACCCGGGCTTCTGGGGTTTAGGGTGCTGCTTGAAATTTATTCCAAAACCGAAGGGGAAAAGGCAGAAAAAATAAAAAGAAGAATGCTGGAGCTCCTGGGGAAGATGCCGGATGGAGAATCGCAAAAAGCGATTTCAGAAGTGGAAACAAAACTTGGGGAACGGGAAACTGCAGAGCTGCTCCTGGAAATAATGGAGAAAGAAGACAGTTATGCCATAATGGCAAAGGCAAGAGTCCATTTTCTCCATGCAATAGAAAGAATGGGGGGAGAAGAATATGGAAACTTCGCATATGACCTGCGGGACGTGCTCCATAAGCCGGAAGGCGCAGAAATCATGCGGACCCTGCTCAGGAAAGGTGGGGACGAGGCACTAGAAATTCTCATGCAAAAATGCCCGGAAAAAGGAATGAGATACATTCCAGATATACTTAATGTTGTGCCGGAAAAGGCAGGAGAAGAAATAGAGTTTGCAGAAGATGCCATAACAAAAGCAGGGATATCCACGGCCGTGCCGGAATTAACCAAAAAACTTGAATTCGGCGTGCGGAAAGATGCGGCCACAGAAAATATGATTAGTGCGATGATTGGAGTGCTCAACCATGTGGAGCCAGGCATTGCAGAGCAGGCTCTGGAAAAAGTTGGGCTGTGGCAAAACAAAAATTCAGTCAGGTTTCTAGATATTGTGCTAAATGAGAAAAGGACCAGGCAGCATGTGAAAGCGGGCGCAGCAAAGGCCCTGCACCTTACAGGCAAGGGTGCTGCGGTGGATGTGCTGGAGCTTGCACTAGACAGATATGGGGATGGGGGAATACGCAGGAACTGTTATGAATCCCTCACGAACCTGTTTTTCCTAGACGAGCCCAGAGTTGAGCACCTTATTGCAAAAGGGGCAGATGACAGGGAGGAGGACGCGAGGATAAGGATTGGGCTTATAAGATGGCTCGGAGAGAACGGGGGGAAGACCGCAGAAAGAGTGCTGAGGGGGATTGCAAGCAGGGACGAAACTAGTGAGAAAATTATAAATTCTGCAGTGGAGGCAGTTGGAACGATATATCAGAGAAAATCAAGGGTTTCTCTTAGGCGGGGGGATTCTAAGGAAACAATATCTGCACCTCCCGGAGACGGGTGCCTTGTTGGGAATCATCCTGTCAGGATAACGCCGATAAGGAGCATAAGTTCAATGCCTCCGAGAAATGGAAGATAAATAAACTTTCACGTTTTAGAGATATCTATGTTTCTTTCCGATGTGGATATCAAAAAGGCGATTAAAAATGGGGAAATAACAATAGAGCCGCTTGGGAGGGGGCAGATAGGCGAGGGGAGCGTGGACCTAACGCTTGGGGAAAGCTTCTGGTTTTTCAAGAAAATGTATATCGGGGCAAGAGTTGACCTGGATAAAGTTGGTTTTAAGAAGGCCACAAAAAAAGTTAATGCAGATACTGTGGTGCTGGGCCCGGGTGAAATGTGCCTTGGGATAAGCAGGGAGAAACTTACACTTGCAGCAGACATAATGGGCCGGCTAGAAGGGAGGAGCAGGTATGCGAGAATGGGGCTTGCGGTGCACATTACTTCTGCGGTGGTGCAGCCGGGAAGCGCAAACCACCAGGTATTTGAAATCTTTAATAGTGCTCCTTTCACTGTGGTTTTGCACGAAGGGATGAGGATTAGCCAGGTTGTGTTCTGCAGGACCGAGAGCCCTACATCAAAACCCTATGCAAAGCACGGGAAGATTGCGAGGAAGCAGTAATATATACACGTATAACCATAAATGGAAACATTTAAATACTAGTTGGTGCCTAAATAATACATGGGATTGTTCGGAAACAGGAAGAAAACTCCGGTAAGCGGAAGATTCGGCAGCGGTAATGAAGATATACCCTCAGGGTTGGCCAAGCGCCTCGGCCACAAAGAAGATGCAATGGCAGTGAGCGCCATAAGCACGCTTGCAGGCGGAAGATTCAGAGGAGGGGATGTTGCTGAACACCTGCTTATGGTCATACAACGGGATGGAAGGGAAAACGTAGTTGAGGCCGCAATAAGCAACTTCGTGAAAAACATGGGCAGGGTTCTCCATTCTGACACCATTTCGGTGCACATGAAAAGGCACATTTTTGCAAAAAATGAAAAAAATGCAGAGCTTTGCATAAGAATACTTGAAAGGGAAAAACCCAATCACGCTAAAATAAGGAAAACTGCTCTGGAAATTTTGGGAAGATATTCAGAAGAGGAGCTCACGAAAGAACAAGTGGAAAGGGTTGAAAACGTGCTCCTTGGAATATGTAAGAAATTTGGTAAAAATGCAGAGATAGAGATAATAGTACGGGAACTTTTTGAAGGCAGGGAACGAAGGCCGAGAGTGGGGGCCGGGGGAGCAATAACAGAAAACGGCGGAAGAGGAGAAAGAACTATAGAGGTAATACCTAGAAAACCGGAAAAACGCAGGCGAAGGCAGGAAGCGCCCACCATGGGAATAGATATTTTTGGAGAAAACTGCAGAATGCTGGAAACTGAAAAAGACCCTGATATGATAAAGAATATTGCAAACAACCTTGTGGAAATGGCGGAAATAACAAAAAACAAGAAAAAAATCGAGAGGGCAATGGCAGTTTTCAAAGTAAAGGGGGCAATCTGCCTCCCGCATTACAGAAGAATGAGAAAAAGGATGGGGGAACTTCCGAGAGAAGACAAAGACTCTCATGGGAGGCCAACCCTGCCCCCAAGGCACGAACCCAACGGCCAAGCAACTCCGCAGAAGCTGAAACATCGCTGAATAGGTTCATTTCTAATTTTATTCCGATTTTTGCCGGAATTGTTCGGAGAACTGTTTTAACCCTTAGCCTGGAAACCACTCCAGCAAGGTGACTTGATGCTGGAAATAAGGTTTCACGGTAGGGGCGGCCAGGGAGCAGTAACCGCAGGGGAGCTGCTTGCAAAGGCTGCAGGAAGAGAAGGAAAATGGTCTCAGTCATTTCCAAAATTTGGTGTGGAAAGGAGGGGGGCGCCAGTGCAGAGCTACTGCAGAATTGACGGAGAGAGGATTAAGATCCACCAAGAGCTCTATGAGCCGGATGTTGTAGTGGTGCTAGACTCAAGCCTGATTGGGCCAGTTGACATTACCAGTGGCCTCAAGGAAGGGGGCAAAGTGATTGTGAATACCGGTAAAAAGCCGGAGGAGCTGGAGCTTGGGAGTGGTTTTGAAGTATATACTGTGGATGCCACTTCTGTTGCAATGGAGATAATGGGCAAACCTATTGTGAATACTGCAATGCTTGGGTCACTTTCCAAAATAACGGGAGTGGTGAAAGGCGAAAGCCTGGTTGAGGAAGTAATGCACCATTTCGGGGAAAAACTCGGAAAAACAAACGCAGATGTCATGATGGGATGCTGCGAAAAAACGCTAAATGGTGATTAGATGAAACCGGCAAACGGAAAACCCGGAAAAAGCATGGATAACAAAACAGGGAGCTGGAGAACAGAACGGCCGGTCGTTGACCGGGATAGGTGCATAAAATGCGGACAGTGCCAGCTAAACTGCCCGGATGGCTGCATATTCGTAACAGAAGAAGGCGCAAAGCCAAATTATGATTACTGCAAAGGATGCGGGATATGTGCACAGGTGTGTCCGGTCAAGTGCATAAAAATGGAGACGGAGGAGAAGTAGGTGATATTATGAAAAAGACGATAGAAGGAAGCTTTGCGGTTGCAGAGGTTGTAAAAAACTGCAGCCCGGATGTGGTTGCCTGTTTCCCGATTACGCCCTCAACCCATATTGCAGAAGAACTAGACAGGATGTACACAGATGGAAAAATAAAAAGCTACACTGCAGTTGAAAGCGAATTCTCGGCGATTTCCATGCTTGTGGGGGCAAGCGCTGCAGGGGGAAGAGCATTCACAACAACCGATTCGCAGGGAATTGCACTGATGCATGAAGTGCTTTTTGCAGCGGCGGGGATGAGACTGCCCATGGTGATTGTAGCTGCAAACAGGTCGCTGAGTGCCCCGTTGAGCATCTGGAACGACCACCAGGATACAATAAGCGAGAGGGACTCTGGCTGGATTCAGATTTACTGCAAAAACAACCAGGAAGTGCTAGACAGTGTTCCCCAGGCATTCAAGATTTCAGAAGAAACTAACATACCAGTGATGGTTTGTATGGACGGGTTTTATCTTACTCACCTTGTTGAGCAGATCGACATGCCGGAAGAGGAGATGATTGAAAAATACCTTCCAAAACGGACTGCGGAATACAAGCTGGACCCGGAAAACCCGATTACCATGGGCATGTATGCGATGCCAACCCATTATCAGGGTTTCAGGATGGACCTGCACAAAGATGTGATTAACGCAGGTGAGAATGTAAAAAAGGAAATGGAAGTGTGGGGAGAGCATTCCGGAAGGAAATATGGAAACGGGCTCTGGGAAGAATACCATGCAGAAGATGCAGAATACCTTTTTGTGGGCATGGGAAGCGTAATGGAAAATGCAGAGCTGGCAATTGAAAAAATGCGCAAGGAAGGAAAAAAAGCAGGGCTTGTGCGGATACGGTGCTACCGGCCTTTCCCGAATGAAATTGTTGAAAGTTTCAGGGGAAAGGAGGGAGTTGTGGTATTTGAAAAAGATGTCAGCATGGGTGCTGATGCACCGCTTTATGCAGAACTTTCTTCTGTGGCAAGAGAAAAAGGAATTGAAACTCCGCTTTCCTCATTCATGGGAGGCCTCGGAGGAAAAGACATAACAGTAGAACACATAGAAGAGATGATGGAGAAAGCCAAGGAAGGCCAGGTCAAGATGGTGTGGGGTGAATAAGATGGGCGAACTGGAAAACAAGGAACTTTTCAAGAGCGGGCATACTGCATGCGCAGGATGCGGAGTTGCAGTCGGGCTCAGGCATATAATGAAGGCTATCGGAGAGGATTGCGTAATTGTGAACGCTACAGGTTGTGTGGAAATATTCACCACAGCATACCCAAAAAGCGCCTGGGCTGTTCCCTACATACACTGTGTATTTGAAAACTCGGCTCCGGTAGCTGCGGGTGTTGTTGAAGCCCTCAGGGTGCAGGGAAACGACCACACAAAAGTTGTGGTGATTTCCGGAGACGGGGCAAGCTATGACATCGGCTTCGGACACCTTTCAGGAATGATGGAAAGGGGGCATGATGTGCTTTACATCTCATATGATAATGAGGCATATATGAACACAGGAGTGCAGAGAAGCGGGGCAACCCCCTGGAAAGCTTACACAACCACCTCCCAGGTGGGAAGCGTGAGGAAGGGGAAACAGCAGTTCAAGAAACCGCTTACTGAAATAGCTGCAGCGCACGGGATACCTTATGCGGCAACCTCAACAAGCGCGCACTACACTGACCTTCAGCAAAAGGTAAAAAAGGCACTTTCAATAAAAGGGCCGAAATTCCTGAATGTGCTGATGACCTGCGTGCCAGGTTGGGGAACAAAGCCTGCACTGAGCATGCAGTACCTAAAAGATGCTGTGGATGCTCATGTGTGGCCGGTGTACGAAATAGAAAATGGTTTCCTCAAGCTGAACATGAAGCCGGAAAAAAAGCCGGTTGAAACTTACATTAAGGGGCAGAAAAGATTCAAGCACCTAAATGAGCAGGATGTAAAGGAAATACAGGAGCTCGTAGATGAGAAGTGGGACCGCCTGCTCTGGAAAGAGAAGGTGGACCAGGAGAGGAAGGCAGAGCTAGAAGGGCACTCCGGAGAATGAGTTTTAGACCGGGAAAAAAGGAACTGCACAGTTTAGCCGGAATTTGGATTGGCAGATTCAGCGGACTGCGATCTGGACCTTTTTGTTTATGTCCAGGGACATGGGCAGGTTCAGGGTCCCTATTACATAATACTCAACAGGGCTTACTGCGCCAAGCAGTTTTGCTGCACCAAGCACAGCCCCTGCAACCCCTTCTTCTGCTTTCTTTTCAATCCCTGTTTTTACGGGGGCCTGGAGCTGGAAGAGGTATTCACCACTTGTGTATTCCTTTTCCCCTCCGAGAACTTCCTTGTACTGGTAAACCCCTACCTTCTTCCTCTTTCCCCGCCTTGTCTGCCACTGCTCCCCGACCAGCTCAACCCGCAGCTCCTTTGCGTTCTTTGGGGAATTCAATTCAAGAACCAGCTTTCCGGAAATCTCACCCCCTAAAGTAACATCGTAGCTGTTCAATTCCAAATCCATCTTTCCTTCTCCTATTCCTAACACCATGATTGCACCAAGAAACAATGTGAAGGGGAAAATAAAAACCTTTTTAGAAAATGACGATTTTCCTTATTTTTTCAAGGAGCTCCTGCTCCTCCCCGGAAAGAGAGCCCTTCCTTTCTTCCCAGGCAAAGACCTGCTTCCGGTTCATTGCAACATAGAGGATGTCCCCTTCGTGCACATCCTTGTTAAGAGTTATCTGGGGAGAAGACAGGGCAACCTGAGACTTCTTTTCTGCTTCTTCGATGGTGTTCCCCTCGGACTGAATGTTCTTTACATCGCCCAGGACATTGCCTGACTCATCCATCAGGGAAGATCCCTTGCGGAGGCGGCCTTCAAGAATTTCAACACCGAAGACCGCGGGCTTTGAAAGCCTGAAAAAGCATCCGGGAAGAACCCTCATTCGGGCGGGCCAGGGAAGGGTGCTTTCAAGCTGCTTTCTTTCCTTCTGCTTCTCATCCTCAACCCATTCCTCGTATTCCTCAACAAGCTTATAAACAACCCTGCTCCAGATGAGGGGGACTCCAGAATTGTAGGATTCAGTACGTGCTTCATCAAGCACTTTTACATTGAAACCGAAAATAACTCCCTTGTAGCGGTCGGATTCAGAAACCGCGTGGGCGGTTAGTATGTCCTTTTTGGTGACAGGGCCAATCCCGCTGCGCTTAACCGGGATTCTGTGCTTCTGGAAAAGGTTAAGTATTGCCTCGGTGCTGCCCAGGGAATCTGCCTTCACAACCACGCCATCATCATGGGAATCACGCAGCACTTCGCTAAGGTGTGTTTCCATCTCTTTTTTCTGGGACTCAAAATCCGAAACCTGCATAAATGGGGATCCGGGGATTGTGCCTTCAAGTGAGGGGGCAACAATCTTTACCCCTGCGGCTGCAGCTACCCTGTCTAGGTTTATGTATTTCTCCTGGGGGTTGCAGGGCGAGATGTTGGGCTCGAGCAGGGCGCGGACCTTTGTTTTCTTCGCGCCTTGCCGTGTAAGGAAAATGATGTTGTCCCCCTGGGCAAGCTCACCATCATAAAGAACAACATCCAGAGTAGTCCCCATCCCCTTCTCATCCTTTACCTCAATAACCGAGCCCTTTGCAATTTCCCCGGTTATGTGAAGCCGCTTCTCAAGATACTTCTGACTCATTCCGGAAATTAGGAGAAGGAGCTCGGCAAGTCCCTCTCCGCTTTTGGAGCTGATGGGGACAATTGCAATCTGTTTTGTGAAATCAGACATCCGGTCAAAGCGCTCGCAGTCAAAGCCCTCTTCGGAAAGCTGCCCCATCATAGTATATATCTTTTCATCTAGGAGCTTTTTTACGTGCTCCGGCTGCATCTGGAAAGATTTAAGGAAGGAATTAGTATCCTGCTTTTTCCATCCGTGGATTAGGTCAATCTTGTTTGCCGCAATTACAAAGGGGGTTTTGCAGTGCTTCAGAATTTTTATGCTTTCCCTTGTCTGGGGCTGGAAACCCTGCGTGGCATCAACAACAAGCACAGCCATGTCTGCAAGCGAGCCGCCCCTCTCTCTTAGGGTAGTGAATGCCTCATGGCCGGGGGTATCTATGAAAAGCAGGCCCGGAATCACGAGCTTTGTTTTCATGATGTCTTTTACTGAAGCTGAGATGTTGTTTATCACATAAGTGGAAAGATAACTTGCCCCAATCATCTGGGTTATCTTGCCTGCTTCCTTGGAAGCGACGGCGCTGCCCCTCACCCGGTCAAGAAGAGTTGTTTTTCCGTGGTCAACGTGCCCCAGCAGAACAAGTATGGGGGAGCGGACAGCAGACATAGGAGGAGATATGTTCAAATTAGTTTAAAAAGCTCGCCCAAAAATAAGAAAAACTGGAGGGCGGCCTCTTCGGCGCGCCCCCCTATTTGGCACTGCTTATCTAGGTCACATGATTGAGCGCGGCCTCCGCCACCTCATAAACCTGTGGTCGGAGTTTTCACTTGCTTTTTCTGAATAACTTCTTTTTTCATAGGTTCCCAATCTTTCAGAAACCTTTTTAGCCAGTTTTTCGGCGTCCATTCCTACCACCCGAAATGACTTCAAATGCTTTATATTTAAATGCTCGCTGTCCGGTGGAGGAGGACAGTCTTTTTAAAATCTTTTAAATAATGTAGTTCTGTGGAAAAAACAAAGATAAAAACTGCGCTTTCTTCAATAGGGCTCACGGGAAAGGAATCAGAAGTTTACATGTATGTTTCTGCAAATCCTGAGAGCACGGCAGGGACCGTATCTAGGCATACTCGGATAGCAAGGTCAAAAACATATGAGGCGCTAGACAGGCTCTGCGCAATTGGTCTCGTTTCACATATAAGCAGGGACAAGACAAAAAGGTACTATTCTTCCGGGACCTCGGTGCTCAAGGGTCTTTACCTTAGGCAGATGAATGAGGCAAACGAAGCAATTGAATACATAAAAAATATGAGTATCCTGAGGCCATCCGAAACTACAGTAAGGGTCCTTGACGGGGAAGATGCGTACAAGAGCATCAAGGAATCATTTACCGCCGAGCTCAGGAAAGGCGATGAAATGCTGATAATCGGCTCCCCTGCAAAAATGAAGCCTGAACTTGTGGAGTATTTTGGCAAATTCCACCAGAAAAGAATGGCGAGGGGAGTAAAATTAAGGATTCTGTATAACCGGGATGTTGAAAAAGAGCGGCTAGACAGGGCAAGAAAATGGAAGCACAGTGAGGTTAAGTGCCTTCCTAAAAACAACTCCCCTGCCTGGGTGGAAATCTACGGCAACAGAGTAGTGATGCCATTGGTTTCAGACAGGATAAAAGTAATTGCGATTACTGACAAGGCGATATCTGAAAGCTTCAGAAACTACTTTGAGCTGCTCTGGAAAAGCAGCAAAAAGCCAAAAATCAGTAAATGATTTCGCCCAGGTTTTTGTTGCGGAACGCATCCTTGAGCTCCTTTGCAATTCTCATCCCTGTGGTATACTCAGTCCCGTGGGTATAAAGCGAATAGGGATTTCCCAGAAGATTAGTTCCGGCAACTATCCTTGCGGAAATTTCAAATGAATAAATGTCCAGGTCATCTGTTATTATGGTTTCCACGCAGAACGGCCCGTGGATTCCGCCAAAGAGCCCCTTTGAAGAATTGCAGATGCCCCTGCCCATCTCCATATACTTGGGAAGCAGGGACTCGCGCAATACAAGGGACTGGTTGCCCATGACCGTAAATGAGATAGGAATATTTGCCCCCACTGAAAGCTGGCGGGCAATCTCATCTGCATTCGTTTCCATCCTCTGGTCAATACCGAGCATCTCTACATTCCCATAATTAGTGGAATACCCTGCATCTCCATCAAAAGAGTGGAAATAATGGATGTAGGCGCGGACACCGACTATAAACTCCTGTATCATGGTCTTCGCGCCTTCTGCGACCTTCTGGTAATATTCCTCAGGGCTGTTAACAACCAGGTATCCTTTTCCTCCTTTTGCCCCGGGAAACTTGACTATTGCGGGACCATCAATTTCCTCGGGCTGGAGGATTCTGGGTACCTTGAGGCCTGCCTTCTCCATCCAGTCAAACATGTTGTTGCGGTCGCGCTCAAAAAGCAGGGAACCCCTGTTTCCAAAGATAGGGAGGGCAAGGTCCTTTATGCCGTCTCCTGTGTACTCAACAAGGGAGCCGTGGGGAACCAGGATGGAGTTCCTTTCTCTGAGCTCATCAACAGGAATCTGGGAATAATCATCAACAATTAACAGCTCATCTGGTGTTGCATAGGGGAAAGATTCGTAAAGCTCCCTTGATTCTTCAGTGCATATTCCAATTGTTTTTATGCTATACTGTTTGGCACCATGGAAAATCTGAAGCGCGGAATGGGAGCATATTGTTGCAATAGTGAAATCATCATAAGAATCCAGAATCTGGTCGATTTCCTCTTTTGCAAACATAGGGGTATTACTATAAGAAAATAATAAAAGGGGGAAGGTCAGCTGCCCTTATTTTCCCTGAACTTTTTAAGCCGGTCGCGCATTAGTTCCTTGTCGCTTTTCTTTGGGGGCCTGGGCGGGTTCCTGAGCACAAGATACCAGCCGAGCATTGAGCCTCCGACCAGCAGAACAAGGGCCACTGCGAACACTATGAACACCATGTTCGGGCCCTCCTCCTCTTCAGAGGCATAAGCCTGCTGGGATTCTGGGGGAGCAGGCTCTTCTTTAGCAGGTGGCACCTCAGGCTCCGGAGCAGGCGGAGGCTCAGGTGGCACCTCGGGCTCGGAAACACTTACTGCCTTCTGGGAGGAAACGTTGCCATACCTGGCCTGTAATACAAAGGCACCTTCTGAGGGAATGGAAAAAGTGAGGTTGCCTTCAGAATTAGTATAGCCTGCAAGGAAGGGGAAGGATGGATCATCAAAATAGTATATTGCTGTGCTGCCCAGAGGCTCGCCATCCTGGTCCATGGCCTGGATGGTGATGTTCTCCCCCACCTCTACATATGTTGGGGAATGAAGCATAATCACTACAACATACCTCTCTGGTTCGGGTTCCGGAGGACGCTCTCCAAGCGCATAGGAGCCGTTGAGGCCAGGGAGGCTAAATTCCATGATTCGGGGGGAATGCTCCTGCGGCACGGGAGAATTAAGTGCTGTGCCTGAATTAATAATGGATTCTCTTGTGGTGTATTTGGAATCGGCCCGGAAAACAGCAGTTTCATTTTCAACCCCGGGGTCCTCCATGTAAACAGTCACATCTTCAAGAGAAAGGGGGACAGTGCCTGATGCATCTATTGAAACAACTCCTGGCTCAAGAATTATGTTGGAGCTGTTAAAATAATAGAACCGGGTTGTAGTGTATGGCTTGCGGGCGGAAAACTTGCCAAATGTTGCAGAGCCCGGAGTGCCTTTTTCGCCCAGGCTAAAATTTGTGAAGCTAAATGCCTTGCTCTGCATCGCAAAAAACAAGGGCTGTCCGTATATGTAGTTGTTTCCAAAAGTATTCATCGTTTCCCTTATGAGTATGGCGTATCCGGCATTATTGTGGAAAGTGTTGCCCTGGATAATGGAGGAAACCCCGTAAAGGTCTACCGGGGTGAGAAGCCCATGGAAATCATTTCCTGAAACCGTGGTTCCTTCGCAGAAACCCTCAGTGTAAACCCCGAATTCAGAGCCGGTAAACTCATTAGATAGGATGTGGTAGTCACCGCTTGAAGTGACATAGACCCCATAATCGCGGTTTGAAAAATAGCTGTTGCTGACTTCGCCGCCCGCCCAGCCATCTAAGCGGAGTCCAACGTTGTTGTTGGTGAAGCTGGCATCGGTGATGTCTGCGTCCCTTCCCTCATGCAGGGAAACTCCTTCCTTGCAGGAGTCCGCCTCCAAGCCTTCAAGATGCAGATTTCCCACTCCGCTTTCTGCATAAATGCCATATTTGAAAAAACCCACCTTGCAGTCTTTCAGGTGGATATTCTTCTCATTCTCCAGTATTCTTATTCCAGTAGAAGAATAGCTGCCAAGGAGCTGGTGGCCCCCACAGTCCAGAGTCACGCTGCTTGCATCAATCTTTATGCAGTTATTGTCTCCGGCATATTCAATATCGGAGACCAGGTAATACATGCCGGTTTCACCAATTGTAGTGCAGCTGTCTATATTCTCTGCAAGGGAAAATGCCAGGCCTGCCAGAAACAGGAACAACAATATTCTTCTCATCTGCCCACCTATGCTAAAATCGGAGAAAAGAATTAAATTGCTTGTTATTTTGGGAAAAAGAAAAGAAAAAAAAGAAGGGGGGTTCCCCTGCTTATTCCGAAGGCATTTCCGGGCCTGCCCCCAATTCGGGGCATTCTGTCTCCCAGGGCTTGATGCACTCCTTCAGGGACTCGCACCACACATACCCTGCAGAGCCTTTGCAGCCGTGCTCATCAGTATCCCCGCCTGTTTCTGTGCCAGGGACATTAACGGTTGCAGTATTGGACTGGTCTCCTTCATTGCCTGCACTGTCTACTGCAGTTACATAATATGCATACTCATAACCTTCGGATACCCCCGTGTCGCGCCAGGTTGTGCTCCTTGTGCTCCCAACCTTGCTAAACATCCCGAGGTCTGTGTTGCTGCGGTAGATGTAATACTCATGGATATCCCCTGAAGGCCTGTCCCAGCTTAGGTGCACCACGCTGTTCCTGTCCACTGTTGCGCTCAGGTGCCTTGGCGGCCCGGGCGGTTCAGCATCAAGGTAGATGGATGCATGTGCGCTTTCCTTTCCATAGTCATTCTTGCACTGGTAATATACTGTCTTTTTGCCGCCCCCGTCTGAAAGCGTCCAGTCCATGCTGGTTGTGTAGTGGCGGTAAGAAGACCAGCTCTCACCATAGTTCTTGAGCCTGCAGGCATCTGCATTTGTTGCGTGCAGCTTAAGGGTTACGTCCCTGCTGGAGGTATGTGAGGCCCCGTTGTTTATCTTTATCCTCATGCTGGATGGGGGGTTGGGCTCCCTTTTGGAGTAAGTAATGTCTGCCTCTGCAGAGCCAAGGTCGTTGCCATTGGAATCCTTGCAGTTGTAGTGGACAGTCTTGTCTCCTTCCCCTGAAGAGAGCGTCCAGTACTTCCTTGTTGTGTAGCTGCTCCAGCCGCTCCAGTCGCCCCCTTCATTCCTATACCTGCACTGGTCTGCTGCAAAGCAGTAAAGGCCGAGCTTCACGTCCCTGGAGTTGGTCCAGTCATCCCCATTGTCTATTTCTATTGAGATTTTGTCTCCCTTGTGGGTGTCAAGCACAACAGAGTCGGAAGCAACCTGGGAAAGCTGCCCCTCTGTGCTCTTGCACTCCACATAAACCGTTTTTGTGCCGTCTCCTGAACTGAGTGTCCACTGTTTCTCCTGCACATATGGGACCCAGTTGCCCCATACTTTATTTTCGTTTGAAAACCTGCACTCTGCTGCATTGTCTGCAATTACATCCAGGGTTACATACCTTGTATCTACATACCCTGAGCCGCTTTCAATGTGGAGCTCTACTCCGGTTGGGGTAGTGTCCACAGAGAAGCTTACGGATTCTTCTGCAGAATTTACACCATCGTTGCAGCTTATTGTAAGGGTGTGTTGCCCTGGGTTTGCATTTACGGTCATTGTGTCCTGCTCCCCAACATCCAGGTGGCCGATTGCAATGGCCCCGCCATCCACATCACCGCTGCAGGAGATTGTGGAGGACATTGGGTCTGTGACTGTAAACTTGAGTTCAAACTGGGTGGCATAACTGGCTCCGCTCTCTGGAGAAGATATTGAGATGCTTGGCCCGCTGCTGTCCAGCTCAATGGATGCGCTTACAGGTATTGCTTCGTTTCCTTGAGCATCCCTGCATTTGTAATAGACGTCCTTCATTCCATCACCGGAAGAAAGCTGCCAGTCCATTGAAGTTGTGTAAGCTGCCCAGTCGCTCCAGGTTGATTTGTCGTTGGAAACCCTGCACTCAGATGCGCCCGTTGCTGAAAGCGTGAGCGTAACATCCGGGCTGTTTGTATGCGTGGCCCCGTTGTTGACCTGGACTGAGAGCCCGCTTGGGGGGTTCACATCAGTTGATGCGCTCGCCTGCTCTGTGTTGGTATCTTCTGTACCGCCTGAGGTAACTGAGCGGACAGTGTAGTAATATACTACGCTGCTCTCCACATTTGTGTCTGTGTAAGAGGTTCCGGTTACCAGCACAGGGTTGATTTTCACTCCCAGGTCCCCTGCGGCCGTGCTCCGGTACACATTGTACCCGGTAACATCGGCTTTCTGGGATGGGTTCCAGTTGACTTCAATTCCTCCTGCGACAGCTTTTGCGGTTACTCCGGTTGATTCTGGCCCGCCTCCGGGGCAGCCGGCAAGTAGCACAAAAGAAAGCAGTACAAGTCCCAAAAATACTAATAGTATGTTCTTGTTTTGCATTCCCACACCGCAGCCTACTACTGGGAGAAAGTATAAATAGGTTTCTGGGTGTTCTGGGTTGAGTAGTTTGGGGGTATGGCTGGCATAGTGGGGCAGAAGAGAAACTTATTTAAAGACTTCTATAATAAATAGTGCTACTTCTTTCGTTTATCGCGTCCCTTCATCCTGAGGCCGGTTTCCGGTTTCGGGGGCTGCAGCCCGGGAGGCTGTTGTTGAGGAAGGGCTACGCAAAAGAGGGAAATTTATGACAGATATTTGGAAGCCCCGAAAGGGTTCGTTAGCATTCAGGCCGAGAGGCAGGGCAAGAAGCCAGGTGCCCAGGGTCAGACACTGGGCTGAGTCCGGAGAGTCAAGGCTGCTTGGGTTTGCAGGATACAAGGCAGGAATGACGCACCTGACATTCATAGACGACACTGATGGCCCCACAAACGGGCAGGAAGTATGCTCTGCAGTAACCGTCATTGAGGTTCCCCATCTCTATGTTTATGGGATACGGGGGTACAAAGACGGGAGAATAACCGGAGACAGGCTTGTTGAGGATGGCAAAATGCTCAGCAGGCTGGGAATCGGGAAACAGGGAGGCAGCAAGAAAAAACCTGCAACAGTTGAATTCAATGAAGAGAATGTTTCGCGGATTTCTGTGCTTGTCGCACTTTACCCGGAAAGAACAGGAATCGGGAAAAAGCACCCGGAAAAGATGGAAATCCCGGTTGGTGGCTCGGGAATTAATGAAAAAATTGAGTACGCGCAGTCAAAGCTCGGGAAGGAGATGGGCGCAGAAGATATATTCAAGGGAGGAGAATACCTTGACGTAATCTCCATCTCAACAGGAAAGGGATGGCAGGGCACAAGAAAAAGGTTTGGAACCGCCCTGCACAGGCCAAAGGCAACAAAACAGAGAAGGGCCTCGGGAACCCTGGGGCAGTGGCACCCTGCATACATACTTTACACTGCAAGGAGAGCAGGGCAGCTGGGGTACCATACGAGGACTGAAGCAAACAAGAGAATAATGAAAATCGGCAATGATGTGGATGAGGTGAATCCCAAGGGCGGATTCCCGCACTACGGCTTTGTAAAAAACGAGTATGTGCTGCTCAAGGGCTCTGTGCCCGGACCGGTAAAAAGAATGGTCAGGCTTAGGCTGGGCACAAGGGCGCCTGAAAAGGTGCAGGAGCCAAAACTTACCTCCATATCTGTGGAATCAAAGGTGTGATAGATGAAAGCTGACAGTTATACAATGAAGGGAACCCCTGGGAAGAAAATCGACCTGCCGGGGCAGTTTGAGCAGGAAGTCCGGGAGGAGATGATAAGGAGGGCAGTGCTCAGTGATGAAAGCAGGGAATACCAGCCAAAGGGGAGCTACCGGTTCGCAGGAATGGAAACATCCGCAAAATACCGGGGAAGAAAAGGCGCATATGGTTCCCTTAAGAACAGGGGGCAGGCAATGCTTCCGAGGGAAGTCAGGCCTGAAGGGCTCATGGGCAGGGTAGCCAAAATACCCTCCGCAAAAGGCGGGAGGAGGGCGCATCCCCCAAAGCCGGAAAAGAAAATTGTAGAGAATATTAACAAAAAGGAATACCACAAGGCGCTTATCAGTGCAATAGCAGCAACCGCCCACCCGGAGCTTGTAAAAGCAAGGGGGCACATCTTTGAAAACGAAGCGCCAATCGTATTTGAGGATGGCCTTGAGAAAGCCAAGAAAACAAAGGAGGTGCTTGAGGCACTTGCGCCGGTCATAGGAAAGGACCTTGAGAGGGCAAAAAACAACCGGAAGCCCAGAAGCGGAACCCGGAAAAGGAAGGCAGGGACCAGGACCCCAAAAAGCGCGCTCATTGTGGTGAGCGGCGGGGACATCCTGAAATCAGCAAGAAACCTAACCGGGGTGGACGTGATAAGTGTAGGCGAGCTAAAGGTAAAACACCTTGCGCCCGGGACCCATCCAGGAAGGCTTACCATATATACCGAAGCCGCGCTCAAAAAGATAGGGGAGTTGTGATTAATATGATATTAAAGGAGCCGATAAAGACGGAAAAAGCGATTGGGAAAATAGAATTCGAGAACACCATCACCTTCAAGGTGGATGAGAGAGCCACCAAGAAAGACGTCCAGGATGAGATTGAAAAGCTGTTCAAGGTAAAAGTAAAATCAGTAAATACCTACCTTGCCCCAAAAGGGGGGAAAAGGGCAGTAGTGAGGCTTGCGGAAGGCCATAAGGCCGAGGATATTTCATCCAAACTTAAGATGGCATAGGTGAATGCATGGGTAAAAGACTGAGGTCACAAAGAAGGGGAAGCGGAAGTTCCAGGTACCGGTCAGCTAAAAACAGGTACAAGGTAAAGCTTAGATACAGGTCATATGACGATGTTGAGAAAACAGGTGTGATTCGCGGCCAGGTGACCGGATTCATGGATGACCCTGCAAGAAATGCCATATTAATGAAAGTAAAATATGATAATCACGAAGAAGGTTACCTAATAGCCCCGGAGGGGGTATGTGAAGGCGATTACGTGGAGCTGGGGGTACAGGCAAGGCTTGCCTTCGGCAACGTGCTGCCGCTCTATAGGATACCTGAAGGTACAGCGATATACAATGTTGAAAAGGTACCCGGAGACGGAGGAAAATTCATAAGGGCTCCCGGCACTGCGGGCCTTGTTGTTGGAAAGGAGGATAACCGGATTTCCATAAAGCTTCCCAGCAAGAGGACCATAACGGTTTCGTCAGAATCAAGGGCACAGATAGGTGTCGTAAACGGAGGAGGGCTGAAGGAGAGGCCCCTGAAGAAAGCAGGGACTGCATACTACAAACACAAGGCAAAGAGCACAAGGCTGTGGCCAAGGACCCGGGGTGTGGCGATGAACGCTTACACCCACCCGCATGGTGGAAAGCACCACCACGCAGGAAAATCAACCAGTGTGGCCAGGGGAACGCCCCCGGGAAGAAAAGTCGGGCATATTGCGTCCAAGAGAACCGGGAGGAAAACAAAAGGGTGAGTTTGAATGGTTAAAAAAGAACTTTTCAGAGGAATGGAAGAAGAAGAGGTTAAAGGCGTGGGCATGGAGGACTTCCTCCAGATGCTTACTTCCAGAGAAAGGAGAACATTAAAGAGGATTAACCAGAACCCGAGCCTGAAGCATCTTGTAGAAAAGGCGAGGAAGGTGAAAGAAAAGGACCCTAAGAAAATGATAAAGACCCACTGCAGAGAAGCAGTTATCCTCCCTGAGTGGATGGGGCTCATCTTTGGGGTTTACAACGGAAAGGAGTTCAAGCGGGTTGAGATAACAATCAAGCACCTCGGAAAGAGGCTTGGGGAATTCTCGCACAGCACCGGAAGGGTTATGCACTCTGGCCCGGGTGTGGGAGCCACAAGGGGTTCAAAGTTCGTGCCCCTGAAATGATGTGATGTGAATGAGTTACTCATACAAAATTGAAAACGAGTCGGACTTTGCCAAGGCAAGAGTAGAGGATGTAAATGCATCCCCCAAGGACCTTGCAGAAGTCTGCTACAACATCAGAAGAAAACCGGCCGAAGCGGCACTTCAGCTGCTAGAAGAGGCAAAGGCACGGAAGCGGCCCATACGGTACCGTGCCCACAACACAAGGATGGCCCACAGAAAAGAGCTGCAGGGGCAGAAGGGAAGGTGGCCTGTGAAGTGTGTTGGGATTGTGCTCAAGTGCCTTGAATCCGCAGTTGCAAATGCAAAGGAGAGGGGCCTGAGCGAAGAGCTTGTAGTTGCCCATGCATCAGCAAACAAGAAACACTCATATATGCGCTATTCCTCCAAGGGAAGAAGAAACATCTCCAGGCTGGAAACCGCCCGTGTGGAGATTGTGCTTAAAGAGAAAGAAGAGGGAAAGAAGAAACGGCTTGAGGAAGAGAAAAAGAAGAAAGAGGAAAAATCAAAGAAAAACGCCGCAGAAGAGAAGAAAAAGAAGGAGGAGCAGAAGAAGGCAGCGGAAAAATCGGAGGCTTCCCAGAAGAAGGAAGAAAAACCCGGGGCGAAGAAAGAGGAAAAAGCTGCAAAGCCGGAAGAGAAGGGGGAAAAGCCGGAAACAGCGAAAGCAACACCTGAAGAGAAAAAGGAAGCTCCGGAGCCCGAAACAAAGAAGGGGGTGGAGCCTCCGGAAAAAAAGGCAGTGCCCAAAACCGAAAAGCCGAAACCTGAAACCAAGGGCAAAGAAGAGGTGAAATGATGGCTATAGAAACTAAATTCATAGACAACCCCATCGAAAGGCACAAAGTAATGAAATACCTAGAAAGGGAGCTGGACAGGGCAGGAGTGGCGAGCATAGAAATACAGAGAACCCCAGTAACCACCAGGATTGCGATTGAAGTGCTCAACCCGGGAAGAGTTATCGGAAAGAAGGGCAAGACCATCAACAAGCTTACAGAAACCCTGAAGCAGAAATTCAAGCTGGACAATCCGCAGATAAGTGTGGTTGAAGTAGAAAACCCTGCACTGGAGCCCAGGCTCATTGCAAAAAAGGCAGCAAGACACATAGAGATGGGCAAAAAAGTGAGGGCAGTGCTCCACTTCCTGCTCAAGGACATCATGAGGAATGGTGCACTTGGCGGGGAGATTGTTGCTGCAGGAAAAATCGGGGCAAAGGGGGCAAGGAGCAAAAGCCTCAGGGTTGCGGACGGATACATACCCAAGGCGGGCGAGCCGGCAAGGCTGGTTAATGAGGCGCACGTTTCAGCAAACACCAAATCAGGAGTAATCGGGGTATTGGTAAGGGTTGCGCCCCCGGGAACGGTTTTCCCGGACAAGCCGGAAGGTGCAGAAATATGCTCAAGCATCACAAGTGAAGACAGGTATGTGAAACGCACAGACAGGGGAGGAAGGAGGCAGCAGGAAACCGAGAGAGTGCAGGGTCCTCCAAAAGACGTAAGTGCAAGGCCCGGGAAAAAATCCGAGGAGAAGGCGGGCACCAAAACAGAAAACCCGGAACCCGGAACCAAAGGAGAGAAGAGAGTTCCGGGAAAGGAGAAGGTGGCTGAAGAGAAAAAAGGGGTGAAATGATGGCAGTGTACAAGATTTCAGAACTCCGCGGGCTGGATGAGTCGGAACTCAAAAAGAAGCTTGATGAGCTTAACCTAGCATTGCTTGAAGCAGGTGAAGAAAACCCAAAGAAAAACAGGGAAATACGGAAGGCAATTGCAAGGATAAAAACAATCCGGAATGAGAAAAAGAGCGTATAAAAGAGGGAAACAAATTGGCTGAGATATGTCCGAAATGCGGAATGATAGAGGATCTCTGCGCATGCGAGATTCTGGATAAGGAAGAAGTGACGAAGATAAGGGTTTACGTAACCAAGAAAAAGTTCAGAAAACTGGTTACAGTGATTGAAGGCATAGACAAGAACCGGGTGTCCGAAGCGGCAAAATCCCTTAAACAGGCTCTGGCCTGCGGAGGCAGCGCAAAGGAAGGATCAGTTGTACTACAGGGAAACCACAAGAGGAAAGTGAAGGGGATCCTTGTTAAACTGGGATATCCGGAGGAAAGCATAGAAGTTGAGTAGATGGGAAGAGATGGGCGTGCGGCCGGATGGCCGCTGCACCTGATGGGTGAGTTCATCGGAAAGCACCTGAAGGTGCTAGAAAGCCCTGTTGAAAGCTTCTATGAAAAAGAAGGAAAAATCGTGGATGAAACAAAAAACACCTTCGTGATTGAGGCCGGGAAAAAGGAAAAAATAATTCCGAAAAAAGGCTCGGTCTTTGAAATCGGGAGAATGATAGTCCGCGGTGATGAAATAATGTTCAGGGCCGAAGAACGGCCGAAAAAACTCAGAAAGAAAATAAGGTGATAACATGGTTGAAGATAAAGCAACTGGGAAAAAAAGGCCCCTCTCAATAAGAGGTGCAAGACTGGTGGGCAAAGTAGTCAGTGACAAGAACAAGAAAACCGTTGTTGTTGAAAGAGACATGATAAAGAAAATAACCAAGTATAAGAGGATGGCAAGGGGCCGCTCCAGGGTTCAGGCACACAACCCTGATGAAATTGGGGCAAATGTGGGGGACATTGTTAGGATTGGAGAAACAAGAAAAATAAGCAAGACAAAGTCCTGGACAGTTATTGAAATAATTTCAAAAGCAGAAGAGGTGGAAGCATGAAAGGCCTTGGTTCACATATTCCAAAAACACTTACGCTCGGAAGCAGGCTGCTCTGCCATGACAACTCAGGAGCAAAGCAGCTGCAGATAATCGGGGTTTCGGGATACCGCGGTGTGCGTGGGAGAAACCCCAAAGCAGGAGTGGGAGACACAGTAATCGGCTCTGTGAAAAAAGGAAAGCCGGATATGGTGAAAAAGAAGGTGAAGGCAATAGTGATAAGGCAGAAGAAAGAAATTGGAAGGCCAAATGGTCTGCACGTGGGATTTGAGGACAATGCCTGCGTGCTGGTGAATGATGAGCACCTTCCGATTGGCACGGAAATCAAGGGGGTCGTGGCCAAGGAAATTGCCGAAAAATTCCCAAAGGTTGCTGCGATAGCACCGGGAGTGGTATGAGGGATAATCATGAAAAGAAGAAAGGAAAGAAGAAAAATTTACACTGAAAAACTGCATGAGAAACGGGCAAGGCTCAGGGTGCACCTCCCAAAGGAACTCAGGGAAAGTGCAAAGATGGGCAGGAGGTCTGTGCTGATAAACAAGGGGGATACCGTAGAGGTAATGCGGGGGAAACACAAAGGAAAGAGTGCCAAGGTGCAGAAAGTGAGCCACACAAAAGGAAAAGTTTACCTTGAGGGAATTACCCTTAGGAATGCAAGAGGGGTGGAAAGCCTTGTGCCATTTCCGCCTTCAAATCTCAAGATGGTTTCCATGAAAGAATCTGCCCACAGGAAGGGCATGGTGAGAGGTGAGTAGAATGGGCAAGAGAGGAAGAAAAGGACACACCAAAAGGATAGCGGTTCCAAAAGCGGTGCCCGTCCATGACAAAAAAGAAACATTCTGGATAGCAAATACCAGGCCGGGTTCCCATTCAAAAAAGAAGAGCATGCCGCTTGTTGTGCTGCTCAGGGAAGTGCTTGGGGTAGCAGAAACTTCGGGAGAAGTAAAAACTATACTCAACGAGAGGAAAGTGCTTATAGACGGGATCCCGAGGACCGACCACAGGTCGCCTGTAGGGTTCATGGACATTGTTTCCCTTCCGCTCGCTGATGAACATTACAGAATAACTGTGAGAAATGGAAGGCTGTTCCCTGAGAAGATTGAAAAGGAGCAGGCTGCAGTCAAGCTGCTGAAAGTTACGGGGAAGAGAACAGATGGAGGAAACAAAATAGTGCTCGGGCTGCATGATGGAAGGAACATGGTTGGGGACAACAACGTGAAAGCAGGGGACACCGTGGAGTATCTTCTTGAGGAAAAGAAGATGGGAAAGGTGCATAAATTCGAAAAAGGAGCAAAATGCATAATCACAGATGGAAAGCACTCGGGAACGGTGGTCACACTAGAGGAGATATTCCCAAGTGAAACAGGAAGGCCTGCAGAGGCCCTAGTCAGCTCCGGAGATGGAAACGAGAGCTTCAGGACACTTGCAGGGTACCTGTTTGTGGTGGGTGAGTGAGAATGGCAGAAAAAGAGAACCCCATGAAGGAGATAATCGTGGAGAAAGTCACTGTAAACATGGGCGTGGGGGAACCCGGGCAGCCGCTTGAAAACGCAAAAAAGCTCCTGGAGAATCTTAGCGGGAGAAACGTAGTAGAGACAACCGCAAAAAAGAGGAACCCAACCTTCAGGCTCAGGAAGGGGCTTCCAATTGGGGTAAAAACAACTCTAAGAGGTGAGGGTGCAGTAGCTTTCCTTGAAAAGGCGCTCGCTGCCAGAAAGAAGGTTCTCAGCGAATCAAACTTTGATAAGAGGGGCAACTTTGCATTCGGAATAAAGGAATACATTGACTTTCCCGGTGCAAAATACGACCCTTCAATAGGGATGCTTGGCTTTGATGTTTGCGTTACCCTGGGAAGGAGGGGGAGCAGGATAAAAAAGCGCGCCCTCAACACTGCAAAGGAAGGGCGCGGGCACGTGCTGTCAAAGGAGGAGGCAATAGAATTTGCAAAATCCAAGCTTGATGTTAATCTGGAGTGATCACATGGCAAAGGTTCCACCTGAAGAAAAATACAAAGGAAAAGGAAAACGGAAATGCAGGATATGCGGAACTGCAAAAGCAGTAATACGGAAATACGACCTCTACATATGCAGGAGGTGCTTCCGTGAAGTAGGGGAATCCATAGGGTTCCGCCAATATTAGGTGATATGCATGGCAATAGATCTTCTTGGAGACGCGATGAACACCATAAAAACCCATGAGAGACAGGGGATACAGGAATGTACCGTAAGGGCATCTAAGCTAGTGGGGGAAATACTCGGGCTGTTCAAGGAAAATGGATATGTTGAGAAATATGAATTCGTGGATGACGGCAAAGGTGGAAACTACAAAGTGAAGCTGGGCGGATTCATAAACAACTGCGGGGTAATCAAGCCAAGGATGGCAGTTAAAAGAGGAGACTGGGCAAAGGTGGAGCAGATGCATATTCCTGGAGTTGGGGTTGGAATGATAGCAGTCTCAACCCCGGCAGGAATAATCACGAACAGAGAAGCCCAGGAGAAGCAGGTTGGTGGAAAGCTGCTTGCGTTTGTATATTAGATAGATGATGTGTGTGATAGTATGATAGAAATGAAAGTACCTGCAGGTGTTGAAGTTGCCTTGGAAAGAAACAAGGCAACTGTCAGCGGACCCAATGGCTCCGTTGAAAGGGAGTTTAGAGGAACTACCCTTGACCTCAGGCTCGAAGGCGACAAGCTCATGATAGTGGGCAAAAATAAGGCCATCGAGCACACCGTAAGGGCACATTTCAGGAACATGTTTGAGGGCGTTACCGAAGGATTTAGAAGAAAGATGATAATCCGGTATGCCCACTTCCCCATGACCCTGGAAGTGAGAGGCAAGAACATAGTTATCTCCAACTTCATTGGAGAGCGGAAGCCACGGAAAACAAAGGTCCATGGAGATGCGAAAGTTGAAGTGAAGGGGCAGGAAGTGATAATTTCCGGCCCGGACAAGGAAGCGGTTGGTCAGACGGTTGCTAACATAAGGAAAACAACCAAGATCAAAACCCATGACAACAGGATATTCCAGGATGGAATTTATCCTGTAGAGGAGTAGGTGGTATTCATGGCAGAAGAAAAAGGGAAAAAGGCATCTTCTTCAAACACAGGAAAAAAGGAAAAACCGAAAAGATATTCGGTGAAGAAGAAGGCAAAGAAAACATTCTATGTCCCAAACTCAACAGGGAAGCGCAGGATGAAAAGCGTAAAGCCCAGGTGGAGGCGGCCCAGGGGAGAAGACAACAAGAAAAAGCGGAAGAAAGCGTTCTTTGGGGCTTCGCCCAGAGTGGGAAACAAAAACGCGCCGGAGATGAGTGGGCTCCATGTGCTCGGGCTGCCTGAAATCCTTGTAAGCAACCCTTCAGAACTTGAAGGGGCAGAAGAAGTCCTGGTAAGGATTGCAGCCGGAGTCGGCAAAAGAAAGAGAGAAGAGATAATCAAGAAGGCAGAGGGGATGAACCTCAGGGTACTCAACAAAGGGGTGAAAAAATGAGTGCAGACACGATAAAACGGCTCGCCGCAGACATCATGAAAGTAGGCAAAAACAGGGTAAGGATAAAAGAAGGGGAATATGCAAGGGCGATGGAAGCACTTACCCGTGAAGATGTAAAGGGGCTTATAGATGATGGGGCAATCTACAGCCTAAGATACGTTGGGGAAAGGAAAAAGCCGGTGAAAAAGAGGAAGGGCCCGGGAAAGCGCAAAGGAAAGAAATACTCCAGAAAAGGCAAAAAAGAAGCCTGGATGGAAAAAGTGCGCTCCCAGAGAAAGTACCTCAAAGAGCTGCTTGAGAGCGGAGAGCTCCCGGCAGAGCACAGGAGAAATATTTACCTTAAGATAAAGGGCGGCTCCTTCAGGGGAAAAAAGGCACTGCTTACTTACCTGAAAGAAAACGAGTACTATGCAGAGCCAAAAGCAAAACCAGAGAAAGCGGAAAAATCCGCAGAAAAGGAGACGCCGAAAAAACCTGAGAAAGAGGTAAAGGAGTGATTACATGGCAAAAGCAAAAGGACCAACATACTCTGTTCCCTTCCGGAGAAGAAAGGAAAGGGCAACAGACTACAGAAAAAGGCTTGGGCTGGTAAAATCAGGAAAGCCTAGGCTGGTCGTGAGAAAGACAAACAAGCGCGTGCTGGTGCAGCTCGTGGAATTCCAGCCTGCGGGAGACAGGGTAATCCTCTCAGTTAATTCAGACAAACTGAAGAAATTCAAGTGGGCCTCTCGGAGCAACCTTCCAACTGCATACCTAACAGGGTATTATGCAGGGGTGCTCGGAAAAAAGGCAGGTCTGAAGGAATTCGTGCTGGACATTGGGCTGGTGCGCCCAATAGTCGGAGGGCTCTCCTTCGCTGCCCAGAAAGGTGCAGCAGATGCAGGCCTGGAAACGCCCATGGGAGAAAATATAGTTGATGAAAACAGGGTGAAGGGGAAACACATAGAGGAATTTGCAAAATTGCTTTCAGATGCAGAATACAAAAAGAAGTTCTCAGCTTACCTGAAAGAGGGCTTTGACCCAAGGAAGTTTACCGAGCTTTTTGAAAGTGTGAAGGAGGCAATAAGCAAGGAGGCATGATCATATGGGAAGAAGAGGCAAAAGAAGAAGGCAGGAAAAAGTACGGATGCTTGATATTGAGGCATGGGAACCAAAAACAGAGATAGGGAGGCTTGTAAAAAGCAAGGAAGTCAACACAATAGAAGAGATATTCAACCGTGGAAAGCCGATACTTGAACCTGAGATAATTGATGCCCTCCTGCCGGAACTGGAAGCAGAGATACTGAGCGTAAGCCCGACACAGAGGGCTACAGACTCCGGAAGAAAAATGTCCTTCCGGGTAATTGCAGTAATCGGTGACAAGAAAGGCCATGTAGGGATAGGTGTCGGAAAGAACAATGAGGTAAAGCCGGCAATAGATTATGCAATGCTTGATGCAAGGAAGAATATTGTGGGAGTAAAAACCGGATGCGGCTCCTGGGAGTGCAAATGCGGAGCCCTCCATTCAATTCCCAGGGAGGCAAAAGGAAAATATGGGAGTACCGAAGTTACTCTCAAGCCAGCGCCAAAAGGCCTTGGGCTTGCAGCAAACTCCACTATCAAACAGGTGCTTGAAACCGCAGGAGTGAGGGACATCTGGAGTTTTGCAAGGGGATCCACCTCCAATATATACAATATGGCCATGGCAACGATAAACGCTCTTGACTCGCTTAACAAGATGAAGCCCCAGCCGGGTGATAAGATATGAAAATCGCAATAGTTAAGGTAAGGGGAAGAAGGAACATCTCCCCCAGAATAGCAAAAACCCTTGAGCTGCTCAACCTTGAGCGGACCAACAACTGCGTAGTGATTGAGGACACCCCCCAAAACATGGGCATGGTGCAGGTTTGCAAGGACTACATAACGTATGGGCCCATAGGTGAAAAAACCCTGTTTGAACTTCTCAGGAAGAGAGGGGAGAAGGGGGGCAGGAAACTCAGGGAGGTTATGGAAGAAGAAGAGATAAAGCAGGCCACGAGCAAGATAATGCATGAAGAGAAAGTGCAGAATTTTGCAGACCCTGTGTTCAGGCTGCACCCTCCCGGAAAGGGCTACAAAAACATTAAAAAGCCGGCACCCGAAGGAGACCTGGGCAGGAGGAACGAGATGGACTCCCTTGTTAAAAAAATGATGTAAAGAGGTGATGCTAATGCCGGAAAGGAAAGACAGGAAAATAAAAAAGTACCGTGGAACCAGGAGCTGCGGGACAGGCAACACTAAAAACAAGAGGGGTTCAGGCTGTAGGGGAGGCGTAGGGAACGCAGGGCTGCACAAGCACAAGTGGAGCTGGGTAACCAAAAACGACCCCAATCGGTATGGGAGAGAGGGGCTGAAGAGAAAGGGCCACAGGCTGAAGGTAATGAACCTGTACCAAATAGACTCGCTTGCCGAAAAAGGAGAAAAGAAAGTGGAGTTCAAGGGTAAAATCCTTGGCACAGGGAAAATCAGGAGCCCGGTTGAAGTAAAGGCCCTTTCCTGGAGCGCAAGGGCAGAGGAAAAGATAACTGAAGCAGGCGGGAAAATCTCCAAAATAGAGTGAATATTATGGGCGCAATCCTTGAATTTGGGCACAGCATAGCAAAAATGCTTCCTGAAATAAAGCCGCCGGTCAGGCCGCCGGAGGTAAAGGAAAGGTTCATGTGGACAGGGCTTGCGCTGTTCACATTCTTCTTAATGTACAACGTGATTGCCGTAGGTGCAGAAGATGCTGGAGGGGGCTTTGATTTCCTCCAGATGATTACAGCATCAAAACTCGGCAGTCTGCTGACCACAAGTATCGGTCCGATAGTATTGGCCAGCATTTTTCTCCAGCTTTTCTCAGGTGCAGGAATAATTGATCTGGACCCGAAAAACCCAAAGGAAAAGGCGAAATTCCAGGAACTCCAGAAAATCCTGGCGATTGCCATTGCACTTATTGAAGCGGCAATTTTTGTGATGACCGGGAGGGTTATGCTTGCCGAAGGGATGGACCCCGCAATTGCAATGCCTCTGGTCATACTGCAGATTACAATGGGTTCAATAATCGTGCTCTACCTTGATGAAGTTGTAACTAAATACGGAATAGGAAGCGGAATCAGCCTGTTTATTGCTGCAGGAGTTTCATTCTCAATAATAGGGGGTGCCATAGGCCTGGTTTTCGGTGAATCCGGGGTGCTTTCGGTTATGGCAGGCGGGGGAGCAGAAGCGATTCCAAATGCGCTTATTGTGCTGGCCCCGATACTGGTAACTATCATCGTATGGTTTGCAGTATCGTACGGAGAAGGGATGAAAGTAGAAATACCCCTGGCATATCAAAGGGCAAGGGGCCTGAGCCCCAAGCTACCCCTGAACCTGTTTTACCTTTCTAATATTCCTGTAATTTTTGCAAGTGCCCTACTGATGAATGTGCAGCTGTTTGCAGTCGGGCTCGCCGGGCTGAGCTTCACTGTTGGGGGCGTGGATGTGGTTCATGTTCTTGGGTATGTGGATGCAAACAACCAGCTTACAGACGGGATTTTGTACCTCCTGACTCCGATTTACGGTGGGGGGCAGAACACCCTTGCGCATATAAACTTCATACTTAATGGGGTTACTCCGTTATTTGGAATACCCGAATGGGTACATGCAATAGTATATGTTTTGTTCCTGTCCATGGTTTCTGTGCTGTTTGGTAAATTCTGGGCAGAAACATCAAACATGGACACAAAGGGAATGACTGACCAGCTTATCCAGTCAGGGATGCAGATACCTGGCTGGAGAACAGACAGGAGAATGCTGGAAAAAATACTGGATAAATACATCCCCCCGCTAATATTCCTGGGTTCATTCTTGGTCGGGCTGCTTGCAGGCCTTGCAGACCTTAGCGGGGCACTGGGTACAGGAACGGGTATATTGCTTACAGTCAGCATCTTCTACAGGACATACCAGCAGATGAAGAGGCAGAAGATGCTGGAAAGCACTCCTTTCCTAAATGAAATCTTAGGGTGAAAAAAGATGATAATAGTTATGGGGCTGCCGGGAGCAGGCAAGAGCACGGTGCTAGAAGGGCTTTCTGCAGATATAAAACAGCTCAACTACGGCACCATGATGTTTGAGATTGCAAAGGAAAAATTCGGGATTGGAGACAGGGATAACATGCGCAAGCTTCCGGTGGAAAACCAGAAAGAGGTGCAGGAAGCTGTTGCAGAAAAGCTGTCCCGGGAAGATGAAAAGGTTGTCCTTGATACGCACTGCTCTGTGAAAACCTCCAAGGGGTACCTGCCCGGGCTTCCTTTTGGGCTGCTTGAGCGGCTCAGTGTGGAGGGGGTGGTTCTGATAACAGCAAACCCTGAAGAGATATTTGCAAGAAGGGTGGGGGACCCGAGCAGGGAAAGGGATGAGGAGACTGCCGAAAGTATAAGAGAGCACGATCTTATGAACAAGGCATTCCTTGCCTCCTATGCTGCACACCGGGGCTGCCCGGCAAAAATAATATACAACTCACAGGGAAAAGCTGAAGAAGCGTCTGCAGAGCTGCAGGCGATACTGGAGTGATTTAAGTGATTCCAATGGGTCTTTACTTTTGGTTTGTCACCCTTTGCGGGCTTATCTACTCAGGCATAATCCAGGTTGTAAGGGGAAAGCTTGTGGACATGAAGAGAATGAAGGAAGTCCAGAAAGAGATGAACAGCCTCAACAAGGAATACATTGAAGCAATGAAAAAGAAAAATACCAAAAGGATGGAAGAGATCCAGGAAAAACAGAACAAGGTAATGCCAGAATTCAACGGGATGATGGTCGGCCAGCTTAAAGTGATGGCAGTCATAATAGTAATATTCATGAGCTTCATGTGGGCTCTGGGGACAATTGACCCACATAAAACCGATGACGCTACAGTGGAGTTCGCAAAAGAAGGGGGTGCCTGGTGCGGGGAAATCCCGCTTTCAGAAGGGGAGAAGGGTCCCTGGTATGTTGATGTAAAGGCTTTTGAGGGGGACGCGCAGCGGGCGGAAAACGGGACTGTTGTTTATTCCGGGGTTGATGGTGCGAGCTTCCTGCCTTCAGGAACAATAAGCGGGGAAAAGATGGATGTTTATTCTGAAAAAGAAAGTTATAGTCAGAACGAAAATGCTGTTGTTTGCGCGGAGCCTCCTGCATACACAACCCGCGTGGTTGCAACAGCAAACAATGGAACCTGGTTCCATGTGAAGCTCCCATTCCAGATACCAGTCCTTAACACAAGGACGCTGAACGGAGTGAATATCTGGTTCATCATCGTAGCGTTCGTTGGGGGGATTGGAATAGGCCGGATAAAGTCGGCACTTGAAAAATAGGTGATAATATGCCAGAACCAAGAAACAGGTCAAGTTCAGTACGGAAAAAAAAGGTGAGGGTTCCCTCAGGAGAAAGCAGGGAGCGCTATGAACGCAGAAAAGGCGGAAAAAAGGCATCCTGTGCCGTCTGTGGGGCAAAGCTCCAGGGCGTACAGAGAAGCGGCCCAAAAAGCGCCAGGCGGCCGGAAAGGAAATTCGGAGGCGCACTATGCCCAAAATGCCAGGCTAGTGTGGTAAAAGAAGCGGGCAGGGTAAAAGATGGCTTTAAGAGCATAGAGGATGTGGCCATAATTTACCGCAGGTACGTAGAGGGGATACTGAAATGATAATAGCTGTTTCCGGGCTTTCCGGAAGCGGAAAAAACACATTTGGGAAAGCCCTTGCAGAAACGCTGGGCTACCGGGTAGTTTGTCCCACCTTCAAGGACCTTGCGGATAAGGAGGGGGTTTCCCTGCTGGAATTCCAGAAAATGGCAGGGAAAAACCCGGAAATAGACAAGAAATTTGATGCGTGCCTTAAGGAAGAGGCAGCAAAGGGGGACTGTGTTGTGACAACCTGGCTCGGCCCATGGATGGTCAATGCGGACTTCCGAATCTGGATAAGTGCTTCTGAAAAAGTGCGGGCCCGGAGGCTTGCAGAAAGGGAGGGAATCGGAATGGAAGAAGCAGAGGAGCACATTAAAAAAAGGGATGATGATAACAGGAAAAGGTATCTTGAACTTTATGGAATAAACATCATGGACCACTCGGGATTTGACCTGGAGATAAGCTCGGAAAAATACCGGCCTCCGGAAATGGTTGAAATAGCCCTGAGGGAAATCAGGTGAAGATTATGGCAGCAATAGAGGAAGGAAGAATTTGCATTAAAAAAATGGGAAAGGATTCAGGAGACGAGGTAGTTATTATAAAAATAATTGATGACAATTTCGTGATGGTCAAGGGAGCCAAAGGAAAGGAAAGCAGAGTTAGCATACGGCACATTGAGCCAACTTCCCGCAAGGAATAGGAATGGATGTGCCGGAACTCCTTGGGTTGGGGGTTGTGGTGCTGGATAAGCCCTGCGGCCCTGTGAGCCATGAGGTTACATCTTGGGTAAAAAAGATGCTCGGGGGAACCAGGGCAGGTCATGCAGGAACCCTTGACCCTGATGTTTCCGGAGTCCTGCCTGTGGCCCTGGGGAGGGCTACCAAATTATTGAAATACATCTCCGGGAAAAGGAAGAGGTATGTGGGAATCTGCAAATTCAAAAAAGAGCTTCCGGATGAACACATTGAGGATATTTTTGCAAATTTCCGGGGGGAGATAGAGCAGACTCCCCCCCTTGTTTCTGCAGTTAAAAGGGTTCCAAGAAAAAGATTTGTATATTCCCTAGAACTCCTGGAAATAAAGGGGAAGAGGGTGCTTTTTGAAGCAAATGTAGAAGCGGGCACGTACATCCGTACCCTGTGCGAGGACATTGGAAAGGCTGCAGGCACCGAGGCATTCATGGAAGAGCTGAGGAGGACTGCGGTTGGGAGAATACGGGAGGAGTCTGCACACACCGTGCAGGAACTCACGGATGCGCACTGGCTCTGGAAAGAAAATGATGACGATTCCCTTTTGAGAAAATGCATCGTGCCTGTGGATACCCTGCTGCATTTTAGGAGAGTATATGTATATGAAAATGCTGCAGAAAGCCTGGGGAAAGGGGCCCAGCTGATGGCACCCGGGCTTGCGGCTGCTGAACCGCTTATACGGAAAGGCGAGAAGGTTTCCATTTACACTGCAGACAGGCATGTGTTTGTGGGGGTGGGCGTTGCGCTTTTTGAAGGGGAGGAAATGAATGAGAAAACACGTGGAAAGGTTGTGAAAAGCGAGAGGATCCAGTTTAGGGTCTAACTTCCTTTTCTGCAAGCTCCTGCCATTTTGCATATATTTCCTTCTCTGTGCCGTTTTCGGTCTTTAGGGCAATTGTGGAGGTTTCTTCCCCGAATATGCTGGCAAAGTCTCCTTCAAGAGAAACCTCATGGAGGAACAGCCAGTTGACCATTTCCAGGTCCATCCCTTCTGTGCGGTTCTGGAAAACACCCAGGAACTCAGCCTGTTCATACTCTGAACCAGTAGATGGCCACCCTATTTCAGTAAAAGCTATGGGCTTGTTGGTGTAGCTATTTATACGGCGGTAATAGCCCGGAGGGAGTTTCTGTGGGGAGCTGTAATGCTTCCAGGGGTATGTTGTAAGGCCTATGATATCCGAGCGGTTGTCAAACTCTTCTAGCAGCCCCCATTGGCTGTTGTCAAGCAGGTGGGTGTAAGAAAATACCACGAATACTTTTGTTTCAGGAGAAACTTTCTTGATTTCGGTATAGGCCTCATCATAAAGCGTAATGTAGTGGGGAAGGTCCTCGGGGTGCAGGTAGAAATAATCATTTACTTCATTTCCAAGTGAGAAATAGCTGGGCCTGAACTCTTCTGCAAGAGTTTTTGCTTCATTTACCCAGGCTTTGCGGAATTTGGGATCTGTGATGTTTGCTGCAGTATGGTTGGGCCAGCATACCCCATACTGAAAACCTTTTCCGGGAGATTTAGAGAGTGTGGCGAAGTTAAGGGTCAGTACCGGCTCCATTCCGTTGCTCCGTGCAGCTTCAACTACTCTGGTCTGCCTGAGCCTGGTGCACTGGCCAATGCAGTTCGGGTCGCTCCAGACCATCATCACTTCGCCCAGCCGGCCTGCTTCTTCATATGCATCGACAATGTCTTCAAAAGAAGTTTCCGGCTGGGTTTTGGGTGAAGGCACCAACCCAACATAATAAGAGCGAGTGGCATTCCCACTAATTTGGGGCAACTCCTCAGCTGGTCCTAGACAGCCGGAAACAAAAGGCAGCAGGAGCATAATAACTAGAGGCATATACCGCATGAGAAGGGGTTGAGGGGTAAGGAATAAAAAGAAATTGGATATGAATAGCTATGCACTTTTTGCGGAGATGGCAGAATCTGGTTATCGCGCACGCCTGGAAAGCGTGTGCCCTCACGGGCTTGGGAGTTCGAATCTCCCTCTCCGCGTCAACTTTTATGCCGTTTTACTTCGTGTACAAAATTTGATAAAAACACCGTGTTATGCTGCCTTTTTGCGGAGAGGGGCTGTGGCCGGAAGGTCACTCAACCCTCTCCGCGTCGCTTTTTATCCAGCGTTAGGCTTGTCCAAAAAGCGGACCGTTAAGCTTGCTTCGCGAGAAGAAATCAATAGATTTCTTGGATCCAAAAAACACCGTGTTGCGCTGCCTTTTTGCGGAGAGATGGGGGGAACTAACCGGAACGCAGTAGCCGGGCAACCAGGTTGCATGTCAGAGCAGTTCCGGGAGAAAGTAGTATTTAAGTTTCCAGGTTCCGTCCCTGTGGGTAATGCAGAGGGGGGCAGAATTGCGGAAAGCAACAAATGGCTTTCCTGAAGTGCCATAGAGCAGGAGGGAAGAAAGCTTTTCAAGGTTTGGAAGGTGGCCCACAAAAAAATAGGTTCCTGAAGAATCAAGAGAAGAAAGCTTGTCCTTTATTATTGAAGGGTCATCCAGAGGCTTCAGGCCCTCAATCTCCCCGGTTTTGCAATTAAGGGATTTTGCAAGGATTTCTGCAGTCTGCCTGGCCCTGAGCTTGGGAGAATGGAATATTTTGTTGGGAATTCGCTGTATAACAAATGAAAGCTTTTTTGCAATGTCGGATGTTTCCTTCATTCCCCTGGGAGAAAGCGGACGCTCCGTGTCCTCTTCTTCCGGTTTTGCCTCTCCGTGCTGCACAAGATAAATCTCCATGGCAAGAGGTCGAACGGAAAACTTAAGAACTCAACTGAAAATTGAGTTCCAGTTCCGCCTTTCCCTGTTTTTCCAGGCTCCCTTGTGGTAAGCATACCCTGCAATCAGTGGCACAACTGTGGTGGCCTCTGCATAAACCATCTGTTCGTGGACAGTGTCAACCTTGCCCCATGAACTTGCCTCTTTGAGGGTAGAGCTTGAGCAGGCGCCGTCCCGGACATCTGCAACTGTAATCTGGACAGCGAATTCGTGCATCGGGACCTCCTTTCCAAGGCACTCAGCACATACAACAGTGTCCTGGGCAAAATTCTTTGGGACGCCTCCCCCGACCATGAACAGCCCGGAGGTGGGGGAATTTATCTTGATTTGGGTAAGTTCCCGGAAATCCTTCACTGAATCAATCGCAATATGGCTTTCAGGGTTGGCATCCTGGTGCATCACCAGCCCGAAGCCTGCACTGGAATCTGAAAAGGCGGGGCAGAAGATTGGAACGCCATGCTGGTAGGCGAGCTTTACCAGTGAATCCTCCCTCTTTCCGTTCTCCTCCAGATACCTCCCCATCTCTGTTATGAATTCCCGGGAAGAGTATGGGCGGGGCTCAAGGCCATCTGCTATTTCTTTTATTGTGCTGTCGCATGCCTGAAGGTCCTCCTCATCTATGAAAGTATCATAAATCCGGTCTATGTAGAGCTTGCGCAGCTCCTTGTCGTTTACTGCCGGGGTGCCGCGGTAATGGTGGAACCCGAGAGCCTCAAAAAAATCCATGTCTACTATAGAGGCGCCTGTTGCGACCACTGCATCAACCATGTTGTAGCGCACCATGTCGGAGTAAACCTTCATGCAACCCCCTGCGCTTGTGCTCCCTGCAAGGCTAAGGATTACTGTGCATCCTGGCTTTTCCAGCATCATATTGAAGATGTCCGCGGCATTTGCCGTGTCTCTGGAACTGAAGGACATGCCCCTCATTGAATCAACTACCCCTGAAGGGTCAAAGGAGGTTATGTCCACGTGCCTGATTTTTTCCTTTAGGAAGTCTTCTTTGCCCATATACTGCACCTCTTTTGAAGAAAGCATGGGAATTTTATGGGGAGGGTTATATATTTTTGATGGTGTTGTGGGAGCGGCATATTCGGAAGGGGCGCAAGCAGGTTTAAAAAGATTACTAAGAAATAATAGTCCCTACACTGTTTTCTGAGTGTGACAGTATTATCAATAAATTGTGATTCCTGGTGAGTTAATGGGAAAAGCCAAGAAAAAAGATGTTAAAAAAGAAAAAAAGAAGCCGGAAAAATCCGCTTCGAAAAAGAAGGCCACTCCGGAAGAGGAGGAAGGAATAAGGGGAATTATAAGGCTGGCCGGAAGAGATGTGATGGGGCAGCTGCCCCTCAAGAGGGCACTGCTTAGGGTAAAGGGCATAGGATATTCCACGAACCGGAGCGTTGCCCGGATAATTGCAAAAGAAATGAGCGTTGAGCCTGACGTAAAAGTAGGCCGTTTCAGCGATGAGCAGATTGAAAAGATTGACCAGATACTGACAAACCTGCAGGATTACGGAATACCTTCCCACCTCATGAACAGGAGAAAGGATAGGGAAACAGGAAAGGACCTGCACAACATTATGAACGACCTTGTGTTCTCCCAGAGGCAGGACATTGAAGGCGAAAAGAAGCTTTACACGTGGAGAGGCTACAGGCATGCCTACGGGCAGAAAGTACGCGGGCAGAGGACAAAGAACACCGGCAGGCACGGAATGTCCCTGGGTGTGATGAGAAAATCCCAGCAGCCAGGAGAGAAGAAAGGCAAGAAATAGGTGAATCTGAATGGGAGACCCCAGACAACTCAAAAACAAGTATGAGAGGCCCAAGAGGCTTTGGGAAAGCAAGAGGATTGCTGAGGAAAAGGCCATCAAAAGGGAATATGGCCTCAAGACCATGAAAGAGATATGGGTAATGAACCAGGAGCTTAAGAGAGTGAGGCGTGCAGCAAGAAGGCTTCTCTCACTTACTGAGGAAGAGCGTGAACGGGACCTCCCAAAGCTTATGGGAAAACTCGCAAAACTCGGGATTCTGGAGGAAAATGCAAAGCTGGAGCAGGTGCTTTCGCTTACAGTAAGGGATATCCTTGAGAGAAGGCTCCAGACAAGGGTCCAGAGAAAAGGCCTTGCAAAAACAACAAAGCAGGCAAGGCAGCTGATTACCCATGGATTTGTTTCTGTGGGCGGAAGGAAAATCCGCTCTCCCAGCTACCTTGTTCAGATAGCAGAAGATGATTCCATTTCATATTATAAGAAATTTGAGCTTGAGCAGCCGGAGCCGGAAGAAGAGGCAGCAGCAGAAGCAAAAGAGCCCGAGAAAAAAGAAGAGGGGGCTGCTGAATAAAGGTGAAGATTATGGCTGAAGAAAAAGAAGATGCAAAAAAGGCAGAGGGGGAAGCAGGGCAGGAAGAGGTAAAAAAGGAGGCTCCAAAACCAGAAAAAAAAGAGGATGCAAAGGAAGAGCCGGTGAAAGAGAAAAAAGAGGAATCTTCTTCAGAAAAGCCGGAGGCTTCAGGCGAAGAAGAGGTAAAAAAGGAAACAAAGAAAAAGAAGCCGGGCAAGCTTGCAGTTGTGCATGTTTACTCCTCCAAAAATGATACGATTATTACCGCAACAGACATAAGCGGTGCAGAAACCCTCTCCTGGGCAAGCGGCGGAATGATGGTTAAGTCTTCAAGAGAGGAAGGGAAACCATATGCAGCAATGCAGGCGGCCCAGAAAGTTGTTGGGGACCTCAAGGAGAAGGGTGTGGATACAGTCCACATAAAAATCCGCGCACCAGGCGGAAACGGCCAGAAAACCCCTGGTTCCGGTGCAAAGGCAGTGGTGAGGGCCATTGCAAGGATGAAAGTAAGAGTAGGGAGAATTGAAGATGTTACACCGGTGCCAACTGACTCCATGAAGAGAGCAGGGGGAAGGCGCGGAAGAAGGGTGTAGCCCAATGAAAACAGAACTCATTGAATCAAAAGGAAACTGCCTTTCTATGAAAGTGGAGGGGGTTAGCACCTCCCTCGTAAATGCAGTAAGGAGATATTGCATCGGGCAGGTGGAAGTGCTGGCTGTTGACTCGGTCACCATGTATGAGAATACATCTTCTATGTTTGATGAATATGTGACCCACAGGATTGGGCTTCTTCCCCTCATAAGCCCCAAAGGGATTAAGGAAGGGATGGAAGTTTCATTTTCGCTGGATGAAAGCGGGCCAAAAGTTGTTTACTCGGGGGACCTCAAAACAACGGACAAGGATGTGAAAGTTGCAAAGGAGAGGATACCCATAATAACTCTTTTTGAAAACCAGAATCTCAGGCTTGAATGCAAGGCAATTGTGGGGACCGGGCAGACTCATGCAAAATTCCAGTCCGGAATCGCAGCATACGGGGAAGAAGGAAAGGAAGAGTTTGTGTTCAAGGCGGAGAGCTTTTATCAGATGAAGCCTAAGGAGCTGGTTGTCAGGGCCTGCAAAAAGCTGGAAAAGGATATTTCAGACCTGGCAAAGGCAGTCAAAAAAGCCAAATAGGGCCTAGTTGGAGGCGGAAAATTGGGAACTTCGGAAAAAGGCAAATGCTCTTTTTCTCCTGAAGTTACTGAAGAATTTTTGAAAAAGCAGTATGGGATTGTGGGGGGCCATTCTGCGGTGCAGGTTTGCGGATGGACAAAAAGGATTATGCGGGAGAAGGGGGCATGCTACAAGCAGAAATTCTATGGGGCTGACTGCGCCTCCTGTGCACAGATGAGCCCTGCGGCTGCGTGGTGCTCGCAGAACTGCATCTTTTGCTGGAGGCCTATGGAATGGATGGATTTTCGGCAAATGGAAGAAAAGGATGTGGACTCACCTGAAGAAATAATTCATGAGACTGTTGCTGCAAAGAGGAAGCTTATTTCCGGGCTTGGGGGTGCAGATGATATTGATGAGAGGCTGTTTAGGAGAGTGCTGGAAGCTTTTCCTGCGCACTGGGCAATCAGTTTGAGTGGGGAGCCTACGCTTTACCCGCGGCTGCCGGAGCTTATCCTGCTGCTCAAGAAAAATCCGGAAGTAAAAACAGTATTTCTGGTCACCAACGGGCAGGAGCCGGAAATGCTTTTGAGGCTGAAAAGAGAGGAGGCTTTGCCTACACAGCTTTACATCTCAGTGGATGCTGCAGAACCCGAAACATTTGGGAGAGTGAATGTGCCGGTTTATTCTGAGGGGTGGGAGCGGCTAAATAGGACGCTTGAAATGGTTGCGGATTTTCCCTGCAGGAGGGTTTTGCGATTTACAGTGATAAAGGGGGTTAATGATTTGGAAGGAATG
This sequence comes from Microcaldota archaeon, assembly GCA_014727925.1. Classification (GTDB taxonomy): domain Archaea; phylum Micrarchaeota; class Micrarchaeia; order Anstonellales; family Bilamarchaeaceae; genus CAIKOA01. Next base: position 38,464 of record WJMN01000025.1, read on the forward strand.
TTGCCGCTTTATGGGAAGATGTTTGAAAACAGCGGGGCGGACTTTATTGAGGTGAAGGCGTACATGCACCTTGGCTATTCAAGAAAGAGGCTGGATGCAGAAAACATGCCTTCTCATGATTATGTGAAGGAATTGTGCGGGAAGCTGCTGGAATTTTTACCGAAGTATTCTTTTGAAGATGAAGATGAAAAATCCAGGATTGTGCTTCTTAAGAACAAAGATTCTAAATATAAGAATATTATAAAGAGCGTTGAGGGGTAACTATTTATAAACACTTAATCTCATAAGTAAACACATGAAAAAGCAGGTCCGCAGAACCAGGCTTAGTTCCCCAGGTCATGAAAAGAAAACCCCTGGAAAGGCAGTGAAAAGAAACTGGTTCTCAAGGCACCCCCTCCTGAGTGGGGCAGTGCTGGCTGCAGGAATTGGTGCGGCTGCAATTTTTTCAGGAAAAAACGAGGCAGGAGAAGAGAAAGGATCACAAAAAGAGGCAAAAAGCCCCTGTGAAAATGCAAAAGAGAAAAAAGAACGGCGAATCCGGGAAACCCTGGCCAGGATAGAGCACATTGTGGCATTCCAGAAAAAAATTATGGATGGGGGCTGGAAAAAAAGGTGGAGAGAGCAGGAAAAAGAAAGGCGACAAATGGGGGAAGAGGAATTCAGGGGGGCGCTTTTTGGAAAAACGAAGCAGGAACTTACAGAAATGCTTGTTGCACAGAATAGAATCATAGGGGAGCTCAGAGAAGAGAGCGCAGGCGGGGATGAAATCTGGCATGAGAGGAACAAGCAGATGATTATACAGAGAATGCTTGATGATATGGAAATCGCGGAGCGTGGGCTCCTCAAAAAAAGCATAGATGAGCTTGAATCCCTCCTAAGTGAGCTTGATGAGGCAATCATAGAGGGAGAGGAGAACATCAGGAACCTAGATGGGTACCTGCAGGCTATGGAAGAGAGAGCACTTGTTGCAAAGGCACTGGAGGAAAAAAGGGTGTGGGGAGAAATAATTTACCCTTCAACAATCTGGAAGGAAGCGCGGGATTAGGAGGTAACTTCCTTTAGCCTGTTTTCCTTTTCTGCTTCTTTTATTTCCATTGCTAGCCTGTGCCCGAAGCTCACCGGCTCCCTGTACAGGTAGGAAGAATAGGGTGTAAATCGGGTGCCAGGGGAGCCGGGCATGCGGAAAGAAACATCAAAAACTACGAAGCGTTCCTTGCCGTCTTTTTCCTCAATTGCGCCCTGGAGCGCAAATGGGCCGATGAGGCCCTGGGGATAAAACTTCTTTACTGTTTCAACAAAGCGCTCTCCTGCTTCTATTCCCTTCTGGAGCAGGGACTCGCGCATGGTGGATGCAATATGGCCTGCCTCTATTGTAGTGAAGCGCTTGTGCTTGAGGACCTCGGTCTGCTGGGGAGCAGGAAGGCGAAGGAGGCCGTCCAGGTTCGTCTGGCGGCGGCAGTCTATCCCAAGTAGCTCAAGCTCATTGTGGAGCGGAGAATAGAAAAAGTTGAAATTGAACTGGGCACCCAGAATGAACTCTTCAATGCGGGATGCCTGGAGGTCTTCCTCTTTTATTATGCCTTCCTTGAGGAGCTTTGTGCTTTTTTCTTCGTATTCTTTTGGGGAAGCGACGAAGAAGAAGGCACGCTCATAAGAGCGCTTTGCATCCTGCACCTTTACAAGGGAAAGTGCATCAATTGAATCAGGGGTAAAAGTGCGGGCAGTATTTACATCTGCAGCTTCAAGCAGGTCGTACTGGTTGTTTTTTGCGGTGCGCTCCTCTGCACGGAGAAGGTATTTATTTCCGAAAATGGGGGCTTTGAACTTGTTTTCAATATTGTCGTAGCCTACATAGACAGAGAAGGAGCGGTTTGGGATGAATACTGAATCCTTTAGCTGGTCCTGGACTTCGGGCTTGACCATGTCCGTGAATTCATCTACAAGGATTACATCATCCACGACTCCGAGTTCCCGGGAGCCGCGCTTGCGGGTTTTGTAGTGCTTTGAGTAGGTACTCTCCCTACCTCTCTTGCAGATGACCAGGGACTTGTAGCCTTCGGCTTTTGCCCCTTCAGAAACATCCAGTGCGGAATGGCTTCCCAGTGTTGAAATAAACATATTGCTCACCTTGCATTAATCTAAATAATTAGGAATAAAAGGGTTGGTAAGTTTTGTAACCATGGTTACAAACCTCAACGCGGCACCCAGTTAACCATGAAGTGTTCTTCAAGCGCAAGAGGATAATCCTCAATGATTGAATCAACTGCAAAAAACTTCGCTTTTTGGGCAAGATGCTGGAAATGGGAGGGAAAATTCTTCCCCTTCCTGAATCTATCTATTGCAAGGGATATGTCCCGGAGCTTGCGGTCTTCCATTGCATTTATTCTCCCATGCTCAAAAAAGAAGGGGGGGGTGTGCTTCTTTATGAAATGTGAGATGTGTTGGTGCTGGTCCAGGAATGGCCCCCTAAATACCTGTGTTTTGGGAAGTACAGGCGAGCGCAGTTCAAAAAGCAAGAGGCATGATGACTCTGTTGCATACGGGTGTACTCCCAGCACAACAAACTCTGCCTTCTTAAGGAAAGATTCCAGCCTTCCCGCAACCCGCCACAGCTGCCCCCACATCACATCATCAACCACGTCCGGCCTTTCAAAACACAGCGCAAAGAAAAATCTTCCTTCTGTTTTTTCCCTGAGCTCTTCCCTGTCCATTGAGGCGGGAAAGAAATACTTTTCCGATGGATTACCAATGTAGCTGGAAGAAAGGAGGATGAAGCGGCCCAGGTTATCGCGAGTAATTACAGCAGAAACGTTGCGGGTAAGGTCAACAGGGTCTATAACTGTGAGGGGGGCCTTGAAATCCGGGATTGCCCTGGAGGGCCCATAGTGCTTTTCCGGGTCCAGGGCAACAGGGAGCTTCCATTCTGATGCTGCTTCCATAACCTTTTCAAAATCCCCGTAATGCAGGACCAGGAGCTCGCAGAGGTAGCCGGAAAACCCCTTCCTCTTTATTTCTGCTCCGTAAAGCAGGTTAGCTTTCAGGAACTGTTTCAGGAGAAGTACTTCCCTGCGCTGGGCAGGTTTCATCTTGCCTAGGATGTATTCTGTATGCAGCTGTGAGCGGTCCACTGAAGACTTTACCCTTCCGCCCGGCTTCATTTTATAGGAAGGGACAAGGTCAATGCGCTTTCCGCCAAGAAAGAGGCGGAGGTAGGGGTGCTCTGCATACCCTGTTTCCCTTGGGGCATTAGGAAACGCTTTTTTGGCTGCATTCTCCAGCTTTTTGAACATCCCTTCTTTTGTGTAGGACTTTGGGAAAACCGCAAAAAGGTCTATGTCCCCTGCCCCCTCAAGGAAGGTGCCTTTTGCAACTGAGCCGGCAAGTGCGGTTTTCACATTCCCTGGCAGGTGCCTCTCCAAGGAGTTCTGGGTGTCTCTTGCAATTTTCCTTGCACTGGCAGTCTCCGAACGGGAGGGGGCAATCTTAGCCAGCACCTTCGTTTTGTCCATCCTGCTAGGTTGAACGGTACCAAAATTTAAATGCTTTAATCAGGGCAAAAACCAGGGAACAGGAGTGTTCCTCAAAAAGCCCAAAAGATATGGGTGTTTTTACGACGGTGTGCTTTTGGGGCGGGCAGACAAAGGTTTATAAGCTAAATCTTCTAAATTTTGACATGCGATGGCTGACTATATTTCTTTTGTTCTCCCTTCTGTTTTACGGATGTGTTGAAGAGAGGCAGGTAAGCATAACCGGATATGAAAAAATTCAAAGTATTTCAGGAGAAGACATAAGCGGTGATGGGACAGCAGAGATAAAAACATACGAATACAGCCCGGAATCTATAGACAAGGAACTGGGCATCTATATGCAGAAGATGGTAATAACATACCCTGTGTCCTTTGATGTGGGAATAACAGGATACCTGCCCATAACAGACATGGACCTCTCGGAAATCAAGCAGGATGTAGCGGAATTCCAGGAAAAAAGAAAGGAGGGTGAATCTGCTTGCGCTGCCGCCCTGAACCTGGATGCAGATGAATGCCTGGATGAGGAATCCTGCCTTTCATCCTGCAGTAGCCAGGCATGCGAAAACACAAAAAAATACAACGAAGAGGCGCTGGGCAGAGAAATCTATCTTTTCAACCACTATGGGGACGAACTGGACAGGGTTGCAGATGAAATAAATGAAATTGACTCGGTTGCAACGCAGGAGGAAAAGGACGTTCTTGCAGGGAAACTGAGCACGATGATTGCCCTCTCCGGTGCAATAAAGTCAAGCCTGCTCTTCAGTGATGATGGTTTTGGCGCCTGTGCCCAGCCCCAGTACAACATATCGATGATAAGGGAGGGGCTCTCAAAAATAGGGGATGTGGAAATGTCTCCTGCCCAGTATGATTACAAAGTCCTGATTTTCATAAAAGACGGGAAAACCGAGGATGTTGTGGAGCTTTACATAAAAGACAGCCCGCCTGCCCTTGTTTCAGTTGAGCCGTTTTCCCTTGAGGTCCTAGGAAACGGCAAGACGTATGAGCAGGAGCCGCTCACAGTAGGATGGGACAAGGTAGAGGCAGATTTCCCGGGAAAATTCTTATATTACAGCTTTAGCTCCGAAACTGCCCCGGATGAATCGGTAATGGGAAAATGGAAATACCCCGGGGTGCGGGAGAGAAAACTTTCCGCGATAAAATACTTCAACGAGTTCTATGAAAACCCAATAGGGAACTTTATGTTCTCTTTTTCTGCAGGGGTGTTTTCCCTTTTCCTTTTCCTAGGCTATTACCCTGCAATCGGGGCAGCCATTTCAGTATGGCTGGTCCTCTTTTTCCTGGCAATGCTGGCCCTAGAAACAATATACCACATAGTAAAGGCAGGTGTTGACCGGAGGGATTCAAAAGAGGCCCTGCTTGATGCTTATGGCGCCCCAATGTCAGACTGGAGAATATATGCGGGGGTGGGTTTTGCCCTGGTAATGCTTGCAGTATTGGCAAACATGTTCTATACTGCCCCTGTTGAATCACAGGCATTTGAAGCAGAGAACCTTATGGCCACAATAGGCTCGGATTTTGCAGGTGCGATAGTAATCCTTATTTTTATAATCGGGGTTTATACCATATTCCTTGTAGTTGAGGATGTTCTAAAGGGGCTCATGACCGGCAGCGACTACTATGCGCTCAGGGGAGCCACAAAAGAGGAAAACATGGAAGGGCTTGCAGAGCTCAGGGAGCACTGGCAGGCCCTGAAAATGAGGGTGGAGGACCTTTCCAAAACCGGGATGAAAGTCAGAGATGAGTACGCAATGATTGTGTCTGTTCCCATTGAAAGGCTAGAGCAGATGATTGCATCAGGAAAGCAGGGAATGGCAAAACAGCTCATACGCTTCAACAGAGGGAGGATGGAGACCCTAGAGAAACGGCTTGACGAGAAAGTGGAAATAATGGAGGAAAAATGGCCGGAATGGGAGGGGGAGCTTGCCCATGCCCTCTCAGGAAACGAAAAAGTGCCTATGAACACCCTGCTGTTTATTCCAATGCAGTGGAGAGAATGGGCAGTTGAAAAATACATAAGCGAACACCGCAAGAAAGGATATGTTCTGGAAGGAGACGTGATTATCAAGAGGGAAATAGAGGTAGACAAAATCCTGGAAAAGAAACTGCGGGAGATGCTGAAAAAGAAGAGCGTAAAGCAGGCCATCCTCCTTTCAGAAGATGTTGAAGCTTACAATTCTTTTCCGAAAGGGAAGAAATCTGTTGCTAACGTGCTTTTCCTAAAGCTTCAGGAGCATATCAGGGTGCTCTCAAAAAAGATGGGGGCATCCCAGGTAAAGCGGTTCATGATTTCAGGAGAAAAGAATGCCGCGGTGTACCTAGAATACAAAAACCACCAGGCCCTGGTGGTATCCGACCGGGCGAAGGTAAAGGATGTTATCGGGGAATGGGAAGATACCATTGAAGACCTTGAATAAGACGATGTAGAAAGCAAAAACATAGGGAGTGAGTAAAAATGTCTGAAGAATATAGTGCAGAATCAATCAGAGTGCTTGAAGGGCTTGAGGGAGTCCGCAGAAGACCCGCAATGTACATCGGGGACACTTCAAAGAGAGGGCTCCACCACCTGATATTTGAAGTGGTTGACAACAGCATAGATGAAGCGCTTGCAGGCTACTGCAAGAACATAGAAGTAATTCTTGAGAAGGATGGTTCGGTAATGATAAGGGATGACGGAAGGGGAATCCCGGTTGAAACACACAGCAAGACCGGCAAATCCGCGCTTGAGCTTGTTACAACTGTTTTGCATGCAGGCGGAAAATTTGAGAAAAAGGCATATCAGGTAAGCGGGGGGCTTCACGGGGTAGGCATGTCCGTTGTGAATGCACTCAGCGAATGGATGGAAGCAGAAGTCCACAGGAATGGAAAAATCCACAAACAGAAATACGGCCTGGGCAAGCCAACAACCCCTGTGGAAATAACAGGGGGAACAGGATACACTGGGACGATAATCAGGTTCAAGCCGGATATGAGCATATTCACCGGGGAACTCAGCTTCAACTACCTAGAAGAAAGAATGAGGGAGCTTGCATTCCTTAACGCAGGACTGAAAATAACCCTCAGGGATGCAACATCAGGGCAGGAGGAAACATTCCAGTTTGAGGGGGGGCTGAAGACTTTCGTGGAATATATGAACAAATCCAGGAAACCCATACAGGAAACATTCAGATATTCCAAAAAAGAAAAGGAGGTTGATGTTGAGTATGCAATTCAGTACACAGAAAACTTTACACCGGTTGTGCACTCTTTTGTAAACAACATAAATACAGTTGAAGGGGGGACCCACCTGGTGGGGTTCAGGATAGCACTTACCCGCGCAATAAATGAATACCTGAAGGGAAACAAGGCGCTTAAGGGAAGGAGAATAAGTGGGGATGACGTGATGGAAGGGCTTACTGCAATATTAAGCGTAAAAGTCATGGAGCCGCAGTTTGAGGGGCAGACAAAAACAAAGCTGGGCAATGCGGAAGTGAAGGGGATAACCTCCCATATTGTTTATGAAAGCCTCATGCAATACCTTGCAGAAAATCCGGGGGACGCAAGAAAAATAGGTGAAAAGGTAATCGGGGCAATGAATGCAAGGGAAGCTGCGCAGAAGGCAAAGGAGGTAATAAGAAGGAAAAGCATTTTTGAGAGCACTGTGCTTCCAGGCAAGCTTGCTGATTGCATGGAAAAGAACCCGGAAAAGGCAGAGCTGTTTATTGTGGAAGGGGATTCTGCAGGCGGGAGTGCAAAACAGGGCAGGGACCGCAAAACCCAGGCCGTCCTGCCCCTCAGGGGAAAAATACTGAACGTGGAAAAGGCCCAGATACACAAAATACTAAAAAACGAGGAGATACGTGCACTCATAACCAGCCTGGGAACGGGTTTCGGAGAAGACTTTGAGTTGGCAAAACTGCGCTACCACAAGATAATAATAATGACGGATGCGGATGTGGATGGCAGCCATATCCGGACACTCCTTCTTACGCTGTTCTACAGGTATTTCCGGGAAGTTGTTGAAGGGGGGTACCTCTACATTGCCCAGCCCCCTCTTTTCCGGGTAAAGAAGGGAAAGCGTTCAGAATACGCATACACACAACCGGAGCTTGCAAAGCTGGTGGGGGAGATGGGCGAGAGTGCCCACGTTTCAAGGTACAAGGGGCTTGGTGAAATGAACCCAAAGCAGCTCTGGGAAACTACCCTGGACCCCGAGCACAGGGCAATGAAGCAGGTGAAGATACAGGACGCAATGCTTGCAGATGAGCTTTTTACTACCCTGATGGGGGATACGGTGGAGCCGAGAAGAAAATTCATAGAAAAGCATGCCCTTGAGGTGGAAAACCTGGATGTGTAGGTGATTCCCATGACAGTAACAGAAATCCCGATTGAAGAAGACATGAAAAGCTCATACATGGACTACGCAATGAGCGTGATAGTCAGCAGGGCCCTTCCTGATGCGCGAGACGGGCTCAAGCCTGTGCACAGGAGGATATTGTATGGGATGTATGAGCTGGGGAACACCCATACCAAATCCTACAAAAAAAGCGCAAGGATAGTAGGGGAAGTCCTTGGTAAATACCATCCCCATGGAGATGCCGCAATATACGATTCCCTTGTAAGGATGGCCCAGCCATTCAGCCTCAGGGAAGTGCTGGTTGACGGGCAGGGAAACTTTGGAAGCGTTGACGGGGATTCTGCAGCGGCAATGAGGTACACAGAAGTGAGAATGAAGGCAATTGCCGAGGAATTCCTCCAGGATATAGAAAGGGATACTGTGGATTTTGTGCCAAACTTTGACGGCACGCTAAAAGAGCCAACTGTCCTCCCTTCAAGAATCCCCGGGCTGCTGGTAAACGGCTCTGCGGGGATTGCGGTTGGGATGGCAACGAATGTGCCTCCGCACAACCTTTCGGAAATACTTGATGGGGTTGTTGCAGTTATAGATGGGGCAGGGGAAGAGGACCTGCTGGGAATAGTAAAGGGCCCGGACTTCCCCACAGGTGGCTGCATAGTAGGCAAGAGAGGGATATTGGATGCATACGCCAAAGGGAGGGGGATAGTAAGGGTGAGGGGGAAGGCAGAGACAGAAGAAGGCCACATAATCATAACTGAAATACCCTACCAGGTCAACAAGACAAACCTCATCCGCCAGGTTGTAGAGAGGGTAAAGGAAAAGAAAATAGACGGAATAAGCGGAATGCATGACCATTCGGACAAGGACGGAATGAATATAAAGGTGGACCTCAAGCGGGGGGAAGACCCGGAAATAGTGCTCAGGCAGCTTTATGCACACACTGACCTGGAAAAAAGCTTTGGGATAATAAACCTTGCACTGGTCGGGGGGAAACCAAAGGAGCTCACATTGCATGAGATGATAAGCGAATTCATCAATTTCCGCAAGGAAGTCATTGTAAGGAGGAGCAGGTTTGAGCTCAAAAAGGCCCAAGACCGGCTGCACCTCCTAGAGGGGCTGATTGTTGCCCTGCAGAACATAAACCCGGTAATTGAAATCATAAAATCCGCTTCAGACAAGGAGGCGGCCAAAGCATCCCTGGGTGAAGTTTATGGAATTTCTGAAAAGCAGGCAAACGCCATACTGGAAATGAAGCTGCAGAAACTTACTGGCATGGAACGGGAAGAAATTGAAAGGGAGAAGAATGAAAAGGAAGGGCTGATAAGGGAGCTTGAAGAGCTCCTCGGAGACGAGCAAAAAATACTTGATGTAATAAAGAAGGAATCCCAGGAGATGAAGGCAAGGTTCGGCTCCCCAAGGAAAACAGAAATCCTTGAAGGTGAAGAAGATGAGGGGATAGAGGCGCTAATCCCTGATGAAAAGGTTGTTGTCACATTTTCCAAGAGAGGTTACATAAAGAGGGTTCCCCTTGAGGAATACCACAAGCAGAAGAGGGGGGGACTCGGGGTGATAGGTGCAGAAACTGTTGAGGGCGACTTTATAGAAGACCTCATAGTGACTACTAACCACAAATACCTCCTGTTCTTTACAGATGAGGGAAGGGCCCACTGGCTCAAGACCTACAAAATCCCGGAGGGGGGAAGGTATTCTAAGGGAAAGCCGGTAGTGAACCTCCTGGACCTCAGGGAGGAAACGGTAAATACCTGGATAGCTGTGGACGAATTCAGGGAAAACGAATACCTGATTATGGCCACCAAGAACGGGACGGTGAACAAAACAAGGCTCTCTGCATTCAGCAGGCCCAGAAAAGGGGGAATCCGCGCAATAACCCTTAGGGAGGCTGATGAGCTGATAGGGGTAAGAAAAACGGGTGGAAACCAAACCCTCCTGCTCGGTACAGAAAACGGGCTGGCTATACGGTTCGATGAAAATGATGTGCGGGAAACCGGGAGGGGCTCCATGGGGGTGAGGGGAATACGCCTGAGGAAGGGGGACAGGGTTGTTGGGTTTGCAGTATGCCGCAAGCCGCACATCCTGACTATTACTGAAAACGGGTACGGAAAAAGGACGCTGCTGGAGGACTACCGTGTGCAGGGAAGAGGGGGCAAGGGAATAATAAACATAAAAACCGGGGGCCGGAACGGAAAAGTGGTCACGGTAAAGGCAGTAGATGGGGGTGATGAGATAATGGTTGTTAGCTCCAGGGGGAGAATAATACGCATGGGTGCGCAGGGAATCTCCACCATAGGGAGGAATACCATGGGGGTGAGGGTAGCAAAGCTCAAGGAAAACGAGAGAATATCATCCTGTGCAGTGCTGAGCCTAGAAAAGGCCGAGGCAGAAGTGGAAGAGGCGAGCAACGGGGGGAAGTAGGGTTTTAAAGGTGGAGGAATAATCATTAGCCGTGATAAGATGTGGAATATGCTCCTGAGCCGGGTTCTATGCCTGCTCCTTTTTGCGCTTGTTTTTTCACCGGGCATTGCAAAAGCCTGTGAGCCAGGGTTTGTGGATACCCTGGATATAAAAATAATCGACCACAAGTACCGCCCCATTGAAGGGGCAGCAGTAAATGTCACTTACCAGAAGGACAGGACCACCGGGAAAGGGTATGTGACCACCAACACCCAGTATACCGGAGAAGATGGAAGGGTAGAAGAAACCATAAGAAATACTGAGACCTTTGAAAGCAGGGTTGAATGCGGGCTCACCATACGCGCAGAATACGACGGAGCGGTTGTGGAAAGGGAGATACAGGCAAACGACCACGCCAATGAACTCCAGGTACGGTTCGGGGATGCATACCTGCTCTCGCTCAAGGTTGTGGACAGGTACGGGCAGCCTCTTGCAAATACACAGGTAAGAGTAAACCAGATGTACCGCAACACAACAGAAAGCGGGTATGTAAACATTATAGTTAACGAGGGAATTACCGAAATCGCAGTTCCCTACAAAAACGGGGTAATAACCAAAGAGGTGGAAGTAACAGAAGACAAGACATACACCCTCCAGGCAAGGGTGTATCCGCTCCACCTGGAGGTGGTAGATGACATGGGGGGGCCGCTGGATGCGGAGATAACTGTGGAGGATATGGAATTTGAAAGTTCAGAAGTGGATATAGAGGAAATAGCGCTGCAGCACCCATATGTTGTCGTTTCCTACGGAATGGTGGAAAGGGTGCCCGAGATAAACCTGGCAGAGCAGACAGAATACATTATTTCTTTTGACATTACACCCCCAGAGATAACAGATGTTGAAGTAAGGAGAGAGGATGGGGAATTGAGGATATTTTTTTATATTAATGACCCAAATGCTTATGCAAGCGGGGCAGATCTTGCAGAAACCTCCATAAGCTATACCCTAGAAGGGATTACCCATACGGCAATCCCCTATGCAGACAGCGGCGGTTATGTGGTGGATATTCCCGAGCCCCCGGAAAATACTCTTTTGAGGTTCACCATAACTGCTTACGATAACGAGGGAAATATGAATACTGTGAATGGGCAGTATCTCATAACCCCAGAAGAAGAGGACGGGGAAGAAAATGGTGAAGGTGAGGGGGACGGGGGGGAAGAGCCCCTAGAAGAGAGCGACAATACCTGCCTTTTGGTTGGAGGTGCTCTTGCCGCTGTAATTGTGGTGTACTTGGTATGGAGATATGTGAAAGGACTTACCGAAGAGGAATAACGATAGGTTTATAAATCTGATAGACGTAATAATACTGTGAATAAAAACGGAAAAAGGTGAAAGATGTGCCGAGGGGAAGAAGAATCGTTATTAACAAGAAGATTGACGACAATAAAGTGGATAGCTTTAGGTCCCTGGACATGGGAGAAATAGAAGAAGAAAGGGCCGAAGTTGAAGGCCAGCTTTCTAGCTCCATAGAGGAAGTTATGGAAGCGGCCAAAGAGATGAACTCAAGAAAAAAGCTCAATGATGATGCACTGAAGAAAGGGGGCCTCTACTCAATCCAAGATTCATATGAACTCCTCAGGTCAAAAGGCATGGACATTTCCTTCAGGGCATTCGGCGGAAGGATAGAAAGGCGCAGCATACCCTCGGTAAAAATCGGCAAAAAGCGCTACATCCCGGTGCAGTCCCTTGAAGATATGCTAGAGATAGGGGACAAATTTTACAGTGTGCGCAGGGCATACGAAAAATACAAGAAGCACAACAGGAATATCAACTACCGTGCATTCATCGGCAGGGTGGAAAAGAACTCTATTCCCTCAATAAAAATAGGCACAAAACGGCTTATACCAAAGGAAGCAATAGACTCCCTCAGCCACGTTGCAAAGAAATATTATTCTGTAAGCGAGGCGCTGAAGGAGCTCCACAAGAGGGATGTGGAAATAAAAAGAAATGCGTTCGAGAGAAGGCTCGACAGGAACCGCGTGCCCCATGTGAAAATAAGCGGAAGGCGCTTCATACCGCGTGAAGTGGTTTCCGAGCTTATTGAAAAGGAGCTTGCACTCAGGAAGAATAGCTACTGAATTTAACCTTTTTCTTCCTTATTCTTCCCGATGGTGAGAAAGAAGGGCGTTCTGCTCAATGTTGATTATATAGTTAGAAATGGCCAGACGTATGCAAGGCTGGAGATAAAAGGCAGGCGGGCCTCTGCGCTTTACTACAAGTATGACCCTTATTTCTACGCCTACGCCCCCCCTGAAGCACAGAAGGAAATAGAAGGAACTGTTGCCAGGGCAAAGGATGGGGAACTAGCGTCTCCAAAAAAAGTTGAGCCGGTAACAAAGATGCTCAACGGAGAGAAAAAGGGGATGCTAAAGATATGCTGCAAGGCCCCGAGGGACGTGCCCCTGCTTGAGGACAAGATAGAATTTGCCTGCTATGAGTATAGCATTCCCTTCGGAAGGCGGTTTTTGATGGATTTTGGGCTTGTTCCCCTTTCCATAATAAAATATGAACGGGAGGGCAGGTTCATAAAGAAATTCCTGGGTTCGGATGGAAGCGGCGGTAACCTGCTCAGGGGCCTTTCCTTTGATATTGAAACATATAATCCCGAAGGTGCTTCCAGGGAATCAAAAGACCCTGCCCTGATGATAAGCTATGCCACAGATGATGACAGCGGAGTGCTTACATATAAGGACATCCCGGGTAAAGAGTTCGTCCATAGCCTAGATGGGGAAAAAGAGATGGTTGAAGGGTTTTGCTCACTGCTTGAGGAAAAGGACGTAGATGTGCTGATGGCATACAACAGCACCAATTTTGACCTCCCCTACCTGCTAGAGAGGGCAAAAAGAAACAAAATAGAGCTCCCCTTGGGCAGGGACGGCTCATCCTACAGGAAAGCGAAGAAAGGGCTGATTAACCCGCTTAAAATCCGGGGAAGGATACATGTGGACCTTTACCCATCTGTACGGTTTTTCGGTTTCACAGGTATGATACAAAGCGGGGACTACACCCTCAAGAACGTATATTCTGCAATAACCGGCAAGAAAAAGAAGATGGTAGAGAGGAGTGACATCTGGAAGATGTGGGATAGTGGGGAGCTTGAAGAGCTCTCAGATTATTCGCTCGCAGATGCTGTATGCACACATGAGGTAGGAAAGCACATACTGCCAATACAGATGGAGCTTAGCGAGATAACCCGGCTCCCGCTTTTTGACGTTGCTTATTCAAGCTCAGGGCAACTGGTGGAATCGCTCCTCATGAGCGAGGCGATAAAAAAGGACATCTTAATCCCTCCCAAGCCCAGCGGCTCTGCAGTCAATGCAAGGGCCAAGAACCCAATTAAGGGAGCATATGTGAAACTCCCGGAGCCGGGAATTTACGAAAATATTGTAGTTTTTGACTTCCGGGGCCTGTACCCGAGCATAATCTGCTCATACAACATAGACCCCGACAGGCTAGACAGGGAGGGGGAGAGCTTTGAATCCCCTACCGGGGCAAGGTTCCTCAAGGAACCTGTAGGGCTTATTCCAGAGGTTTTGGAACGGCTTATAGACAGGAGGGCAAAGATAAAAAAGAGGCTCAATGGGGTGGAAAAGGGCTCTGTTGCCTACAACAGGGCATATGCAAGGAGCTATGCGCTCAAGATACTGGCAAACTCATTCTACGGGTATCTGGGGTATGCGCGCTCAAGGTGGTACAACAGAAACTGTGCAGAGAGCGTTACCTCCTGGGGCCGCCAGCACATAAAAGAACTAGAAAAAAAAGCAGAGGGGGCAGGATTTCGTGTTTTGTACATGGACACAGACAGCGTATTCCTGCTTTTGGGAAATAGAACAAAGGAGGATGCCCTTGCATTCCTTGAGGGGGTGAATGCCGAACTGCCCGAGAAGATGGAGCTTGAGCTGGAGGATTTCTACAGTAGGGGGGTTTTCGTGAGCAAGAAGCACCAGAAAGAATCCACCGGTGCAAAAAAGAAGTACGCAATGCTTGCTGAAGACGGAAGCATAAAAATAAAGGGCTTTGAACTTGTCAGGAGGGACTGGTCGGCCGTTGCAAGAGACACCCAGAGGAGGGTACTAGAGGCCATCCTCAAGGAGGGGAGCAGGCAGAAAGCAGTTGAGATAGTCAAGAGTGTCATAGAAGAGCTGAAAAAGGGAAAAATGCCCATGGAAAGAGTATCCATTTATACCCAGCTCAAGAAGGATCCCAAGAATTATGACATCAAATCCCCGGAGCTTTCTGCAGCGCAAAAAGCGATGGAGAGGGGCAAGAAAATAGGCAGGGGGAGCATACTCTCATATGTGATTACCCAAAAGGGAAAAAGTATTTCAGATAAGGCAGAGCTTGCCGAGTTTGCCGAGAATTATGACCCCCAGTATTATATTGATAACCAGGTTCTGCCTTCGGTGATGAAGATCCTGAAGGAGCTTGGGTATGATGAGTATGAATTGAAGCACGGGGGGAAGCAGAAAGGGCTTGGGGACTGGTTCTAGTTTTTCTTTTCGGGTTTCTTTTCCTCTTCCCCATTAAGTCTGCAAACTGATTTCCAGAAGAAGAATCCGACTACCGAGAAAGTAATTATGGGTGAAACCCAGGATGGAATATGAAACCCAAAGCTGTCGAGAACCATTATTAGGCCAAGGAAGAAGATTGAATACATTGCCCCGTTTTTCAGGAATACATACTTCTTTACATTCTCTATGTTGCGTATCGTAAGCTCACGCACCACAAATGCACCGATTCCGTTTCCAATCAGGATGAGCGGGACTGAGAAGGTAAATGCAAACGCGCCTACAACTCCATCTATTGAGAAAGTTGCATCAATAACTTCTAGGTACATGAGCTTGCTGAAGTCTGTGAGCTCTGCCTTTCCCTCCCTGAGCCTTTCTTCCTGCAGCTCCGCGTTCTGCTTGAAGCCGTGGACAATAAAGAAGGCAGTTGAGCCGACAACTGCACCAAATGCAAGAAGCGGGTCAAGGTTTATTGCATGCCATGTTACGTATGCGAGGATTATGGACACTATTGCAAAAAACCAGACTCCTTGCTTTCGGAAAAACCTCTCCGTGGGCAATCCAAAATGCTTGGGCTCAAGAAAAAGCCAGTGGAAGAATAGGAAAATAAGGAACATGCCTCCGGCTATTAGGAGAACCGGGCCGCTCTGCTCCATCGCCGCTACAACTTCGGGGTCGCTTGAAAGAGTGGATGTAAATACCTCCTCTATTGTAAAATGCGGGTTTGCAACCCAGACAATTGCTGCAGGGAGAAACCCCCTTACCATGAATACTGCAATCAGGATTCCCCAGAGCAGGAACCATTTCCTTGCCCTCTCGCTCATCTTTGAGAGTATCTCTGCATTTATCACTGCATTGTCCAGGCTGGTAATGGTCTCGAAGAAAACAAGCCCCAGGATTGTAAGCGATAATGCAAAGAAATCCATTGGATAGTGATAAAAAGGGAGTTGTTTTTATTTATTAGCATTCAGGAGCAAATATTGCATCAAATTGCCTCAACCCTGGTTGGCCCAAGGCTTTCCTTGTCCCTTGAGAATTTATAGCTCCTTGCAAAACCAGAGCTGATTAAATCCTCTTCGTGGGTTATCACAAATGACTGGGGGATTATCTGGGGTACCTTATTCTCAAGGGCTTCAGAAAGTGCATGTACTGCATCCCGGTCAAGATTGTGGGTGGGCTCATCAAGCATCATCCATCCGACTCCCGGAGTAAGCACGGTTGAGAGGGCGATGCGGAGAGTAAGGGAAAGGCAGGCACGCTCGCCTCCTGAGGCCACCTTCTCCAGGCGCCTCCATTCCCCATCATAGACTTCAAAGAAATAATCCTTTTCTGTAGCGCTCAGCCTGATTTGCCCGTAATCCGCATATGGATAGATTACCGGCCATATCTCATTCATTGCCGAGCTTATTGTTTCAGTCAGCTCAGAGCGCAGTTCGCTCTGCAAATCAAGGAGTGAGTTCTTGTAAATAACAAGATCCTGCTCCAGGCCCTTGAGGTGGACTGCCTGCTCCCGTGCATTTTCCATCTTCTTAATCCGCTCCTGGAGCAGAGAAACCATCTCTTCGGACGCTGCCCTTTCCCTGTTAAGCATCTCAAGGCGGGAAGACGTTCGCTCTTCCTTTATGCGGGATTCCTCCAGGGATTTTCTTGCACTTTCAAGCTCGGTTTCGCTGAATTTGATTGACTGGAGGGTAGCCTCTGCATCCCTGCACTCTTTTTCCCTGGCCTTTAGGGATTCCTGTTTGCGAAGCAGGGATTCCCCCTCCCTGTATTCTAGGAGGGTTCTTGAATGCTCCTGCCCGAGCCGTTCCCTATCTTCGTGGAGGGTTTTTTTCCTTGAGTTGGATTCAGAAAGACGCTTTTTAAGTAAAATTTTCTTGTTTTCAAGCTCTGGAAGAGCGTCTGCCCTGGAGCTGAGCTCAGGGAGTTTGCCCTGTAGCTGCTCAAGCCTGCGAAGCGATTTATGCAATGTTGAAAGCTCTTGCTTCACCCTGGGAATGGATTTTTTGAGTTCGGAAAGCGCCTGTTTCTTTGTTTCTATTTTGCGTTTTTTGTCCAGGAGTACCTGCTGCTTTTTTTCAGGGGGGAGTCCTGAGCCGCACAGCGGGCATTCTGATTGCTCCGGTTGCAGGGCTGCCGCAGACTCTTCTAGATCTACTATCTCATTCGCAGTTGATTCTGATTTAGAAGAGGAGGAAACAAGCTGCTGCTCCTTCTTTTCAGCAGATGCCCGCAGCTCCTCCGGGCTTCCGAACTTTGCAATCTCTTTTTTGAGCGAGGAGAGGGAGTCAGAAGATGCTTTGGCTGATTCCAGGAGGGCAGAAACCCTTCCAAGCTGGCTTGCAAGTGCAGATGCCTCCTCCTCCAGGGTGCGGATTTCAGAATCCAGTTTTTCCCTGCGCTTTGAGAGTGCATTCAGCTTTTCCCTGTGTGCTGAAAGGGATTCCCTAGAAGGGCTTTTTCCTTCCAATTCAGAAGAGAGCTGCTCAAGGCGGGCCCGGGAGCGCTCCATAAGGCTCTTTGCAGCTTCCCTTTCCTTTCTCGCTTTTTCCAGCCTGGAAACGGATTTTTGAAACGGGGCTATTTTCCCCCGGAGTTCAGAAAGCGCTTTTTCCGTTTTTTTCTTCTCTTCAAGCAGGGACGAGAGCTTTTCTGTTTTTTCAGCATGTTCCTTTTTGCATGATTCATGTTCTTCAGGGTTGTAAATAGAAGAAGCTGATGCTGCCTCACTTGAAACCCGGTTAAGAATGTAAACAGAATTTGCCCGGGCAATCTCAAAACGGTCCAGGCCGAGAAGCCGGTCCATTTCCTTTTTCCTTCTGCCTGGGTCGATGGTAAGAAAATAATCTATATTGTTCTGTTCAGAATAAACTGCCCGGGTAAAGAGGTCATAATCCATCCCCAGCAGGGAAGAAACCGCCTCGGTTACCCTTACCTGGCCGGTTTCAAGCACATTCTCCCCCTCATAAAGCTTTGCTGCCGCAGAAAGCTTGTTTCCTTTTTTCCTTAATATACGGTGTAATCTGTACTTTTTCCCGTCCTGCTCAAAGCCCAAACCAATATGGGCTTCCTCCTCTCCGTGCATAATCACGTCTCCTGCTGAAGTTTCCCTCCTTTTAAGGGCAGGGAAAGAGCCGAACAGGGCATAGCTGAGGCCATTTAGCGCGCCGCTCTTTCCGCTTCCCATTATCCCTAGAATGAGGTTTGTCCCCCTTCCAAACTCTAAAGTGGTGTCCTTGTGGGTTCTCCAGTTCTTCAGGGAAAGAGAAGTTATCATCAGAGTAATTTTATAGAAAAAAACATAAAAAGGAAGCCAGGGGTGATTTCCGGTGGGCTGCGAAGAGCATAAAAAAAGTCCGCATTAATGTGTAAAGCATGCGAATGATGCTTTTGCTATTTATTGCAGGAATTCTGCTTCTGGGCTTCGGGTGCCCTTCAGAAGAAAACGGGGAAACTGTTCCTGAGGGGGAGACTCCGGAGGAGGAAGGGGAAGGCCCGGGGGAGGAAATTGAGCCTCAGGGAGAAAACCAGACCGGGGAGGGGCCAGGAATAACCCATTGCAGTGATGGGACCCCGGTAGGCGAATGCTCAGAAAACCAGCCAAGAATATGTGACACGTATGGAAACCTGGTGGAGGATGCAGATACTTGCGGATGCCCTGAGAATTCAGTGAAAAAGGGCAAAACCTGCATTTTCAATTGCGATGACGGCACAAGGATAGGAGAGTGCTCGGAGGAAAAACCATATTACTGCAACTCAAATGCTGCTCTTGAAGAGCGCGCAGACCTTTGCGGGTGCCCGGAAGGGTATGATGTCTATAATACAACATGCAGGAACTCCTGCGAAGATGGAACCCTGATGGGAGAATGCTCAGAAGAAAACCCGCCTCTTTACTGCAACGAGGAATACGAAATGGTGATGAATCCCCCGCTGTGTGGGTGCCATCCATGGGAGCTTCTCAGGGATGGAAAATGCTTTGACCCTACTTCGGTAGAATATTCAATGAATGAGGAGATTCCGGTGGAAGAAAACATTACCATGATTCTAGAAGATGCAGATGAGATGAACTGTGATGATGGGCTCTATATGCGGGTCAGGCTAACAGTTGAAAACAGGGGGGCAGAAGACATTGAGATAACCCCCTATAACTTCAAGGTATTTTGCGATGAGAGGAGAACCGGAATAAACAGGCCTGAAGGGTGCACTGTTGCAGACCTCTTCCGGTGGGACGACATAGATGCAGGGGAAACAGAAACCGGATTTGTATGGTTCAAGGTAACCGGGGGCGCCGGGGATTACCATGCAGAATATCTGCACAAATACACGCCCTCGGTCCTAAAGGAATTCTATATAGCTATGGATGAGGAGGATTGATTTGGTGGTTGGAGGGCAGCTTCAAAAAAGCCGGGTAAAGGTTTTCTATTTTTCAAAAAGCGGGAACACGAAAAAGGTTGCGGAAGCGATAGCCGATGAAATGAGTACTGAAGCTCTTGAAGCAGAAGCAGTGGGAACCGGATACGACATGCGGAAGTGCGATCTTCTTTTTGTGGGAAGCGGAAACTACCTCTCGGGGCCTGCAAAGGAGATGGTCGAATTCATTGAAGGGCTCTTGCCGGCCGAAGACAGGAACGCTGCAGTATTCGGAACCTCTGGGGGGAGCGGGAAAAAATATCTTGAAAAAATGGAAGAGCTGCTTGAAAAGAAGGGGATACGGATTCTCGGAAAATGGGACTGCCCGGGCCAGGAATTCTCCCTAAAAAATAGGGGAAGACCCAATGAGGAAGACCTTTCAGGGGCCCGGGATTTTGCAAAAAAAATGTTGAAAAAAATAGAGATTCTTTAGCTGTTGCTTTTTGCTGGCTGCAGCACCTCATTTACATTGTGGGTTGGAGGTGCAAGGAATCCCCACCAGGGGCCTGCTTCTTCAACCATCTCTCCTGTCTGCGCACTTACGAGGTATTCTGTCTGTGAATCAACCGGGAAAATCCAGAAGAACTTCCTCTGTTCCTGCACCCTGAACCGGTAGGCTGGACCTTCAGAATGCATCTCCAGGACCATATCCTGAACCTCGGCATTCTCAAGTTCCTCACTTATTACCTGGGAAGGCATGACCTTGATTTGATGCTGGTTTCCGTTGTGCTCCAGATACACATTCTGGTTCTGGACCATCAGTGTTTCATTGCAGGAAGCTGAAGCACCATCAGATGTCAGTATTGTCTTTTGTTCCTGCTTCTGGACCTGGAAAAGCTGCTGCCCCATCTCCTGGTTTCCCTGCTGGCCTGCTTCGACAACTTCACCCTGGGAAACTTCTTCAACAGCCCCTCCTTCGCCCCCAACAGCAATGGAGTCTCCTTCCTCATTTGTCATTACTACCCCCCCGGGGGTGGTTCCGCTTTCTGTTTCTTCAGTTTCTGCTTCAGTGGTTGTGGTTGTAGTGGTCGTAGTGGTTGTGCCGCCTACTGTTACTGTTTCCCCGACTCCCACTGTTGTTCCTGCAAAAATAAGTCCAAACAGCAGGAGCATTGCGAGTATTCTTTTGTACATGAAACAATAAGCTCCTCAAGGAATAAAAATGAGGGGGTCATGCCCCAGGTGAAGAGCCGGTTATCGCGCTTATCAGGTAGATGGTTATTGCACACACCACGCCAACCATGAATGTTTTCATGGCAGAAATTGCAATGTTCTCCTTGGACAGCTTGCCTAGGAAAACACCCAGGAACACAAAAATCAGCAGCCAGATTAAGAATGAGAAATAATATGCAAGCCCCATATCAAGAAAACCTGCAGATGAAGAAAAAAATGGAATGAGTATCACCAGTATTGCAAAAAGGGGGGAGAGGCCATTTATCAAGGAAACATAGCAGGTTGCAAATTTGTCTGCCTCTGATATTTTTGTTTTTTCAAGGCTCTTCAGCATCTTCTGCTCAAGATCTCTCCGAGCCTTTGTACGCTCTGCGCTTTCAGAAAGATATGTGCCCCAGACCCCGGAGATGAAGATGGCAGCTCCCGCACCAAGCCCGAGAGTTACTATTGTACCTGGGCTCGTTATGCCTGCAAGAAAAGAGCCAAGCAACACTCCGAAGATAGTAAGGGTGCCGTCAAATGTGTTCATTACGAAGTATCTGCGGGCGAGCTTGGACATCCCTGTTATGTGCTCGTAATTGGTGATTTTTTCCTGGAGCTCTTCTGGCATTTATCCCACTGGTTCAATCAAACCCTTCATACCTGGGGGTACCCTCCCTGACCGTATATGCGTGATCTATGGAGTGGATTGTTGCCCCGGTGCTTTCAATAACCTGGTTAATCTCAAAATAACTCAGGTTCTTGCCCCGGACTGCTATCTTTACATTTTCAACCTTCTTGTCTATCTCAAGCAAGTCTATGTAAACCCCGTCAACACCCTCAAGCGCAGTTATGTTGCGGGCCACTTCAAGTATCGAAGGTTCCATGGGCTTTAGCACATCCAGGACAATCTTTCTTACTCTGACATCTTCCATAGGCAATATCAATAAACAAAGAATATAAAAATAGGGGGGGAGTTTTAATGCCTTTTTAGTCAAAATGCAGATATGGACAGATTTATTGTGTGTTTTTTGGTTTTGGGCCTCCTGATTTCAGGCTGCCCACAGGAAAGGGGGAGCTCCCCCGGAGTGCTTGAGCCGCCCGCTCTAGAAAATTGCACTGATTCGGACGGGGGGAAGGATGAATTTGCCCATGGTACTTCCACCCTGGGCTCAGAGTCAGAAAGTGATAGCTGCACTGGAGAGGGAGAAGTACTGGAATATTTCTGCTCTTTGGGGGCAATTGAAAGCGAGGAAATAGCATGTCCCGCGGGGCATGGGTGCCAGGGCGGGGAGTGTGTTGAGCTCAATTGCTTTGATACTGATGGGGGAAGTGTGCCTGAGGCAAAGGGCACAGTGCAGTATGATGGGAAACAATATACTGATTATTGTAGAGCGGGGGGAAGTGTGCACGAGTATTACTGCGGGGAGGGCGTTGCTGAAGAAGATGTTGCCTGTGCTGCGGGGGAAGTGTGCGAAGGCGGCAGGTGCATTGAAGGCCCGGCCTGCACAGACACGGATGGGGGGAAGGAGCTTCATGAGGGGGGAACAGTTACTGCAGGCGGAAGAAATTATGAGGACTACTGCCTTGGCACATACGTTGTTTACGAATACTATTGCGAAAACGGGGCAAAAAAAGCAGAGCAGGTTTCCTGCCCTGAAGGAGAATATTGTGTTGATGGGATTTGTGCAGAAGAAGAGGAACACGAATGCGAGGATACAGACGGGGGAAAGAAAACCTGGAAAAAGGGGACTGTGACTTACTGGTCAGGCGGGGAGGAGTATACTGAAACAGATAAATGCTACGATGACTATTCTGTGCTGGAGGTTTGGTGCACAGATGGGGGAACAGTAGGTTTTGGCATACTTGAATGCGAATCAGGGGAAAGCTGTGAAGACGGGAAATGTATGGATTGAAAAATCGATTGTGATATAACTGTGAGAATTTGGAACTAAACCCATAGCCTTTAAATAGTTCAATCCAATAGAAGTAGGCTAGTTTATATTACATGTAAGGTGGTACAATTGGGAAAAACAGCAAAAGAATTAGTAGGTGAGAAAGCAGAGGAAATAATTACAGAGCTCAATAAGGCTCTGGCAGATGAATGGCTTGCTTATGTTCAATACCTGATGGCGGCTTCCATAGTCAAGCATCCAAATGCTGCAAAGGAGCTAGAAGCTGTTGCAAAAGAAGAGCTTGAGCATGCTGAAGAGCTTACTGAGCGGATTCTGCAGCTTGGAGGAAAGCCGGTAGTAGACCAGAAGCAGCTTTACGAGATTACCAACTGCGGCTATGAAGCACCAAGCGAAGAAACCCTCCAGTCGCTCAGGGGAGCCCTTAAAGGAGAGAACTGCGCAATAAAGATTTACCACAAGATTGCGATGATGGCAAAGGACACCGATGTGGTAACCTACAACCTTGTGCTGCACATCATGGAAGAGGAAATTGACCATGAAGAAAGATTTGAGGCCCTTGTTGAGTGGATAGAGGGCTGAATTTTTCATTTTTTCTTGTTTTTTCAATTTTTAATGTTGGGTATGCTGGCCGTTTTATGAAGGGTGGATAAAAAATGACTGAAAAAAAGGAAATATACAAATGCAATGTTTGCGGAAACATTGTTGAAGTGCTCCATGAGGGAGCAGGAGAACTGGTCTGCTGCGGACAGCCGATGGAGCTCAAGGCAGAAAAGGTTGAAGAAGAAGGGGACGAAAAGCACGTTCCTGTAATTGAAAAAACTGAAAACGGGATAACGGTTAAAGTGGGCTCTGCGCCGCACCCGATGGAAGAAGAGCATTACATAGAATGGATTCAGGTAATCGCAGGGGATGCCTCCTACAGGAAGTTCCTCAGACCAGATGAAAAGCCGGAAGCAGACTTCCCCCTAAAAGACGAGAACGTAACTGCAAGGGAATACTGCAACGTGCACGGGCTCTGGAAAAGCAAATAGATTCTGCTACTTGGGCTTGTGGCGACCCCACTTGCCCAGGGCCTCTTTTAATTCCATGTTGTTTTTTGCTTTTTCTTGCAGGGTTTCGCCTTCCATTACTGCCTCTACTGCCTGCATGGTTGCTTTTGCGCCTGCACACGTTCCTTTTGGATGCCCATGTATCCCTCCTGAAATAAGAAGTATCATCTCGTTCCCGTAAATGTCCATTACATCAGGCACTAATCCTGGGTGGAGACCTCCGGAAGATGCGGGGAACACTGTTTTCATGTTCCCCCATTCCTGGTCAAGAATCAGGTCTTTCTTGGCTTTTGTTTTCTTTTCCCTGAGTATATCTGCAATTGCCATCACTTCAGGCTTTGTGCCCACGAGCTTCCCTACTGCGGTTCCTGTGTGGATGTTGTTTACTCCAAGAACTCTCATGGTTTTTGCAAGGAACTGCATGGTCATTCCATGCTTTGGGTTACGGTCAAATGCTGCATGCATTGCCCTGTGCGCATGGATTGCAAGGCCCAGGTCCCTGCAATATTCTGTCATGGTCTGGACAGCAGCTGTCCCAGAAACCACCACATCAATCATTACATAATTCCACCCAGCATCTGCAACAAGGTTGGCGCGCCTCTTCATCTCTTCTGTTTCTGCTGTGATGTTGAAGAATGCAGATTTCTTTTCCCCTGTGAGCTTTTCGGCCTTGTCCCTCATCCGTGTCATGATTCTCAGGCGCTCTTCAAAGCGGTTGAATTTTTGGGAGGTGAGGTTTTCATCATCCTTTACAAAATCAAATCCGCCCATCCAGGTCTGGTATCCTATTTGTGCATGCTCAGAAGCGGAAAATCCTATCTTGGGCTTAACCACTGCACCTGTAAGCGGACGCTTCTTTACGCCCATCATCTTTCGGATTCCTCCCATCCCATACTGGGGGCCCTTGAATCCATTCAGATAAGTTTTGGGGAATGTTGCATCGATAAGGCGTAGGTTCTTCACTCCCTTCATCCCAAAAATATTTCCTGCAATTCCCGAGAGAAGCTGGGCCATGTTGCCTTTTTCCCAAAGGCCCATTGGATAGGCAACCTTTAGGTAGTTTCCCTTCATTTGGAAGGCTGTTGCCTTGAGTTTGTTCATCCTGGGGGGGAGATTAGTGAGAGTTGTCCAGGTTCCTGTAGAGCTTTCTGAAGCAATTCTTCCTGCGGATTCTTTTTTGCTCATCCCTGCGGGTGGCTCAAAATAAAAAAGGACTATCAGGTCATCTTTTGCTGGCTTATATCTTAAATCCACAAACTGGTTGTACCAATCTATTTTTGCCATGTTAGGAAAAAGGTGGCAATGAATAAAAGGCTACTGGGGTTCCGGAGATTTCCTGCCGGTCATTGGCTTTGTGAGCAGTTTCACCAGGATTGGGCCGCAGAAGGTTGTTGCTATACTGAGCACAATCATTGCGGTAATAAGCATGTCATCTATGAGTCCCAATTCAAGCCCCACAAATGCAACAGCTAGGGTGGTGCTCAGCTGGGGGATAGTTGCAACCCCTGAGATTATGCTCTCTTTTGAATTGAATCCATTCACTCTGCCTGCAAGGAACCCCCCAATAAATTTAGAGAGCACAGCTGCTGCGAGGATTATGAGGATAGTGGCAAGGCCTCCCACTCCGCTAAAGAGCACGCCCACATCCATTTCCACACCAATTATGATAAAGAAAACAGGGATGAAAAGCCCGTAGCTGATTGCATGCAGCTTTCTGGTTAATATCTGGCTCTGGATGGATTCTGAGAGCACAAGACCGGCAAAGAACCCTGCAATTACCGGGTGCATTCCCAGGATGTCAAAAAATACTACTGTGGCAATCAGGGCAACAAATACAAAGCGCACTTCCTCCTCGAAAAGGCTTTTTTCTTCCCCGTGGAATTTCCTGAATGCCTCCCTTGCTTTTGGCAGGAGCTTCCTGAGTGCATAGAGAGATATTGCAACTATTATATAGAAAAGGTAAAGGGGAATCTCGGTTGTGGGGTTTACCAATTGCAGGAAGAACGAGAGCATCAGCAGGCTGAAAACATCCTCAAGTATTGTTCCTGAAACAATAAGGCGGCCGAGCTTTACCTGCATCAGCCCCTGTGCCTCTAGCACCGGAAGAACTATTGCAATTGAAGAAGAAACAAAGATTATGCCTAGCATGAATGAGCCAATCATGCCATAGCCCAGGTACGAGGCAACCAGGAAACCAACACACATCGGGAGAATCCCGTTTAGGAGGGAGAACTTTGCTGCGCTGCCCACTATTTTCCTGAAACTGGAGAGCTTTATTTCAAGGCCTGCCATGAACATCAGGAAAACCAGGCCTATTGAGCCAAGAAAATCAATTGTTTCGTCTATTACGATCAGGTCCAGAGCAAACGGGCCAATGATTATTCCTGTAATAATTAGGGCAACTACATAAGGCATGTGGAACTTTTTGAGGAACTCGGAAAGAAACAAGCCTGCAGAAATGACTATCAGGAAAGAAAGGAGTTCCGCCATGGGAACTCCTCAATATCAGAAAATATAAAGATTTCTATAAAACCGAAACCTGGACCGAGCGTATCCCTTTCGTGCGCTTCAGGTGGGAAAACAGCTCTTTTACCCGCTTTGCATCCCCGCAACTGATAAGCACCCTGAGGCAAATGCTCTTGTGGTGCTGGTGCACTTCCGTTTTTATCACATCCTCGAATTCGTTCAGGAGTCTGCTCAGGGAATCGGCTCCATGTGAGGCATGAGTTACTGTGAACACTGCATCAGTGTGCCCTCTCCTAGACTCAAGCACGTTATACTCATTAAGCATGGAATCTATTGTTGCGCGCAGGAGTTTTGAGCGGCTCCCGAATCCAAGCTTTTCCTGAATCCTGTCCAGCTCTGCAAGCTGGCCCTTGTCCATTGAAACGCTGATTATTTCCACAATTCCACCCCAAGTTTTTCGAATGATCCATGAAACGTGAGCGATATAGTAGAGATTATGCAGAATGGGCAGGGGCACGCAAGACTGCTGATTCCGAATAGTGCTCCGGATACAGGGCTTGCATTTCCCTTTCCGGAAAGGAAATTTTTACTAACTAAATGTTTGGAATGGTCCATAGTTAATAACTTTTATGGAAAGAGTTAATAACTATTTGCCTCTTTTCAAAATAAGGTGAATTTAGATGTACTCAAAACCGATTATTTTTCTGGTTCTTGCGATGGCACTACTGCTCTTTGGATGCACCTCCCCTCAGGAGGAAAGCGGAAAGATGAAAGTAGTTGTTACACTCCTGCCGCAGGCGGAGTTTGCTGAAGAAGTCGTGGGGGACAACGCAGAAGTGATTGTAATGGTGCCTCCAGGGGCGAGCCCCCACAGCTATGAGCCCACCCCTTCACAACTTGAAGAAGTTGCGGGCTCCTCATTATATTTCAAAGTTGGGTCCGGAGTGGAATTTGAGAACGCCTGGATGGAGGATATCCAGGGGGTTAACCCTGGCCTGGAAGTAATAGATTGCTCTAAGGGAATTGAACTAATCCCAATGGAAGAGCATGGGCACAATGAACATGAAGAGCACGAAGAACATGGGGGAGAGGAACACGAAGAGGAGCATGAAGAAGAACATAATCATGCGCATACTGGCCTGGACCCGCACATCTGGAATTCTCCGAGGAATGCAAAAGTAATGGTAGAAAACATGTATAGTGCATTAGCCCAGGAGGATCCGGACAATGCCGCATATTACCGGGCAAACGCAGATGCGTACATCTCCCGCCTTGACCAGCTGGATTCACGCATAAGCACCACGCTGGAGGGGAGCAGGAACAAGGAATTCATAGTTTTCCATCCTGCATGGGGATACTTTGCCCACGATTATGGGCTTGAGCAGATAGCGATAGAAGAGGCAGGAAAAGCGCCCACGGCCCAGAATATCCAGCATGTTGTGGATATGGCCAAAGAACATGGGATTAAGGTTGTATTTGCCTCCCCCCAGTTCAGCACGTCTAGTGCCGAAACAGTGGCATCCGAGATAGGGGGGCAGGTGATCCTCATTGATCCATTGGATAAAAATTACCTGGAGAACATGCAGAATGTGGCAGATGCATTTGCAGCAGCTGGGGGCGCCGCAAACTAATCCTTTTTATTCTTTTTTGGGAAAGAGGTTCCATGGAAGAAGTTGTTGAGCTGAAAAACGTTTCTTTCAGCTATGATTCAATACCTGTCCTACGCAATGTCAGCCTTAGCGTGAAAAAAGGGGATCTAATTGGGGTGATAGGCCCCAATGGAGGCGGCAAGACAACCCTGCTCAAAATCATTCTGGGGCTCCTCCGGCCCACAAAGGGGAATGCTTCAGTATTTGGAAAAACCCCAGAAGCAGGGAGGGGCAAAGTAGGCTATGTTCCCCAAATTGCCAACTTCGACAGAGAATTTCCGATAGATGTTCTGGGGGTGGTGCTCTCAGGAAAGCCAGGGAACATAAGCAGGCCAGGATGGACCTATAACCAGGAGGAAAAATCCAAAGCAATGAATGCACTGGAAACCGTAGGCATGAGAGGATACGCCAAGAGGCAGATTTCAAAATTATCCGGAGGCCAGATACAGAGGGTACTTCTGGCCCGTGCGCTTATGAGCGAGCCCAGGCTGCTGCTCCTAGACGAGCCGGTATCAAGCCTGGACCCGGATGCGCAAAAGAACTTTTATGAACTATTGGGAAGGCTGAAGGAAAAGATGGCAATAATGATAGTGACGCACGACCTTACTGCAGTAACTGAA
>WJMN01000026.1 GCA_014727925.1 Microcaldota archaeon
GAATGTGACTGGGAATATCCTGAAATTCAGGGGGAAGAACCCCTTGGAGAAGGGATGCCTCCGGACCAGGAGCCGGTTGATAACTAATCAGCAGAAAAGACACCGCATATCCGCAGCCCCGGGCTTCCCGGGTCTGTAACCAGTATTCTTTCAGAACTTCGGAAAGCAAAGGGCTTTTCAAGACAAAGTCCAGAATCTGAAATGCTGCCTTCTACAAACTGGAAATTGGAATATGCATGGATTTTTCTAGGAACCTCATGCTTGTAGAAAGGGGATTTTGTGAATATTCCCGGAATAGTGTCACTTATGCTGAAAGAGCTGGAGGGCGGAACAAGAATTCCCCTCTCAATTGGGCCCCCCTTATAGCATATGCCAAACCTTCCGCCCGCAGGGACTTCGTCAGCCTCCTTGTCATTGAGCTGGATGGATTTTACTTCTATTTCCGATTTTGAGGGGAGGTGGATGAGCCTGTCGCGCTTTTTTATGGAGCCTGATTTCACAGTGCCCAGGATAACATTGCCCACGCTTTTTACCTGGAAGGCGCTGTCCACAAGCGAGAATGGTTCTCCTGAAGGCTCCGGGGGCTGCAGGGAACATATTCTCTCCTTTGCCTCCTGCGGAGAAGAGAACGCATGGTAACTCTCAAGAACCGTGCCCTTTATGGGCAGCTCAATATCCGAAATCATGAACCCTTTTTCCTTCTTCAGTGAATCAAGGGCAACGATTATTTCCCCAAGCTGAGGAGTTAGCTGCCCGGCCTGCAGCACAACATAATCTGCAATTGAAAGAGAATAGAGCAGGGGCTGGAGTTTGTCCGGGTAAAGAGTAGGCTCAAGGATTGTGCGGATTACCCCCTGGAAATTGGAGGAATAAAAGGAGATATCTCCGCTTCCGGTTTCCTTTCCCACTAATTTGCAGAGCTGCTTTCTTTCTTCAGGGTTGTCTGAGAGGACTGCTATGAACATTTTAACCATCTGGAATTGGCTAATGAAAGAATAAAAAGGGCTGCTTTGGGGAATATTGGGCGATAATCACTGTTTTATGTAAACCCGGTTGATTAGTACATCCTCTACTGGCCAGTCCCCATGTGTACCCCTGTTTGCAGTCTCCATCGATGCTATGGAATCAACTACACTCATTCCGGAAATAACCTTTCCGAATACTGCATATCCATCGTTTCCAGGAGAATAATCCAGGAACGGATTATCCGCAGTATTAATAAAGAACTGAGAAGTTGCGGAATCCGGGTCCATTGTGCGGGCCATCGCAATAGTGCCGCGCAGGTTCATCAGCCCGTTATCAGATTCAAGGGATATTGGAGTATGGGTCTCCTTCTGTGTCCCATTTTGGCTAAAGCCCCCGCCCTGAATCATAAATCCTTTTATCACGCGGTGGAAAACTGTCCCATCATAGAAACCTTCATCTGCATACGACACAAAATTCTCCACTGTTTCCGGTGCGTTTTCACGGTCAAGCTCAACTTCAATGGTTCCTTTTGAGGTCTCTATGACTGCAATTTCCTTGTTTGAATCGGCCTCTGCTGGAAGGGCTTCCCCCTGCATTTCATACGCCCCCTCTCCTGCTTCTGGTTCCCGCCCCCCATCTGGGTTCTCTGCCTCCTGCGGAGTTTCAGGCTCTCCTGCCCCCTCTTCAGGAAGAGTATTTTCATTTGCGTGCTGGGCGTGCGGCCCGAAAAGTAATGCTGCCACAATCAGGACAACCGATAGTCCGGCAAAAACCGGAACTGCATATTCTGAAGTGCTCATTTTGTTTTCAGGAGTTTGCTTTTTTGCCATCATTTCACCGGGTAATTTTTTCTAAGAAAAACTTAATAATGTATTCCGGAAGAAAAAGGATAAAAAATGCAGATATGGATTTACAAAAAAAGAAAATGGATTTGTAGAAACTCAAAGCCCTACTCTTCAATATCTTTTCCAGAAGCAGCCGGAATTCCTTCCGGCTTTCCTTTCTGTGATTCCGGCCCTGCAGTTTCATTGTCCTGCTGTGCTGACGGTGTTTTCAAAATAAAGAAAAAAAACTATTTCACAAGTTCTTTCAGGCGCTGCTCAATATCCTTTTTCTCGGCATCAAGGCTTTTGAGCGCGGACTTGAGATATGAAATTTCATCTTCCTTTGAAGATGCCGGGGGAGCCTGTGGCGCTGGGCCGTAATAAGATCCGCCGTATCCATAACCCCTTCCGTATCCACGTCCGTATCCGGCACCTCTTCCGCAGGGGCCCATTCTCCTTCCTGTAAGGGGGCCAAGCCGGTTTGGTCCGGTTCCGTCTCTTGCTGGCATGATTTATTACCTCTTTTTGTTGAATGTTATTGAATATATATTCATTAAAGAATATAAAGGTTGTGGACATACTACAAAAATGAAAAAAGTTAATACTTAGTAAAGGATGTAACCTTAAATTACCTTCTATTGTAAAATAATATAGGTAAGAAAAATGATGTTACGGGGAAAAACGCGCAAAATAAAAAAGATCATGCCTCAGCAAAGGTGCAAGCCCAGACCCGTAAAGAAGGCCCTTGGGGCTGCGCTGCTTGGGGCTGCGCTGCTGGTTTCCCCGCTTATTTCACAAAACGCGAAAGCAGACGGGAGCAGCAGGGGGGGTGAAAAACCCGCAGTTGCAGAAACAGAAAAGCCTTCCGAAACAGACAGAGAAGATAAAGAGGCAGATGGGGAAAAAGAGAAGAAGGTAGACAGGGTTGTAAGCCACAACATAGACTTCAGCCCGGATTTCTGGGCAATGAGCAAATACATGGACCCTGCCCTCTCGCCTTTTGAGGACTCTGTTGGCGTGGGAGGAGAGCCAAGGGACATGAATTTGGACAACCCCTTTGATTTGGGCCTGAATTTCAGGGCAAATGAAGCAGGGGAGGCTGCATTCGGGGCATTTAGGTACCGCAATCTTGCAAGGATGGATTTTGGTGTGCTTTCATTCAGGGGTCCGCTTGCGCCTTTTGGAAGAATAATGCTCAGGCCTGAACTGAATGTGTGGAGAATCAAGGGAATATATTATGGGAGTGCGGCATTCATGCATAATATGCCCTCCTGGATTTATACCTCGCATTCGCTTGGGCTCGGATACTCGCAGCCGATAGGAAAGGATTTCCGGCTGAGAGTCGGGG
Source organism: Microcaldota archaeon (assembly GCA_014727925.1). GTDB lineage: Archaea > Micrarchaeota > Micrarchaeia > Anstonellales > Bilamarchaeaceae > CAIKOA01. The sequence goes on from WJMN01000026.1 coordinate 3,139, forward strand.
GGATATTCGGAGGTGCGCTTTCATATCCAGTATGGGATGATACATATGTTAATTTCTCGGTGGGCCTGTCATCTGAATTTGCAAAAACCCTGCTGCTTTATACTGTGCCCACATTCTATTTTGCAGCCAATAACCCCATGAAAACGGCATATGTGGGATACTATGAGCCGAAACTCCAGGACCTTGAAGTAGGGGCACAGGTAAGAGTAGATGAATACACAATAAGGGGATTCGCAAATCTCGGAATGGTGGGAAATAACTACGGAATATACAATAAATATGGATTTAGGGGAACCCGCACAGTGAGCATGAGGGGAGAAGCGGTGGATTCAGACATAGACATCTGGGTTTCAATTGGAATGACTCATTGGTCTTCCCAGCTGGGAGGAAGGGTGGACCCCGCAGTAATGGTGGGGATGAATGTAATTCTCGGAACAGGCAGCTTCAACTCAACAAACACTGCAGAATATTCCCATGAGCAGGACGGAAGCATAGAATTTGCAGAAACGGATTTCCCGGATAATGAGCATCCGGGCCCATACGGATTTGGAAATTCGGGTGACCCACATTATGATATTCCCATAAGGGAAACGAAACAGAGAATACTGGACTCAGAAACCTTTGCCGAATTCAAAAATTCATACCAGGGGCTCTCCCCGGACGAAGTGGTAGTCAGGGCAAGATTTCTGGGGGCATTCCTTCAGCAGGTTGCTTATGCAAATGATGCCTATGATGCAATGACAAGCGGGAACATCTTTGACAGCGAAGTGAAAAGAATTGCAAGGGCAGACAACGAGGATATGTTCCAGTACATAAAGGCATATATGGACTGGTACCAGTCAAACCCGGGAAGCCAGCCGCTTCCGGATAACCTGAGAAAAGGAATTGCTGTTTGTGCGGGAATACACTGGTTAATGGCCGATTTTATGAGGGCGAATGGGCTGGATGCAGTAGTAATGAACGTGAACACAAAACAAGGAATGCATGTAGTAACAGGTGTGCAGCTTAAGGAAAGGACCCTGCTGCTAGATTACGGGAAAATGTATGAAACTCCGGGGCAAACACTGGACCAGGTGCTCAGATTCTATGGGTGGAATAGAGGAGTCCCCACATTCCAGTCGCAGTTTTTCGGGCCAAATGGATATATGGGCACATACGTAACAAGCGAGGGAAGGCTGCTCCACAGGACAATCGGCCTGGATAACCCTGACCTTCTGAAAAAAGACTTTCTTGGAGTAAGATAAAGAAAAAGGGAAATAAAAAATAAAACCAGTTAATGTGAAACTATTCAGAGTTTTTCAACGTTGTCTGCTTTGGGTCCCCTGTCGCCCTCAGCGACATCAAACTTTACTTTGTCTCCTTCATTGATACTGGTACCTTCTTTGAGCCCGCTTGCGTGCACAAAGTACTCTTTTCCATCCTCTCCGGCAATAAAGCCGAACCTCTTCATTTCATTGAAGAACTTTACTGTTCCTTCCATTTTTTCACCAAATTGTAAGTAACTATAGTATAGAATAGATTATAATGGTTACTTTTTTTGCAGAACCCGCCTAATTCTCTATTCTCCTGAATAAATAGGCGGCCAGAGAGGTGGTCACTGCAAGAAAAGCAACGAGAACCCCCAGGTCAAGGGCAAGCGAAAACCGGGCAGTTCCCATGAGAACAATGCGCATCGCATCCACCCCGTAAGTGAGGGGGTCAATATAGGAAAGATACTGGAGTATTTCCGGAACCGAATCCAGCGGAAAAATTGCGCCGGAAAAAAGAAACATCGGAAAAATCAGGAAATTGACTATTAGCTGAAAGCCGTGCATATCCTCCATTATGGAGGCAAGGGAAATTCCTAGGGAAACAAATGCAATTGAAACAAGAAACATTACTGCAAACAACAGGGGAATGGTATGTAGGGGGATTGAAACGCCCAGTATGGCCATCACAAAAATCATGAGCATACCCTGGATTACTGCTGTGCTTGCGCCGCCAAGGGCCTTGCCCAGCACGATGCTTTCCCTGCGGACAGGGGCTACCAGGGTTTCCTTAAGAAAGCCGAACTGCTTGTCAATGATTACTATTGCGCCGGAAAACACAGAGCCAAAAAGGAGCACCATCCCCAGGATTCCGGGAGCAACAAAATCAAGGTAGCTTCCCCCTCCCTCGAGAGAAACAATTCCCCCTATTCCAAAACCAAGCATTACCAGGAAAAAGAAGGGCATTCCTATGCTGCCTATTATGCGGCTCTTTGAGCGCAAAAAGCGTATGATCTCACGCTTCCAGAGAAAATAGATTGCTATAAATTCCTGGTTCATCTCATCCGCCTCCTTGCCCTTGCATGCATCCTAAAAGATTCTGCAGAAGAGATGTTTTCTTCTCGTATTGTGCGGCCGGTATAATGCAGGAAAACATCATCAAGGGTTGGTTTATGGAGAGAAACTGAAGAAACAGCAACTCCTGCATCCCGGGCCTTCTGCATTATCATGGGGATTTTTTTCTCGCCGTTATCCAGGCGCAAAGTAAGCTTTCCGTTGTGGGGTTTTGAATCAATAATGCATTCCTGCCCCTTCAGGGTGCTGCAGAGCTTCCTGGGGGAGCTGCACTCAAGAAGCAGGGTGTCGCCTCCCAGCGAATCCTTCAGCCCTGAAGGTGTGTCCATCATGATTATTTTGCCGTGGTCAATTATCGCAATCCGGTCGCAGAGGGTATCTGCTTCCTCCATATAATGAGTAGTAAGGAAAACAGTTACATTGTGCTCCCTGCGCAATTTGTTTATGTACTCCCAGATATGCTTGCGGGTCTGGGGGTCAAGGCCAAGGGTGGGCTCATCTAGGAAAAGCACTTTTGGATAGTGTATGAGGCCGCGGGCAATCTCCAGGCGCCTCCGCATTCCGCCGGAAAAGGTTTTTACCTGGTCGTCCCTGCGGGAATCCAGCTCAACCATCTTCAGCACTTCCATTATGCGGATTTCCCTCTCATTACGGGGAACGGAATAAAGGGCAGCATGCAGGTCCAGGTTCTCATATGCAGTGAGCTCCTCGTCCAGGGCCTGGTCCTGGAAAACAATCCCTATGCTCTTGCGCACTCCGCGTGGGTCAGATGAAACATCAAACCCATTTACTTCAGCGCGGCCAGAAGAGGGGCGCTTCATGGTTACGAGCATGGAAATAAACGTAGTCTTGCCCGCCCCGTTTGGGCCAAGAAGCCCGAAAATCTCGCCCTTTTCCACCTGAAGAGAAACAGAATTAACTGCAGTAAATGAATTGAACTTCTTGGTAATGTTGGAAGCTGAGATAATAGGCACGAGAAGAATATGGGGCGGTGAGATTTAAAGCCTGCGGGGTAAATGGGAAAAAAAGACAAGTAATAGACAGATTTAAACTTTTCTGAACACAATCATACCATGAAGCCCTTTACAAAAAACACTGATGAACTGGAGAAGACTATTCAAATAGGAAAATTTCTTGAAGTGGAAAAAATTGCCCAGGACAGGAACCTGCCCGATGAAATAAGGAGAGGGGCAGGAATGAAACACATTGAAAACTCAATTGAAGCAGGAAGATGGATGAACGTACTCTATATCCTGGGGAGCAGGAGATTCCCTGGGGAAGTCTGCATGGCTGCAGGGAAAGCACTCATAGAAAAAGGAAAATACCTGGAATTGATTTCATCAGGGGAGAGGTACCCTGGAAAAATAAGGGAGATGGCAGGGGAGAAGATTATTGCAAAGTGCAAAAAGGAAAAAAACCTGAAGCTCCTTGAGCGCATTGCATATATACATGGCCATCCTGGAAAAATAAGGGAAATGGCGGGGGAAGCCCTGGATACGATGAAGGCAATAAGGATGAGGAAAAAGGCCCTCCGGAACCTTGAAGGGAGAAATGGGACTCCGGGAACAAAAACAGCAAAGGCAGCAACTGCCTAATCCTGGTCAAGCAGCTCCCTGGACAGGCCGTGGCGCTCAAGCCTGTTTTTCAGTTTCCTGGTTGCAAGCTGCAGAAAAGAGCGGGCCTTTTCTCTGCTAAGTTTCAATTCCCCTGCAATCTCTGAAACTGTTTTCTGGGGAGTTCCGTTAAGCCCAAACCTTGCCTCCAGGGAAGAGCGCTCGGAATCGTTAAGGGAAGACATTGCAGATGAGATAGCGCTTTTCATTGAAGAATGTTCAATTGAGGAAACGGGATTTGAGTAGTGTTCCATTTTTCTCCTCACCTGCTTTACCGAAACCTGCCCGGGAGGGATGAGTCCTTTGCCATCATTTGGGGGCATCTCACCATAAAGCAGGGCGCTTCCGTCTTTTGGAAGCATTGAATTCTTGTGGATTTCTGAATTCCATTCTATCTCCCTTGCCTGCCCCAGGGATATTCCCATATAATCTGCAAACTCCTCTGTACCTTCACCGGGATTGTACCTCTTCCATTTGCGGAAAGCAATGATCCTGTTTCTTTCGTCCTCAGGAAAATGCACCAGGGCATGTGACCTCTCAAGAATCCGCTTGCAATTGGCCATATTTGCAATTGCAAAAGTGGAGAACTCGCCCCTGGGCGGAAACCATTTTTGTGCACTCTTTATTAGGGAAATGAGGCACTCCTGTTCAAGGTCTTCCCTCTCCACCCCCTTTATGAAATCCAGATTGTGCCTGCGGATGCCCGAATAAATAAGCTTATTGTTCTGAAGTGCAAACTTCCCAGGTTCCCTGCGGGCAAGCGATAATTTTTCAATGTCTTCTTTTTCTTTTGCAAAAATAAAGCGTTTTGGGTGCATGCGGGTTTTTTCCCTGTCCTGCCTGGGGCTGGAAGGGGTTTTTGAACGCAAGGCCATACAATGGAGTAGTAACCATCGAAGGGTTTAAATTACAACAATCTTTTCTAGGAATTCATCCTGCAGCCCAGCTTCTTTTCCTAAAATGATAAATCAGGAGGGGGGCCACGACCACTACAGCCATGCCGAGTGCAAGCAGGCCCGTATAGAGTTCAGGGCTGACTGCCTGCTCCTGGCTCGGTGGAAAGAACCCTATTGATATTGCGGCAAGGGAGGTAAGAAAACCCACACCCCCAAGAATCCATACTCCGGCTTTCCCCCCTGGAATTGAAAAGGCATTTTTTCCTGCCTTGCTGCCTGCAAGGAAAATTCCTGCAAGAAACATCAGCATGTACATTACCAGATATATCTGGGTTGTCATCGCAGTAAGGAAAGAAAATGAATCGCTGGGGTCGGGCATTGCAAGGAAAACCAGGCCCAGCACCGTGACAATTGCGCCCTGGAGAAGAAGGATGTTTGTGGGCATCTTGTGCTTGTTCACTTTCTGGAAAAATGGCGGGAGAGATCCTTCCCTTGCAACTTTAAGCACACCCTGGCAGGGACCTGCAATCCAGGTATTTATCTGGGCAAGCGTGCCAAGGACTATCAGGAGGCTTACCACCGGAATAGCCCAGTTAAGAGAATAATGGCCGAGCATGGTTGAAAATGCCTCCATGATTCCCCCTACCAGGCTAAGGCTTTTTTCCGGCACCACTGCAGCAATTGCAAGCGAGCCAAAAACAAACAGCACTACCGAAATAATGGCAGCTATCATTATGGCCCGCGGATAATCCCGGGAAGGATTGCGGAGCCTTGTTATGTGGGCAGCAGACATCTCTATTCCTGCATATAGCAGAACGCCCCCTATGGCAAGAGCAAGGCTGTTTATCCCCTGGAAATCAGGAATTGCTGCTTCCAGGGATACCTGGAACTGGATTGGGTTGCCGCCCATAATCCAGGCAAGCGCAAGAAGTATCAGGAGGGCACCGGGAAGGATTGTGCCGATTGCCACGCCATATGTGCTCACAGTAGAGGAAAGATTCATCCCCCTAAAATTTACCAGGGTTACGCCCCAGTATGCAACAAGTATTATGCCCACGATGAAAAGATCATTGTTTGCGAGCGCAGGGTTGAATGCAAATGCTATTGTGGCAGCAGTAAAGCTGAGCACTGTAACATACAGGGCAACACTCTGGAGCCACTGCACCCATATTGCAAGAAGCCCCCATTTCTTACCGAATGCGTTTGAAACCCAGACATTCACTCCGCCTGTGGGGAAACGGCTTGCGAGAAATGCGGAAATAAGTGCTGCGGGAATGAAAAACAGGACTGCTGCAACCCCATAAAAGAAAATAGCGGAAAAACCAAAAACAGCATTTTCAGTGAGCCCGCCCAGCCCGAAGAGGGCCGCCACAGTTATCATGGCAAGGCTCATTACGCTGAGGTACTGCTTCTTCTGCGTGGCCATATGGGGCTATTGGAAGCAAAATTTAAAAGCTCTCGGAACTATGGGAGAAAAATCAAAAATAATCCCGGGCCTTTCTTGAAAAGAATATCTCTGCATTTTTGGATTCAAGAATCCTGATTGCCCACCTGTGCATTGTTTTTGAATAGAAAAATCTATTCTCCAGATAACGTTCCCTGAGGAACCAGAGCTTCATTGCAGTTTCTCTCTTTATTGAATTGTAGGATGGGAGACCGGAAAAATAATCTGCAAAATTGCGCAGGGCAGAGGCTGCAACCCTTTGAGAACCGCAGGAAACGCGGGCGCAAAAAAGAATCGTGTCCACATCTTTTTGGCGGGAATACATTGCGCCGTTCAGTTCATGCACAGGGAGGTAAAACAGGGGGCTGCTTTCCGGGACAACCGGCAGCAGGGGAGGCTGCTTTCCGGAAACTACTACATTTGAGAAAATAAATGAGGAGAGCATCTCGCTGTTTCGACGGAGGCGGGTTGTCTTCATTGCCTTTAGAATATTGACAAATTCCTTGCCAGGAAAAAGCAAATCGCGCAGCTTGAGGTAATCCGAAACTATTGAAAGTGAATCCGCGGGAATTTCCGGCTGGTACCAATGCCTCCTGAAAATCATTGCCCTCTCCCTGCGGAAATCAAACCTCAGCAATATGCTGCAGCTTTCCCTCCCCTTGAAAACATTATTAAGCTTTTTAGGGGGCACACCAATCCGGGATGCTGCTTCAGGAAGGGGAATCCTCCTGCAGGGTTTTCTGCGGAAAGCCCTCTTGATTATTGCAGGTGCAGGAGGTGGCTGGCGCACAGGGAATTTGTGGATTTTTCTCATTGATAGTGGTTAGTGTTATCTTATGTTTAAATAAGTATGCTTTTGGGAAGCTAACTGCCTCTTGCCCCATAGCTTCTAAACAGGTGGCAAACCTTGCGGTGTTTTCCCATGGAAGCATAACCCCCGCAGCCTTTCCATCTGAATTTTTCCTGTTGGGGTCTGCACCTTCAGAACGAAGGAAAAGCATTATTTTTAGATGGCCATGGGCAGATGCCTGTATACTCGGGGTTGTCCCCCCCTTCTTGGGAGGGTCCACTTTCGCGCCATTCCTGGTAAGCGGTGAGTGGAAGTGTTTAAAAAAAAGGTGATTAAAATAAAAAGAAAATGGGGGATTTCAGCGGATTGTAAGGCCCTTCTTTTTGGATTCCTCGCCTTGCTTTTTGGGAAGAGAAATTGTAAGGATGCCTTCTGAATATTCTGCATCCGCACCTTCCAGGTTCACCGGATCGGGAAGGGCTATGCGCCTCCTGAAGGAAGAGTACTGCCTCTCGCAGCGGTAATACTCTTTCTCCTTTTCTTCCTCAACATCCTTTCTTTCTGCGCTGAGGGTAAGAGCACCTTCCTCCAGGTTAACCTGAATATCTTCCTTCTTCATTCCCGGAAGCTCTGCAGTAACCACTAGCTTGTCTTCCTTGTCTTCTACATTCACAAGCGGGCTCCGCACAGAATGCAAATCCGCTTCGGGAAGAGCCCACATCTCATCAAAAAATTCCCGCATTTTAGACCTTGGCCAAAACACACATATCACCTCACAAAAAAAATACAAAGCAAATTTTATAAAACTTTATAACTCAGGGGAGGTTGGGCAGCTTTTTCTTCAGTTTTGAGTATGGGAGGGCATTTATTACGTCACCTCTCCCAAGCCACCCCCTGCGGGCCTGCCAGACTCCATACCTCATGTAATCAAGGTGGCCGGTGGCATGGGAATCTGTGTCTATGCTGAATAGGCAGCCGTGCTTCCGGCCATTGAAAATATGGGCATCGTTCAGGTCAAGACGGAGGGGCTGGCAGTTCACCTCAAGTACTTTTTCATTGTCTGCAGCGCACTTGAAAACC
>WJMN01000027.1 GCA_014727925.1 Microcaldota archaeon
GGCTCATGCGCCTTAATCAGGTCATGGTCCAAAGCGCCCCCGGTAGTAACAATAACATCCGCATAAGCCTCCTTCACCATATCAGCAAGCACTCCCCTCAATCCCGAAGCCACCACATTCGCAGTAAAGGCAAGGAAAATAGTCGCCCCCTCCCCCTTCATCTTCTTCACAAGTTCCACAGCATCCCCAAGGTGCGTCCCCTGGAACCCACTCTTCCCATATGCTTCCACAAGCTCTTTCACTGAGGGTGATTCCCCAAGATGAATATCCTTAATGTCCATACTGATTTTTTTGCTCCCAACTCTTTTTATATACCTAATTTACGCTCTTTGCCGTATCCAATTACGGCACATAGAAACCTTTTTATATTCTCCCTCCCACAACAGAGTACCTACCCTCCAGAGGTCATAATATATGGAGAAACTTAAGCTAAGGATTGCAGGCGAAATCTCCCTTTCCGAGGACCCGGGCTCCACAATGAAGAAGTGGAGGGAAATCTTCGGCATCACCCAGGGAGAATTAGCAAAAGCAATAGGAATCTCAGTCTCCACAATCAGCGACTACGAGTCCAACCGCAGAAAATCTCCAGGCTCCAACATCATCAAGCGCTTTGTAAACGTCCTCTTCGAAATAGATGCAAAGAAGGGAGGCAGCATCACCCAGAAGCTTCTAGAAGGCGGCTCCAGCACTGAGGAGTATTTTGAGCTCCACGAGTTTGCCCGCTCCCTCCCCCTCTCAGATTTTGTAGAGCTCATTGAAGGGGAAATAATCACCAACCAGGACCTTGTAGAGGACCGCAAGCTCTACGGCTACACCCTAGTTGACTCAATAAAAGTAATCCTGGACATGCCATTTACCTACTTCACAAATATATATGGAAATATGAGCGAGCGTGCAATGATTTTCACTGGAGTCTCAACCGGCCGCAGCCCCATGGTAGTAATACGTGTTTCCCCCTCTAAGCCCTCTGCCGTAATTCTCCACGGCATAAAGAAGGTGGACAAGCTCGCCCTAAAGCTCTCTGAAAAAGAGCAAGTCCCCGTCATAACAACAAATCTTGAGATAAGCAAGATAAAAGAAAGACTGAAAAAAATCTAAGGTGCAATGAAAATGGCAGGAATTGTAGGTTATGGAGCATACATCCCAAAATACCGGATAAAGAGCGAAACAATCGCAGAAGTATGGGGCGAAGACCCCGACCGTATCCAGAAAGGCCTGGGCATATTGGAAAAGTCTGTTCCGGCATCTGATGAGGATTCAGCAACAATGTCTGTGGAAGCAGCAAGGATTGCAATGAAGCGCGCAGGCATACCCCGGGAAAGCATAGGCGCTGTTTATGTGGGAAGCGAATCCCACCCTTATGCTGTAAAGCCCACAGCCACCATGGTTGCCCAGGCTCTGGGCACAATTCCCAACCTAACTGCAGCAGATCTTGAGTTTGCCTGCAAGGCAGGCACCGCAGGTATACAAATTTGCATGGGACTCGCAGGATCCAACATGGTCAGATATGGCCTTGCAATCGGAGCAGATACTGCCCAGGGGCGCCCAGGAGATGCCCTAGAATATTCAGCCGCAGCAGCCGCAGCCGCATACATAATCGGCCCGGAAGAGGAGTCCCTTGCCCTAATAGAGGACACTTTCTCCTACACAACCGATACCCCAGATTTCTGGAGGCGCCCGAAGGCAGATTTCCCTTCCCACGGAGGCAGGTTCACAGGAGAGCCAGCCTATTTTAAGCACGTCCAGGGCGCATTCAATGGGCTGATGGAAAAAATGGATGAAAAAATCGACAACTATGATTACTTCATCTTCCACCAGCCAAATGCAAAGTTCCCCAGGGCAGTTGCAAAGAAGCTTGGCGTTCCAAAGGAAAAGCTTGCAGAAGGAATGCTCTGCCCAATAATAGGAAACACCTACTCTGCGAACGCGCCCCTTGCACTCGCCAACGTCCTTGACCACGCAAAGGCAGGAGAGCGTATCTTCGTAACTTCCTTCGGTTCAGGCGCAGGCTCCGACGCCTTCTCAATAAAAGTAACAGACAAGATTGAAGAGAAGCGCAGGAATGGCTATCCTCTATCCCACTTTATAGAAAATAAGGAATACATTACCTACGCGATTTACGCGAAGCTCAGGAAGAAGTACAAGGGAATGTGATAACGATGAGAAAAGTAGCAATCATTGGAGTAGGAATGACTAAGTTCGGGGAGAACTGGGACGAGAGTTTCCGCGGTATGGTCACTGAAGCAGGAGTAAAAGCAATCCAGGATGCAAACATAAAAGGGGATGAAATTTCCGCCGGATATCTCGGAACAATGGCCTCCGGCTCACTTGTAGGGCAGGAGCACGCAGGCGCTCTTATCGCAGATTACATGGGTCTCAACCCAGTTCCCATCACCCGGGTTGAGGGGGCATGTGCCTCAGGCTCAATCGCCCTGCGCCAGGGAGTTCTTGCAGTTGCATCCGGCCTCCACGATATTGTGGTGGTAGGAGGAGTAGAGAAGATGACCGACCTGGATACCGCTGCGGTTTCCCAAATCCTTGGCGGCGCAGGCGACCAGGAGTGGGAGCTTTTTATGGGCGCCACTTTTCCGGGCCTCTATGCAATGATGGCCCGCCGCCATATGTACGAATATGGCACCACCGAAGAGATGCTTGCTTCAGTTGCAGTGAAAAACCACAGCAACGGAGTAAACAACAAACATGCCCAGTTCCAGCGGGAGATAACCCTGGAGCAGGCCCTGAATTCAAAGATGGTCGCAGACCCGCTTAGGATAATGGACTGCTCTCCGATTACAGATGGGGCAGCTGCCCTGGTTCTTGCCCCCCTTGATTCAGCCACCAGCTACAATGAGAAACCTATAGAGGTGGTTGCAAGTGAGCAGACCAGCGGAACTCTTGCCCTGCACGACCGCGAATCCCTCACAAGTATAAAGGCAGCAAAGATAGCGGGCCAGCGTGCCTACAACTACGCAGGCATTTCCCCTTCAGACATCGATATCGCAGAAGTCCACGACTGTTTCACAATCGCAGAGATAATTGCAACTGAAGACCTCGGATTTTTTGCTCCCGGGGAAGGCGGAAGGGCAGCTCTTGAAGGGAAAACAAGAATAGGGGGGGAGGTCGCCGTCAACACAAGCGGAGGCCTCAAGTCCACCGGCCACCCGGTAGGCGCAACTGGTGTAAAGCAGGCCTGCGAGGTCGCCTGGCAGCTCCGTGGAGATGCAGCAGAGCGCCAGGTAAAGGATATCTCCTATGGATTGACCCACAATGTGGGGGGAAGCGGGGCAACCGCAGTTGTAAATATTTTCCAGCGAGGATACTGAGGTGTTTTGAATGAAGGAATCAATTTCACTTACCTGGCGGCGCATTCCTGAGCGCTACAAGATGTATGGCTCCAAGTGCCAGACCTGCAGCTCAACTTATTTCCCCCCCCGCTCTCTATGCCCAAAGTGCAGGCGCAAGGGAAAAATGGAGCCGTTTGAGTTTTCAGGAAACGGAAAGGTCTATTCTTTTACCGAAATCCATGCCCCCCCCTCAGGCTTTGAGGAGCAGGTTCCCTATGTAATCGCGGTTGTTGAGCTTGATGAGGGAAGCAGGTGTACAGGCCAGATTGTGGATGCGGAAGGAAAAGATGTAAAAATCGGCGACCATGTAGAGGGGGTGTTCCGCAAAATCCTATCAGATGACCCCGAAGGACCAATACATTATGGTTTCAAATTCAGGCTGAAGAAATGATAAGACTATGCGGCAGCTGCAATTCCCGCTTCCAAAAGGATTTCCCCCAAGGCCCCTGCCACATTTGCGGCGGGGTGTTGCAGTCCCTTCCCACTCTTCTTGCCCATGCAGAAAAGGCAATGAAGCCTGAGTGGGAAACATTTTCCCTCTCAAGCCACATCCCCAGGCAGGTTCTTTCAAAAGAGGAAGAGGCATGGGATTATTCAGAAGGCGAGTCCCTGAAATCCTGGCTGAATGCCCAAATTTCCCACCACATTGAGTCTTCAACAGGCAAGAGATATTCCCCCCTTTCTTCAGATGGCCGTATAACTGTTGATTTTTCCACCCTGGAAGCAGATGGAAAAAACGAGCCGCTTTTTCTTTTCGGCTGCTACAATAAGCTTGTCCGCGGAATATCTCAGAGCAAATGGGTTTGCCTGAAATGCGGGGGTGCGGGCTGCTCCCATTGTGCAGGAAAAGGAAAGATGTATGAGGAATCCGTAGAGGAAATAATCGGGGATGCAGCAGGTTCCCTTACTGGGGGAAAGTATACCTTCCATGCTTCTGGGAGGGAGGATATTGATGTGCTGAATTTTGCCGGCCGCCCCTTTGTTCTTGAAGTAAAAGGCCCACTGAAAATACGCCCGGACCTCGCCCTCCTCCAAGAGAAAATAAATTCCCAGGGAAAAGTCGAAGTTTCTTCCCTTAAGCTTGTTCCTCCCGGCTCCGTAACCCTTGTTTCTGATTCCCATTTCCCCAAGACATATCGTGCCTGGATTGATTCAGACCAGCCCCTTACAGAAGAAGACGCCCAAAAAATTAGCAAATTCAGCTTTAGCCTGAACCAAAGAACCCCGGAAAGAGTTGCCCACAGGCGCGCGGACAAAATCCGACGCCGCCATGCACAGATTACCGCATCAAAGCTTGAGCAGAGCCAACTGGTAATTGATGTGCGTGCAGATGCAGGCACCTACATAAAGGAGTTAATCCATGGGGACAACGGCCGCACCGAGCCCTCCATCTCCTCTTTCCTAAGCAAGCCCTGCACCTGCTCCCGCCTGGATGTAATTGGAATGGACGATGATTTCCTTTCCCTGGTTCTGGGTTAATCTTATAAATTGCCAAGAGAAAAACCAAATATGCTCGAAAAGCTTCTTTTTTCAACCCTGATAATGCCAGGGGAACTGCTAAGAATTGCAATAGCACTCCTGGGCACAGCAGCCGCAACCTATTTCGATATCTTCAACAGTCGCAATGTCCCCAACAATCTCCTTTATGCCTTCCTTGCTGCAGCAGTCCTCACCAATCTTGTGTTTTTCAATGCAGACATATTTCTTTATGCAGCATCCCTCACCGCAATCCTGTTCGGATTCGGCTTTCTCCTCTACCGGGCCGGCCAGCTGGGCGGGGCCGATCTTTTTGTGGTATGCTCCATAACTCTGCTCCTCCCAATCCATCCCTCTTTCCTGAACACCCCATTCAATTACCCCTTAATCTTTTCCACGCTGCTCTACAGCGGTGTTGCATTTGCCCTTTACTCTGTCCTGTATTTTGGCAGGCTTGTTGCCTCTTCCGGCAAACCCAAGGCAAATCCGGTATACCTCCTTCTGTTTATCCCCTACCTTTTCTTTGCCTACATATTCATCAATGCCCCCTTCTTTTCCCCAGTCTATTTTTTCATCGCTTCTGTGCTTCTGCTTTCCACGATTTTCTTCCTGGTATACAAGAAATCCATAAATGAAGCCATAATAGAAAAGGTAAAGGTTTCCTCGCTCTCTGGAGAGGAGGATGTCCTTGCAAAGGAGAAAATGAAAAAGCTGATGGAAGCCCAGGATATTGGCCCTGTCCTTGGAAAGAATGAGGTCTCCAAGCTCAGAAAAGCAGGAGTAAAGGAGGTCTGGATTTATTCCCGGCTTCCCCCGTTTCTCCCTTTTCTCCTGGTGGGCCTGCTCGGCGCTATATTCCTCGGGGACTGGATTTTCCTGGTTTTTTACTAGGGATGCAGCAACCATTTTTATATTTGCTGTTTCATATAAGTCCCCATGTCTCCGGGAAAAAAATACATCATTGTTTTGGGAACAATAATGTCTGGGCTGGGAAAAGGGATAGTAACTGCTTCTATTGGCCGCCTCCTGAAAACCCACGGCTACAAGGTAGTGCCGATAAAGTTTGATGGCTATCTGAATGTTGATTGCGGAACCATGAACCCCTTCCGCCATGGCGAGGTTTTTGTCCTGGACGATGGAGGTGAAGTGGACATGGATTTTGGCACATATGAGCGCTTCCTCAACACTTCCCTCACAAAAGAATCATCAATTACCGGAGGCAAGATATTCAAGTTCGTCCTGGAGAAGGAGAGGAGGGGTGACTACCTGGGAAGGGATGTCCAGATGGTTCCCCATCTTACAAATGAGCTTAAGAACAGGGTGCGCTCAGTGGGCGAGCAGTCCAGGGCAGATATGGTCCTGGTGGAAGTTGGCGGCACAGTAGGGGACATTGAAAACGGCTATTTCATAGAGGCAATGAGGCAGCTTTCCGGAGAAGAAGATGTTCTTTTCATCCAGCTTACTTATGTCCCCAGTCTCAGCCCCGGGGAACAGAAGACAAAGCCCACCCAGCATTCCAATCGCCTTATCCAGTCTCTTGGAATAAAGCCGGAGATAATCCTCTGCAGGGAGCAGGAACCTCTTACAAAAGAGGCAAAGGATAAAATAGCCCTGTTCTGCGATGTTCCGCAGGAAAATGTTTTTGATGACCCGGCAGTAGATACAGTTTACCAGCTTCCCCAGGTGCTCAAGAAGCAGAAGCTTTATGATGCAATCGCAAAGCGCTTCAAGCTAAGAAAGACCAAGGTAAATGTGGGGGCATGGAACCGGATGGTCCGCAGGATAACAAAGCCCCCAAAGAAGCTCCTCAGGGTGGGCATAGTAGGCAAGTATACTGCAGTAAAAGATGCTTATGTAAGTGTGAACGAAGCAATCCTACATGCAGCGGCAGCCAATAACGTACACGCGGATGTTTGTTTTGTGGAATCCACAGATGTTGAAAAGAAAGGCACCCAGGCTCTCTATGGGCTAGACGCAATAATTGTCCCCGGCGGCTTCGGGAAAAGAGGAATAGAGGGAAAGATTTCAGCAATACGCTATGCCCGCAAAAACAACATCCCCTTCCTCGGGCTCTGTCTGGGGATGCAGATGATGGTAATTGAGTATGCAAGGTCAGTATGCGGGATGAAGGATGCAAATTCAGAGGAGATAAATAAGTCCACCCCTTACCCGGTAATCGCCCTTCTTCCTGAGCAGATGAGGATAGAGGAGAAAGGCGGGACGATGCGCCTGGGCTCTTACCCATGTATCCTAGAACAAGATACCCGCTCCCATTCTCTTTACAAGAAAAAACTAATCCACGAGAGGCACCGACACCGCTATGAGGTGAATCCCGAACTTGCCCCAAAACTTGAGGAATGCAGCCTGGTGATTTCCGGCCGCTCCCCTAAGAAAGGCATTGTGGAGATGGTTGAATGGAAAGATGGATTCGGTATAGGCACCCAGGCCCACCCTGAGCTAAAGAGCCGCCTTGAAGATCCAGCACCCCTTTTTGTGGGCCTGCTCAAAGCCGCGTCAGAAAAGAGAAGAAGAAGGAAAAAAGCCTAAAGCTCTATTTCCTTGTGTGGAACCGAGGAAAGCGCATTTTTCAGGCGGTATCTGTTTATTATTCCGCTGGCCCTCTCCATTTTCCCTTTTCTTGATTCCTTTTTGTTCTTCACAAGATATTCCTCAATATACAGCCCAAAGTCCGAAAGGTTTTCCGAGCCGTCTTCTATTAGTGTGCCAAGAACTTCTGCAACAAGCACCTTCCCCTTCTCATCTGTTCCCCATATGCTGAGTGCAAGCGCCACCTGGTCCACAAAGTAGTCCTTGTCCTCCATTTTCATCTCCTTCCATATGCGGACCATGTCTTTTTTCCGCACCATGTTTATTTTTTCAAATGCTCCCATCTCTTACGCCTCCCTTTCTCCCCATCCATCCAATGACCGGACGCTTTTCAGGGATTCTGCGAGGATGCTGGCAATTTCTGCAGCTTTCGGAAGCTTTTTCACCTCTTCCCCGCGGAGACCTTCCTCTGCCTTTCTGAACCCCCCAAGCCTCCTGAGCATTCTCTTCCCCCTCATTTTATTCTCAATTCGCGCTTCAATTTCAGAAATACGCGCAATTACCTCTGTGGGGTCCCCCATGATTTCCTTTCCCCTCTCCCCTTTCTTTACCCCCTTCTTTGTTTTGCTTGCACTCCTTGCCATATTAACACCATCATATACCCATCTCTTTCCTAATTTTTATTCCTTTTCCCTGAGCCCGATTCTCAGGTCAACATCCGGCACAATCTCCATCCAGGTGTCATTCATGTACTGCCAAAGCTTCCTGACACTTGAATCGTAAACTAGATTCCTTTTGTTCGCAGTTTCCTTGGGCCGGTCAATCTCAATCAATGGAAACCTTGCCATCCATTTTATATTATCCCTGAATGGGTTCCGTTCCACAGTGTACATAATCCCCTTTTTCTTTTTTACCTCTTCACACCATTCCATTACTTCATCTATTTCTTCTTTTGAAACCATGGCCACACCTACTTCTTGACAATATAAACAATATCCCCATCCCTAAGTTTATGCTCCGCCCCAACCCGCTGCCCGGGAAATTTTGCGCTTTTTCCCCACACCAGCCCGTACTTGAAATTTTTCCTGTAATCCTTGGGCAGTTTTTTCAGGAATTCTCCAATATTGTTCCCCTTTTTCAGCATCATCGGCTCTTCTCTGTCCACCCCCCTCGTCCTTGTCTTGGTGAATACCTGTATGAATTCAAGCTTGCTGTAGATTTCCTCCCTGAGCTCTTCAAGCCCTTCCCCCTCTTCAGCAGATATTGCCAGGGAATTTTTCGGAAATCCCCCAGGAACTCCCCCGGTAAGGTCTGTCTTGTTAACCGCTATAACCTCCTCCACATACACCCGGTTCTTTTCAAGCACGTCAATGAGCTGCTCACCAGTAATGTCCTCTCTTATGGTCACTGTGGCATTATGCACCCCATACTCGTTGAGTATCGCAAGTATCTCCTGCCTGCTTATCCTGGTGAGCTTCCTTGCGCTTATTATGTGAATCCCCCCCTTCACATCCCGCTTTAGGGAAATATCCGGAGGCCTCTCCCCCATCCTTATTCCCACTTCTCCCAGCTCCCTTTTTATCACTTCATACTGGCCCCTCTTAGTTGCATCAAGCAGTACAAGAATCAGGTCTGCCTTCCTTGCAACGGAAAGCACCTCCCTTCCCCTGCCCTTTCCCTCCTGCGCCCCCTCAATTATTCCCGGAATATCCATAACCTGCATCTGAGCGCCCCTGTATTTCATTATTCCCGGAATACACTCCAGGGTAGTAAACTCGTATGCCCCCACTTTGCTTTTTGCGTCAGTTATCTGGGAAAGCAGGGTTGATTTCCCCGCGCTAGGGAAACCCACAATAACAACGGTTGCGTCCCCCTGCTTCTTTATGTCATATCCTCCCCCCCCTCCTTTTTTGGACGCTTTATCCATTACCTCTCTCTGCAGCTTTGCCCTTCTTGCCAGCAGTAGCCCTATGTGGTGCTCTGTTCCCTTGTGCCTTTTTGTTTTTGCGAGCTCTTCGGTTATTTCCTTTATTCTTTCTTCTGCACTCATCTGAGATAGATTGAGTAGATAATCTTTTATAGTTCCTCTTATATTCTCCAATTTATGTGCAATGTAGTCCTTGAAGGTACCCGTGCGGTTCTTGATATGGCCAAGTGCCCCTTTGAATTCGCTTCAGCAGAGTTCCTCAACTTCCACCTAAAAGACCTCTCCACAATAGAGGCCCCCATAACCACCATCCGCTATGAGGAGGAGATAATGGTTGAGCTGGATGAGGAGAAGACAGCATTTCTCACAGAGTATGCTTCAGTCATAAGGCAGGTTGAGGCCCTCCTGCTCCGCAAGGACATTTACGGGCTGGAGCAGGATGAGCACTATTCCGACCGCCGCCAGATTATCAGGGAATTTTACGAGTACATGTTCATGAACCCCCTGATTGCAGCCAACAAGCTCAAGAACTACAAGGAGCCAAAGCCGGAGCGCTCAATCTTTCTCAAGGGCCACACAACCTTCAAGGCCTGGCTCAATGGCATACTTAAGCGCTATACAAAAACCGCGCTTTATAAGCTGACCAAGGAAGCAGGAGATCTCCGCTCCGCGTTCCTCTCCCTCACCGGTCTCAAATCCCTCTACTTTGTCCAGTCTCTTGTGCTGGATATGCCCCCGGATGCAAAGCCGGTTGATTCCCCGGATGCATCATACGAGCTTCCCTTCGGGATAAAGGTGCAGCTTTACGAGGTGCCCGGTTCAGATGCTTATCTTTATGTCCAGGAAAATGAGATGATAAACAATCTCCCCAAGAGCCTCTCAAAAATTCTCAAGCGCACAATTGATGAGCAGATGAAGGAGACTTTCAAGGCGGAGCGCTTTGATATACTCTTCCAGCTTAAGACCAGAGAATACCGCCAGCATTTTCTAGATGAGGCAATAAAAAAGGACATAAAGATAACTACCCACCAGGCGATGGCCATGGGCAGGGAAGCAGCCTCCTGGGTAGTCGGCCTCGGAGGCCCAATAGAGAATCTCGCCCTTGATAGGCAAAATGTAACCGACATTTACATAGACAGCGAAAACTCCCCTCTCTATATAGAGCATGCAAAATTCGGGATATGCCACACCCTCTTCCGCTACAACCACGACCTCCTCCTCCGTGCTTTCCGCAACATAGTCCTCTCAGAAAAAGGAAAGAAGTTTGATGACCTTCATCCGGTTGCGGATGTTGTGGTAAAGCGCCACTCAATGCGCTGCCATCTCCAGCGCCCTCCAGCAACGTTCAAGGAGCTCCAGGGAGCCCTCAGGATAATGCAGGAAGAGCCCTTCACCTACCCACAGTACCTTTATTTCAAGTCTTTCAGCCCCTTCTTCTGCGGATATGATGATGTGCTTGTAACTCTGGGCTCAAGCGAAGCTGTCCTCGGTCTAAAAGGCGTTGGAAAAACAGCATTCACTTCTGCAAAGATAGCCGCAATCGGCACCAAGAAAAGGATAATTCCAATCCAGGACATCCAGGAGATTCCTGTGCGTGCCTTCCGCAAGAGGGGCTTCCATGTTGGCGCTGCAAAGGTAAAGTCTTCTATAGGGGATCAATCAGGCTCCTCAACCGGGGAACTGGACCTGGTTGCCATGGCCAATGCCCTCCTGAGGATGGGTGATGCAGCCCTGATAATCAACGAAATCCGCTCCAGGGTTGCGGTGCAGGGGGTGATAAACCTGCTCAACACCCAGCCCGGAGTTTTCCTCCTCTACAACCTCCACGCCGAGTCCCTCCGGGATGTGCAGGACCGCCTTGAGCTGGTTTTTGGTATTCCCGGCGCAAGCATGTTTGCAACTGAAAGGTATTCCTTCCTCAAGAAGGTCCGTTTCGGGCGCAAGGGCCGTGTTTACCGCGTTCTAGGCTACGAATACGAGTCCGACCCCGAGAACCGAAAGTTTGAGGAGGTGTTCAAATACCGCCGTGGCCCCTCAATTGATGAGTGCGCCCTGGAAGCAAAGTTCATCCGGAACCCCGAAGCAGAGATGCAGGATTTCAGCAAGATTGACCTCTCCAAGCTGGAGAATGAGCTTGACCTTGAGTTTATTCCCCCTGTTCTTTCAAGGAGGTGCGGGGAAACCGGCATCGCCCCTGAGCAGTACATCCTTCAGGCCTTCCTTAAGGGAAAAATGTATGACATGATTTACCGGCTGAGCGTGGAGCACGATGACCCCCTTCTCATGGGACTCGACTTTGTAGTGAAAGTAAACACCTCAGTAAACCGGATGCTCGGAGAGATAGAAGATGAGCAGGGGAATGTTGATTTCGGAAAGGCCCAGAAGGAGATGGAGAAGATAGTAAAGGAGCACCTAGAGGAGGAGTTTGAGCAGCGCAAGCTAAATGCCAAGTCCAGCCCAAAGAAACCCTCAAAGAAAAAGAAGGCCAAGGAGATAGTTGCAGAAGAGAAATAGCTAGAATTCTCCCCCGACTTCTTTTAGCAGGACCTTGTGCACCCCGCTTCCATACTGGAGCGCCTTCTTTTTTCTCTTTACCGCTTCTTCAGGAACCCCCAGAAAGTGGGCCGCTTCCCTCAGCAAGCCTTTTTTCAGTTCCCTTTCTTCCATTCTCACAGGCACCGGAACAGAAAAAACCTCGTTTGCAACATTATTGCTGTAAAATGGAAACCTTGCCTCAACACCCGCCTTTCCCGCAATCTTATTTATCATCCCGATATCCCGCTTTCCCAGGGTTTCAAACTCGTCTCTGAGAATTTCCTCTAGGTTTTTTCCCTCGTTCCAGTAGGTATAATATCTCTCATACCCCACAAAAAGCTCTTCTGCGCCTGAACCGAAGAGCACCACTTCCAGCCCCAACCCCTTTGCACTTTCACAAGCAGCATAGACTGGTGCCATTATTTCCACTTTAAGGAAATCTGCATTAACCGTTTCCTTCGCTTTCCGGTAGTATTCTAGAAGCTCTTCTTTTTCCAGGATTTTTTTGTGGAGCCTCATCCCAAGCTCCTCTGCTACCCTTTCTGCAACTTCCAGGTCCTCGCTTCCTTCAACCCCAACGCATATGAGCTCTACTTCTGCCTCTTCTTTTGCTATTTTAGCAAGGGTTGCGCTGTCTAGGCCTCCGGAAAAGGCTATCCCCACCTTGTCCTCAAGACATTCCCTCACCGATTTTTCAAGCTCATTTGCGATTTCCACCATCACCATGTCCATCTCCAGAATTACAACGCCTGGCCGGGCCATTACCCGCACTACGAACCATTAACGGGCCCGGAGGGAATTTCAGCAGAATAAACAGGCATTACCCTGCATTTGAACCCTCGACCTTCACCTTAGGAGGGTGCCGCGCTATCCAGGCTGCGCTACGGGCCCTTGTGTTTTACACGAGTTTCACTTAGGAGAAAAAGCGGAATCCTAAAAAAGGGCTCCGCAGACTCCTCCTGAGGGTTTCTATTTATCCCCTGCTTGTTTTTAAATACCTTTTTGTTTCCCCCCCACCATCTCCATTTTAAATATTCCCGAAGCAAACAACTTGGTTTTCTTATGCTCCTAAGGGACATGATGTCAAAGCTGGAGGTGAGGGAAGTAAGCTCCCTATACCCCCATGAGCAGACCATTCCCCGCAATCTCAAGCGCCTCCAGGAGGCCATGTTCAATCTCGGCCATCTTGTCGACCCACTTATTGTAGACCGAAAAACAGGGGTTGTCCTGGATGGAAACCACCGTTATGCGGTCCTGAAAAATATAGAAATACCAAATGCAGTTGTCCAGCCGGTTGATTACAGGGGAGATGGGAGGATAGGCCTGGGAACCTGGCTCCCCGTATGCGAGAACCACATAACTTACAAGGATTTTGAGGCACTTGGGGAAAAAACTGAGCCTGTTGATTTTGAAACAGGCAAAAAAGCAGTAAATTCTCTTGAAGCCATTTTCATGATGGTTTCTAGCAAGGGAGGAGAAAATGATTGTCGCCTGGTCTCTCCCGGCCCCTATGATGTAATTTCAATGACTAAAAAGCAGAACAGCCTGGTTTCTGCCCTTTCCCATGTCCCGTTTGAATATTATGCAGATGACCTTATAGATGAGCATCTTGGCCTGGGCCGCACAGTGCTTTTCCGCCGCTCATACACAAAGGATGAGATTGTGCAGGAAGCAATTGCCCGCAGGCCTTTCCCTCCCAAGTCCACCCGCCACACAATCCCCGAAAGGATAATCCGGCTCAACATGCGCCTTGGGTGGCTACTTGAGGAAAGGGAAACAGCATACTCCCTCCTGGAGGAAATGCTGAGCCATCGTGTTTATTCCGGGAATGTGCGCCGCTACCCGGAACCCGTGATAGTAATCTACTAAACTTCCAAAAAGGTGTTAAGATGAGTATTTTGCTAAGCCCCGGACCCGTTTACGTACCCGAGGAAATCCTGCTTGCGCAGGCAACTCCGATGATTACCCACCGCAGCCCGGCCTTTACCGAGCTTTATGGAAATATCTGCGAGAGGCTTACGGCCTACTTAAATTCCGAGGAAGCCTACCTTATTACCGGCTCAGGCACGCTTGCAAACGAAACCAATGTCCTAAACTGCTGCCTGCCAGGAGAGAAGATGCTCTGCCTTTCCAATGGGGAGTTTGGAGAGCGCCTTGCGGAGATAGGGGAGACTTACACAAGTGTGGAAAAGCATTCCCTTTCTGCAGGGAAAGCTTGGAATCTTGAGCGCGCCAAAGAGCTCATAGACAATTCCGGTGCCCGTGTTTTTGCCATGGTATACAATGAAACCGGCTACGGAGTCGCAAACCACGCAAAGGAGATTTTCCAGTATGCAAAGTCCAAAGGAATGTTCACTATAGCAGATTCTGTTTCCGCCTGGCCTGCGCTTCCCTTCAACCAAGCCGAATACCAAGTTGATTTCTTTGGATCTGCTTCCCAGAAAGCCCTGGGCTGCCCCCCTGGAATGGGCATAATAGGGCTCAGCAAATCCGCAATAGAGCGCATAGAGTCCAGGGACAGGATACCATCCATATACTGCGACCTGCGCAAGCACCGCAAGCGCTACCTCAAAAATCAGCAGACTCCGAATACTCCCGCAATAAGCCTTTTCCGCTCCATGCGCAAGGCTTTTGACATAATAGACCAGGAGGGGGGGATGCTTGCCTGGCAAGAGAAGCACAATTCAATATCTGCCCATGTTCGCTCCCGCATTACTTCCCTGGGTCTGAAGCTGATTCCCGAGCCCGGATATGAGTCGCCTGCCCTCACTGCATTTTACTGCGATAATGCGGATTCAATAAAAAAGAGGATGCTGGAAGAGCGCGATATCACCATAGTAGGATGCAAGGGGGAGCTCAAGGGAAAAGGACTGCGCATTGCCCACATGGGGCAGTTTAGAAAAGAGAATCTTGATCTTTGCATAGATACACTTGAGGAGTTTCTAAAATGAGGTGTCCAGATGAAAGTAGTTGTTTCTGACAGCATGAATCCCGGTGCGCTTGAGAAGGTAAAGGAAACAGGGGCGGAAATAGTTTACAAGCCCGATTCCCTTGAAGATGCAGTTTCTGATGCCGAAGTCCTTGTGGTCCGCAGCGCCACAAAGGTTACAGAAGGTCTTGTTTCCGGTGCCCCTAGCCTGAAAGCAGTGATACGGGGAGGAGTTGGCCTGGACAACATAGACCAGGAAGCCTGCAAGAAGCGCGGGATTGAAGTTGCAAATACTCCCGGAGCTTCCACAAATGCTGTTGCCGAGCTTGCACTTTCCCTGATTCTTGCCACTTCCCGCAACGTCCAGAAAGCCCATTTTACCATGAAGCAGGGCAGCTGGGAAAAAAAAGCTCTTGCAGGCTATGAAGTAAAAGGAAAAACCCTTGGCCTGGTAGGTTGCGGCCGCATAGGCTCCCTCCTTGCTGAAAAGGCCGCCGCCCTTGGCATGAATGTCCTCGGATTTAATCCGCCTCCCCGCCACGAATCCACCACTATCACATATGTTGAGAGCCTTGACGAGCTTTTCTGGGACTCAGATATAATCTCCCTTCATGTGCCCCTGAGCCCTTCCACGGAAAACCTGCTAAACGCTGAAGCATTTTCCAAAATGAAGGAAGGGGCAGTAGTAATCAATACTTCCAGGGGTCCGGTGATAAATGAGGATGCGCTTTATGATGCCTGCAGCTCCGGCAGGGTAGGTGCAGCCGCCCTTGATGTTTTCTGGGAGGAGCCCTACAAGGGGAAACTGCTGGAGCTAGAAAACGTGTTTTTCACACCCCACCTGGGAGCTTCCACAGCCGAGGCCCAGATAAGGATTGGGGAGGAAATTGCAGCAAAAATCCGTTCCCTGATGTAATTAAAACGTTCTGGGCTAAAAGTGGTTCCATGGAGTATACTCCCTTTTCCTGGCAGGAAGCAGAAAAAGCAGTTTACAGCATCTCGCAAAAAATAGAGGATTCCGGCTTTCGCCCGGACGTCCTTGTGGGAATAAGCCGCGGGGGGCTTGTCCCCTCCCGCCTTTTTTCCGATGTTCTTAATGTGCCCATTCTTTATACAATAAGAATTTCATTCTATTCCAGCGTAGGGGTTCAGATGGATGAGCCAAAGGTCACCCAGCCCCTCTCTGTTGATGTTTCAGGAAAGAGCATCCTTTTGATAGACGATATTTCAGACAGCGGAAAGAGCCTGGAGCTCGCAGAAAAATACCTAAAGCAATTTTCTCCGGCTTCCCTGAAAACAGCAACACTCCATTTCAAGCCGGATTCATGTTTCCGCCCTGATTATTTTTATGCAGAAACCCATTCCTGGATTGTTTACCCATGGGAAAAAGGGGAGTTTGAACGGCAGACCGGAAGGAAGGTTGAAGAATTATGAAACCCTATCATCTTTTCATGCTTTTCATGGCAGTTTTCAACATCCTTATCCTGGTTACTCCCTTGCTCATGATTTCCTTTCCCCCCACAGGAGATGCCCTAAATTCCTTCTTTTCTATGACCTGCCACCAGCTTGCTGCCCGCTCCTACTGCTATTACCCTGATGCGGCAACCATCTCCGACTGCCCTGATGTTTATTCCAAAGCACCCATCCTCGATTCCCAAAATGGCCCTGCGTATAAGTTTCCAGTGTGCGCCCGTGACCTCCCCCTCTACCTTGCTGCATTTGCCGGAGGAATTGCAGTCTATTTCACCAGGTGGCGGGATTCCAAAAAGCCCCCCAACCCAATTTATTTTCTGGTCGCACTCATTCCAATTGCATTTGACGGTGGAACCCAGTTCATAGGCTTAAGGGAAAGCACAAATGAGCTGCGCGCAATAACCGGAATCATTGCAGGGTTTGCTTTCAGCTTTTACTTTATACCTATGCTAAATTCCCTTCTCCTAAAGGATGAGAAATAGCTTATTTCAGCCTTATTGCTTCAAGGTTCAGCGGAGCTCTGCTTTCTCTTCTGAGCATGGAGCCGATTCCCTTTGCAAGGTCCTCTGTTTTTCCCCAGTCTCCGTGAACTGTGAATACGCGCTCAGGGGTAGGCCGGATGTTTTTCATAAAGGCCATGAGCTGGTGCCTGTCGCTGTGGCCGGAGAATCCTTCTACGGTTTCCACCCGCATGTTTATGTTCATTATCTGGGTTCTTCCATCGTCTCCAGTTGTCGGTATCTCCTTCATCCCTTTCTGTATCTTGTGTCCAAGTGAAAGTGGGCTCTGGTACCCCACAAACACAAGGGTGTTTTTTTCGTCTCCAGCCATGAGATCCAGGTATTCCACTGAAGGCCCGCCCGTAAGCATTCCTGAGGGTGCAAGAATTACGCACGGCTCTCCGTCTGTTATCTCTTTCTTGTCTGTTCCTTTTGCAACCTTTATCATCGGAGATTCAAAGGGACTGTTGTTTGAGAGTATCCTCCTCTCCACATTGTCCCGCAAGTATTCAGGGTATGCGGTGTGGATTGCCGATGCCTCCAGCACCATGCCATCTATGTATACCGGAAGGTCAAATCCGCTGTTTTCCCTTCTGTAGTAATCTTCAAGCGCCAGCATTATCTCCTGGCTTCTCCCTACGGCAAACACAGGGATGAGCGTTTTTCCGCCTTTTTTGGCAGTTTCCTTGATGATGTTTACCAGTTTGTCTTCCATCTGCCTGCGGTTGGGCGTAACGTCGTTTCTCCCCCCATATGTGCTTTCAATGAAGAGTGTTTCTACTCTGGGAAAGTTTGTATTTGCCGGCTCAAACAACTTTGTATATCCGAATTTCATGTCTCCGGTATGGACGAAGTTATGCAGGCCCTCACCTATGTGCAGGTGAATCATTGCGCTCCCTATTATGTGGCCTGCATTGTACATAGTCATTTTTATTTCCGGGGTTATGTCCACAACTTCCCCGTATTCTACAGGTATGACCCTCCTCAACTCTGTCTGTATGTCTTTTTTTGTGTAAGGCGGCTCAACCCCCAGGGTTTTTTTTGCCAGGTTCAGGTAGTCCTTCTGGAGAAGGCCCATCAGGTCCCTTGTGGGAGAGGTGCAATAAACAGGCCCGTCATATCCGTATGCATAAAGATATGGGATGAATCCCATATGGTCCATGTGCCCATGCGTTACCAGCACTGCGTCTAGGTCTTCTAGTGGAAATCCCAGCATGTTCAGATAGGGGTATGCCTTGCTTGGCTCACCGGTAACCGGGTTTATCCCCACATCAATGAGAACTTTGCTGTTTGGAGTCTGGATAAGCACACATGACCTCCCCACTTCCCGGGACGCCCCAAGCAGCACCGCCCTTACCCAGTCACTTTGCGGAGCTGGCTGACATATCTTTTTTCCAACAGAAACCAGGAATTTTTTTCTTTCCTCAGCATCTGCAACAGCCGCTTTCCGCACCCCCTTAAGGGTTGATGAAGGTATGGTCGGGCTCCTCAGCACCACCGGAGACCACCCAGTGCTTATCATTATCTCTTTTAGCACTGAGCCTCCCTTCCCTATGACCAGGCCAGGCTTTAGTGCCTCTATATTGACTTCTGAAAATTCAGGAACGAAAAATATGTTTGATATTCCTGCATCTTCTGAAACTGTTTCCTTTATTTTCTTTTTTGCCTCATCCGGGTCGCTGAGCATAGACGGGTCCACCCTCACGCTGACTTTTTTTCTGAGGCTGCCTGCCAGTTGTTTTATAAGCTGGTCATTATCGTAAAATGCCTTTATGTTTTTCACATATATGACTATGTTGAGCCCTTCCGGCTCTACTTTTGTAACCTCGCATTCAGCAGGCATTATTTCTTCCACAATTTTCTCTATTTCTTTGTAATGCACTGTTCTCACCTACTACTTCCGCAGTTTATAAATAAGTTTTAAAAAAATGAAAAAAATTCAACAATGTTTTTCAATTTCTTTTTCAGAGAGCAGTTCTGCCCCTTTATCTGTTATCAGCATTACTGTAACTCCTTCCCCGCTCGCTGAATCCCTCTTCATTGCAGTGTTAACTGATTTTACTGCAACGCGTATTGCTTCTTCTGTTTCAAGTTCCGGCTTGTAAAGCTCCTCTATAAGCCCCATAGCTATCGGGGAACCGCTTCCAGTTGCCGTGTATTTTTCTTCTGTTGCCCCCCCGAGCATGTCCACGCTGAATACTCTTGGGGACTTGTCCACACCCCCTATGAGTATCTGCACGAAAAACGGATAAAATTTATACTGGGAGAGAATGTTTGCAAGAAGGGTTGCTGCCGCCTCAACGCCCATTTGCCTCTGGTTTTTCAGTTCATACAGTTTGATTTCAGCTCTCATCCACCTTACTAGGTTCTGGGCATCGCCCACTCCTCCTGCGAGTGTCATGGCAATCCGGTCATTTATTTTCTCTATTTTCTGGACATCCTTGCTTGCGATGTAATAGCCCATTGTTGCTCTTTTATCACTCGCCAGAACCACTCCGTTTTTGCAAACAAGCCCCACGGTGGTCGTCCCGGTCTTCTTAACCTGGTCTGCCTTTGTTTCTTCCATTCACTCACCAAAAATAGTTCTGTATCTAACTGTTTTCTAAATATTTATAAAGGGTATTGCTATTTTCCAACTACTTTTCTGAAAAATAGGTTTATGTACTCATTGTGAATAAAAGTGTTTAAAAATGTTTCTATTGCTTCCAAAGCCCAACATTTGTGGCAATTTCTGGCCAATAGTTGCTTTTCCTTACTATATTTAAGCCTTCCGGCTATTATAATATAAACTAATGAAGGGCAGGCTCATCCATCGACCTACTGCAAAGCATCGTATTGCACCCCCCAGAGTATGCAGTGCAAAAATAAAGAGGCACAGCCGCCAACTGCACCTTCCGGGATGCTCCCGAATTCTTAAGCGACCAATGCCCGATGCAATTCTTTCTCCCCATGAATCCCATTCCATAGGAAACCTCAGAAAAATACTTGATGCTAACAGCTATACTCCAAGGGCAAAGAAGTTTATTGAGAAAGCCTATGCATTTTCCGAGAATCTTTACCAGGGAAAAAGAAGGGATGACGGAACCCACACAATAACCCACCCGCTTGCAGTGGCTGTGCGCGCGGCCAAAATGCGCCTATCTGAATACGCGGTATGTGCTGCCCTACTCCACGATTCAATAGAGGATACAAACCGTACAAAAAACCAGCCAGGGCAGGTTCTCCCCGACCACATCCTAAATCTTTTTGGAGAAAACCCCCCTGCCAGAAGATGCGGGGAAGAAACCCTAAAAACCGTCCTCCTACTCACAAAACCAAAATATCTTGACCGGCCAGGAACCCCCAAAAACCTGCGCTGGATTTCCCCTGATAACAAACAGTATTTCAGCATAAATGATGATTATCAGCAGTGCTACAAGAGAGAGAACTATTTCTATGATGAGAGGAGCCGTATTTACTATGACCGCCTTCTGAATTCAGGGAACATAGTTGCAATAGTATTGAAAGAGCTGGACAACATACACAATGCTGAAACAATGAAAGGGATTTCCCGGGAAAAAATAATGAAGAATCTCAGGACCATGGGGACCAACACCCTTCAGCACGCAGGCATATTTTTTGTTGAAAAAGATGTGCAATACATAAAGGGCCTTTTTAGGGACCTTGGAGTAACTGTGGACCTCATGCTGACCCCTGCCCGCCCCCGTTCAGAAGTCATTTCCTTTAAATTGCGGGACAGGATTGACCTGGAAACACTTGTTTCCCATCCCGACCCCCAGTATACCTATATTTCACTCTATGGTTCAATACCCGAAGTCGCCCTTATGCTGGATTATGTTGAAATTGGGCTTCCCCCCCGCCTTGGCCTGAACTACAAGGAACTTCTGAATATTTATTTCAATGGGGATTTTCTCCTGGAGGAGGGGAAGAGCGTTGTTCCATCCACTTCCCCTGTAAATGAGCACATACTACGGGTCGGAGGCTTCCTTGACCAGAAAACCAGGAACAAGGTGCTCCGCCCTTCTGATGAGGAGTCTGGCTATTTTGAACTGCTCGGGTACGGCGGTGAAGTAGTTACCCGTGCCACCCTTCATGGAGTGAAGGAAGGCGATGTAAAATTGGGGGAACCAACAAGGGAACCTCTTAAGCAGGTTAAGCAGCAATACCACCTCCTCAATCTGTACCTTTGTGGATTTTACCAGGACGTCCTTGTCCCAATCCTGGAAAAAATGGACATAAACAAAAGCAGCTAACTGCCTGCCCCGGGCAATTATTTAAAACCTCCCTATTATTATCCTATCAATGGAATCCAGTGTTTCCCAGTTTAATTTTTTAGGACTCAAGCTTGATGTATTCAGGGGTGTCTATGCCCCGCAGGAAGACTCCATTCTCCTAGCCAAGCACACCCATTCAATCTGCGGAAACATACTTGAGCTGGGTACTGGATGTGGCATTTCCGCCCTTTCAAATGCTTCGCGCAATCCGAAAAATTATGTTCTTGGCCTTGACATCAATCCAAAAGCAGTGAAGAATGCAGAGTACAATGCCAGCCACAATAAAATCAGGAACGCCCGTTTTATCCAGTCAGACCTTTTTTCCGTAGTCCCCACTCTCCGCTTTGATGCAATCCTTTTCAATCCGCCCTATCTTCCAGAAAGCCACCGGCCCCAGGGAAAGCCCTCTCCGGTAGATGCCGCGCTTTACAGCGGCAGGGATGGCCGCCTTCATACTGATTCTTTCCTCCATCACTTGGATGATTACCTTCTTCCCGGGGGCAAGGCCTTTCTTGTCCAGAGCACCCACACAGACATCCCCCGTACCCTGGAACTTTCCCATTCCCTTGGCTTTTCATCAGAAATAGTGGAAGAGCAATCTTTCTTTTTTGAGAAAATCGCCCTGCTCAAACTGTTTAAAGAATGATGTAAACTTTTCCCTTTTTGCTTACAGTCATCGCGGTTTCCCCCGACCAGTCAAAGGTTTTTGAGTATGCTTTTTCCAGCTTTAATTTCATTCCCGGCCTTATGGGGTTGCCCCTCTGGTTGAAAAGGTAAATCAGCCCCTCGCTCCCGTCCGGGTCAGCCACCACAATACGGGTAAACACATCCTTTTTCGTCTTTGTCCTCTGATAATCCTTGTGCTCAAGCGATTTCACATAAAGCGCTCCCGTGTTTATGTTTTTCATTCCGCTCTGTATCTCAGTAATGTCTGTTATGTTCAGTTCCTTATAGCGTTTTTTCGCCACATCAAATGCAAGCTTTATCTGGTCCTCAGTGTTTTTGGTCAGCTTTTTCATTGCCTTTTTCATCACCTTTTCGTCTCCTTTGCTGGCCATCATAGTATCAAATGCAAACTTGAATACAGTTCCCCCCGGGGACATATCCGCATTTTCCTTTGCCCATTCTTCCTCCGGGCTGGGTCCATCCTCAACTGCGCTCTCATCCTCCAGTGAGCTTTTTTCAACTTCCTTGAATACTTCGTCTGGCTTGAGCTCCTTGGTTGAAACAAGCCCCAGCTCTTCTGCAAGGGATTTCTGCCGTGGTTCAGATACTTCTGTTTCTTTTTCCCCACTGCCAGCAACAACATCCAGGTAGCCCTCCAGCATCTCCTCAACTACTTTCTTGTTTTCCTTGCTTATTTCCCTTTCTCCCCCCTCTTTCTCCTCCATGGCCTTCATGTACATTTTCTCAAGGGTAGGCATCATCCTCTTCTTCATCTTTTTTGCCCGCTCCTTGCCAAGCTTTTCCTCAAACATTTTCTCTATCGGCTCAAGCATTTTTTCCCGCGCGGTGGTCCGGGGCCTTTCCTGCTCCTCCTTCTCCTCTTTTCTCTCCCCGTTTTCCCCCTTGGAAAAAACATCTGCAAAGGACATCATTTCCGGTTCTTTTCCCTTTGCCTCATCAAGCAGCTTACGGGCCGTCTCCTGAACGTTCTTGTCCTTGTCATAAGTAAGCTCAACAAGCGCAAACATTGCGCCTGGTGCATCGTATTTTGCAAGCTCTACTGCAGCCTGCTTCCTGACCTTTGGGTCCGAATCAAAGGTTAATGAGATAAGTTCATGCAGCCCCATCTTCTTCATGTTCTCTACCTTCCAGTTCTTCAAGCACAACCCTCAGCACATTCATCACCGAGCGTCCCTCCTTCTCAGTGGGGTTTGCCCGACCGATTATCCTCCTGAATGCCACCTCGCACCTTTTTGGATTGCGGAACGTATATCTCCCTACCAAACTTTTAAACATTTGGTTAAGCACTTCCTTTTCCTTTCCATGAAGCCTCTCTTCCCTCGTTTTTCTCTTTTTCCCAAGCCCCAGCGCATAGATTGCAACCGCCACTGCATGGGAGAGGTTCATAACAGGGTATTCGCTGTTTGTTTCTATATTAACAAGGTAGTCACATTCTCCGATTTCCCCCTCATCCAGCCCGATTCCTTCTCTCCCGAACACCAGGGCCAGGTTGCCCTTGTATCCCCCGCGCATTTCCCTGAATTTTTTTAGTGGCACCACTGTCCTTATGCTTCCCCGGTGCCGCCTTATTATTCCTGTGAACCCAACTGCAGCATCACAGTCTTCCACCGCTTCCCTGAGGCTCCCGAACCTCTTTGAGCTTTCTAGCACCTCTCTTGCATGCTTTGAATACATTATTGCTGTTTTACCCGCAGGGCAGGCTGGTTCCACAACCCTCAGTTCATCCAGCCCAAAGTTTTTCATTACCCTTGCGACCATCCCAAGATTGGTTTCGTATTCCGGGCCTACAAGCACAATAATGCTCCTGCCCCTTCCTCCGGGCTTTGCCTTCTTTTTTGTTTTTTTCTGAAGTGCCACTTTCCCACTCCTTTAAAAGGATTACTCCTATAAACTCCTCTACACAGTTTATTTCTAAAAGCTTAAGCATTTTTGTGGTTTGCATGGACATTGAGGAAGTAGAGCAACGGATAGATGAGCTGGAAAATAAGAAATCCAAGCTCATTTCCGAGATAAAAAAGAACTACGGCAGAATCCGTTACAAGAAGTATGAAGAAAAGGCACTGGAGCCCTTCCTCAAAGAGACCCAGGATGTTATGGTGGGCCCTGTCCGCAAGAAACTGCGCAGGCTTGAGTTCAAGATTGCCACGCAGGCATACACCCCCCAGATAGAGCGCCAGCTTGTCAAAGAGGTAAAGAAAGTTGAGGACAAGCTAAAGGAGCTCCGCGCAGTTGAAAAGGCAAGGCGCAAGAAGAAGCTTGTGAAGCAGGACATTGAAGAAGCGGAAAACCGCATTTCTGAAATAGAGGAAGAGCTTACCGGGATGCGGGCAGAGCTCAAGGAGCTCTATGGAAAGCGCAAGGCCCTCAGGTCCGGCAAGAAGCACGGCATTGTGTTCGGGGAAAAGCCCGACGATATGGTCTCCATGGAGGATATTGTTGTCCTTGAGGATACCCGGGAAAAAAGAGATTAGATATTCCCCCATTTCAAAATGAAATGCTTCCACCAATTTTATTTTTTGCCCAGGCACCCAATTATTTCTCCATGGTCAAAGGCAAGCTCCGGAAGCTCATCTAGCAGAAACCATCCCGCTTCCCCAGCATCATCGCCACCCATCGCCACCCCTCCCCTTTTCCTGCATAGATAAGCAATTGAAATTGTTCTCCTTGGGTCCCTCTCAGGTTCAGAAAAAACGCCAACAATCTCTTCCACTTCTACCTCCAGCCCTGTTTCCTCCTCCACTTCCCGCACGCACGCTTCTTCAGCAGTTTCCCCCCTATCCACAAAACCTCCGGGAAGCGCCCACTTTCCCTTGTCCGGTTCCCTCCCCCTTTTTATGAGCAATATTTTTCCATTTTCAATAATAAGCGCATCAACAGTTGCAGGCCGCATGCACCTCTTTATACATAAAAAGCTTTATCCCTTTAGCATTGCCTTCCTGAGCAGGCCCCCCTCAGATTCTTCAGTTTTTCATTTGCTTCCTCATAGCGTGTGAGCGCATCCTTGCACCGCTGCCCCCTCATAATTTACCTTGCATATCTGGGCAGCCCCACAATCCCCCGGTGATGAGAGCCGAAGCAAAAACTGCGGCAGCAGCCTTCAGGTTAGCTTTTCCGGGATTTGGCCTCCGGACTAATCTATGCCTCAGTTATCCCCACCCGTATTCAACAAGCTGTTTTCTTATTTTGTTTATGCTTTCAATAAGTTCCCCGAGTTCCTTGACTGCCTGCTTCATCTCCACTGCTTTTGCTTCCCCCTTGTCTATACGGGATTTGATATAGTGCTTGCTGCTAATTTCCCTCAGCAGGCATTCTGCATTTACCCTCATTTCCTCCAGTTTTTGCTCTTCTTCTAAGGTGTTATCCCCCTCTTTCTTTTTTATCGCGATGTTTTTTTCAAGTTCCCGGAATTGCCCCCTCATTTTTCTTCCATTTCTTAGTGCCCCCCTGTACCCCTCTAGGAATCTTGTGCAAATGCTCCTCTCCTGTCCCCGGTAATACACCCTGCACTGGGGGGCCTTTCCGCATCCTGCCATTCCCAAGCCCATTGCTGCAGATAGTGCAGCTGCGGCTATTTTCCTGCCCGTTTTACTCCCCACAGGCCTACTGATTTTCCTCATGCTTCTCTTTATTGGCCGGGAATATTTTATAAACATAACCTTTCACCAACTACCATATCCTTTCTTTTTTAAATAGAAGCAACCAGAAGTGTTTGCATGGAGTTGGGTAAGAGCCTAAGAAAGCTCGTTTCCAAGATAACGAATGCGCCGGTTGTTGACGAGAAGGCAGTAAAGTCTTTTGTCCGCGACCTCCAGCGTGTGCTGATCGCATCTGATGTGAGCGTAAAGCTGGTTTTTGACCTGACCAAGAGGATAGAGAAACGCGCCCTGGAGTCCGAGCAGCTTGAGGGCCTCACCCTCCGGGAGCACCTCCTGAAGATTGTCCATGATGAGCTGATTGCTTTTATGGGTGCTGCATACTCCCCCCGCATGGACAAGCACAAAATCCTCCTTATGGGGCTCTTCGGCGCGGGAAAAACTTCTACAACAGGAAAGCTTGCTTACTTTTACAAAAAGCGCGGTTTCAAGGTTGGGGTGGTGGGCGCAGACGTTGAGAGACCCGCAGCCCAGGAGCAGCTCCAGCAGCTCTCAGAGCAAATCGGAGTTAATTTCTATACTGTAAAAGGCGAACCCGAAGCCTATAAGGTGGTGGAGGATGCACTTTCCCGTTCTGAAGATGATGTTCTTATTGTGGATTCCGCAGGAAGAAATGCATTTGATGACCGCCTTGCCGAGGAGTTATCCAAAATAAAAAAAGCACTTTCCCCTGATGAATCATACCTGGTTTTGAGCGCTGATGTGGGGCAGGTTGCAGGAAAGCAGGCAGAGCAGTTCAATTCCCTCGTCCCAATCAGCGGAGTCATTGTTACCAAGATGGATGGTTCAGGAAAAGGGGGAGGCGCCCTCTCTGCCGTTTCCGCTTCCGTGGCCAAAATTGCATTTGTAGGAATGGGGGAAAAAATGGAGGACCTGCAGGTTTACGACCCTGCAAAATACGTGGGCCGCCTTCTGGGAATTCCTGATATTGAAGGCCTTATGGAGAAGGTGAAGGCTGCCTCAGAGCAAGCCCAGATTTCCCCGGAAGACATCAAGGAATTCACAATAGAAACTTTTTACCAGCAACTTAAGGCCGCAAAAAACATGGGGCCCCTAGGCGGCATTTTTTCCATGATGGGAATGAGCGACCTTCCTGAGGAAATGGTAAACCAGGGTGAAGGAAAGCTCCAGGAATATGAAGCAATAATCAATTCCATGACCAAAGACGAGCGCAAGGATGTTTCCCTGATTAGAAAGTCTCGTTCCCGCATGGAAAGGATTGCAGAAGGCTCCGGCCACCCGCTTGAGGATGTCCGTGCCTTCCTCTCCCAGTTTTCCAAAATGGAGAAGATGTTTACCCGCTTCCGAAAAGACAGGGGTTTCCGCAAGAAGATGGAAAAGATGCTAAAAGGCGGAGGGGGCGGAATGAACCTGCCCGGAATGTAATCCTAAATTTTCTTTCCTGCTCCGCTAAGCATTTCCCCAAAATCTTCCTTTACTATCTTGTCAAATTCACACTCCAGCCGCTCTCCGAGCTCATGAATCCTTTCTGCATCCTCACCCCGAATCAGCATAAAGTTCCCGAGCTGGTTTATATGCACAAGCCATATTTCTTCTCTTCCCAGAACGTAAACTTTCTTTTCCATTACAACCTGCCCGAGGCTGCTGAACAGTTTGTTGAAAATCCTCCTTGCCCCCATTGCTTCCCCAACCGGGGTTAAAGCAATATCAAAGCACCCGTTTTCTTCATTGTATGCAACCAGCACCATCCGGGCCCCCTTCTCACCCTGCACTATTTTCAGCGCCCCCCGGCCCTCAGTGTCAAAATAAATAGCCGTTTCCTTAAACTCCCCCACCTTGCTACCATCTAGGTTCCTGATCTTCTGCTCTATTCCTGCAAATCCCCCGCACCGTACTTTCAGCTCTTTCATATTAGATAGAGTTTTAGCGCTATATTTTTAATCTTCACTTTACATTTTCAAAACATGCCCATCAAAATAAATCATTCCAGGTGCATACAGTGCATAGGGTGCGCATCAGTATGCCCCACCGGGGCAATTGAACTGGATGGCCTCAGGATGGTCTTCCATCCCGAGAAATGCATTTCCTGCGGCGCATGCGCAAGGGCCTGCCCTGCAAACGCAATCAAGTTTATCCCCAAAGAAGGGGCAAAGCAGGAGCAGAAAAAAGAGGAATGATTCCCATGGAATACGACCACGATGTTATCATTGTAGGAGCAGGCCCCTCAGGCGCAACAATTTCCCGCATCCTCGCCCAGGAAGGCCTGGATGTGATGGTTTTTGACAAGCGCAAGGAACTCGGGGAGCCAGTCCGCTGCGGAGAAGGTCTCGGAGCCCGCGAAGTAGTTGCACAGGGCATAGACATCCCAAAGCAGTGCATTTCCACGGATATCCATGGCGCAAAGGTTATCGCCCCGGACGGCTCGGAGATAGTCTGGAAGGACAAGGAAACCACAGGCTGGGTTCTCGAAAGAAAAATGTTTGATAAGTGGCTGATGGAGCAGGCAGTGCATAAAGGCGCCCGCGCCCAGTCCTACACCCGCGTTTTTGACCTAGTAAAAAAAGACGGAAAAACCTCAGGGGTAAAAGTAACCCATGGAGACCGAGACCCCTACGAAGTCACCGCCCCGCTGATAATTTCCGCAGAAGGAATGGAGGCCTCCCTTGCTAGGAAAGCAGGCTTCCGCGCCCTATCCACGCTTTATGATGTGGATACCTGCTACCAGTATGAGATGCAGGAATACGACCATGAAAACCTAATTGAGCTTTATTTTGGAAACGAGGTTTCCCCAAGGGGGTACGTCTGGATTTTCCCAAAAGCAGACAAAAAAGCCAATGTGGGAATAGGAATTGGCGCCCACCTTGAAACAGGGGAGAAGGAAGGCGGAATTAAAGGCGCCACTCCCAAGGGCTACCTTGACCGGTTTATAGAAAACCACCACCAGCTCAAAAACGCCTCCAAGCTCCAGGATTTCGGAGGCGTAATCTCTGTAGGCTCCCCCATAGATTCCTTTGCAAAAGACAACTTTATGGTTGTAGGCACAGGAGCCCGCCAGGTTGATCCAATTCACGGAGGCGGAATCGCCCTTGCAATGGAATCTGGGGTAATGGCAGCAAACACCATTCTGAGGGCCCACAAGGCAAAAGACTACTCTGAAGAGTTCCTAAGTGAATACGAAACTACCTGGCGCGAAGGCCCGGGCAAGAAGGTTGCAAAGCGCCTCCTTTTGCGCAAGGTAATGGAAGCAGCAAAAGACGATGATTTTAATCATATCTTCAAGTCCATAACCGACAAAGACCTTAGCGAGGTGATGGCAGGAAAATTTGCAGGCCCGGTCTCAAAAGTAGTTGCAGGAAGGCCCCAGCTCATGGGCCTGCTCAAGGCTCTTGTGAGTTGAGTTCTTCCTGCACAGCCCACGTTTCCTTTCTTTCAAGCTCCCTATTTAGCTTAACCAACTCCCTGGAGCTGTATTCGATGGCATCCGCAATCTTTTTTGCAGAAGCTGAAACCTCTTCTCCCAATATGCAGGCAAGCTCAATATTCTTGATCCTTTTTTTATGTTTTGCATACTTCATGGCCCCAAAGACAAATGCAGCAATGCCTGCAAATCCTGCCACAAAAGCCGAATGGATATCAAATATTGCTGAAGAGCTTCCGGCAATTGCCCCTCCGATTGCCCCCCCATAAATAGCGCCTTTTAGCACACCCTCTGCCCCAGACCCTTCAAGCTTTCTTACAAGTCCAGGGTCTGCGGTCATTGCATTTTCAAGGCTTTCGAAATAGTTCTGCCCTGTCATGAGCAGTGCCATATTTTTTTGTGATTCCATCAATAGAGAATTTCTGCAGAACACCGTTTCATAGTTCTCACGTGTTGCCATGTTCCTAAGCGAGCCAACAACAGGGGTATATCCTAGCACATCAGGAGAGGTAACAATCTTCCTCCCTCTTCTATTTTTTTGGTCAAATAGATTCACTTCAAAGCAATTCTCCCTACTCCAGCTCAGCGACAGGTTTTCACCATGGCCCTTTAGCGAGGGATTTGCATTCTCCATGCCCCTGAGCGTCATCAGCCAGACAATCTGCTCTTTGCCCGGGTCAATCTTCTTATATCTGGCAATAGCCTTAGTTATTTTTCCATTCGTTTCTGAAACTCTGTTGCGCAGTGCTTCGCCTCCGCCTTTTTTTCCAAAAGAATTCCTCATCTTTCTTTTAGTGTTTAAAAAAGTTTAAAAATGTATCAAGGGTTTCGGCTCTCTCCACTTACCCATACATATTTATTCCTTATTAATATATAAACAACCATTAGTCAAGGCTGAAGGTGTCCAAAAATGGGCAAAATAAGATGCGGCGTAGTCGGAGTGGGAAATTGCTTTGCAGGCCTCTACCAGGGCCTCCATTATTACAAAGAGCATCCTGAAAAAGAGGTAATCGGCCTGATGCACCAGGATATGGCAGGCTACCGCACCCAGGATATTGAATTCGTCTCAGCTTTTGATGTGGCCTCAAACAAGGTAGGCAAAACTCTTGATGAGGCAACATATGCTGCCCCAAACATGGTGGACTGGGCAAAGCTGCCCAAAAGCGATGTCATTGTTCGGGAGTCTCCGATTCTAGATGGCGTGGGCAAATACGTAAAAGACGTAATCAACCCGGTAGAAGAAAATTCCCCCGAACAATTAAGGGAAGATATAAATAGCCACATAAAGGAAACCAAAACCGAAATAATCGTAAGCTACCTTCCCGTGGGAAGCCAGAAGGCTGCAGAGTTCTGGGCCGAAATCTGCCTGGAAACCGGAGCTGCCTTTGTAAACTGCATGCCGGTATTTATTGCTTCGGACCCGGACTGGGAGAGCCGCTTCCGCAAAAAAGGAATCCCAATAATCGGGGATGATATAAAGGGCCAGCTGGGCGCCACTATAGTCCACCGGGTGCTTACCCGCCTTACCCAGGACCGCGGCGCGGAGCTGGACAAAACCTACCAGCTCAACGTTGGTGGAAACACCGATTTCCAGAATATGCTTGAGCGCTCCCGCCTAGAATCCAAGAAGGTTTCTAAGACAGAGTCAGTCCAGTCCCAGATGAAGAAAAGGATTCCGGAAGACAATATCCACATAGGCCCCAGCGACCACGTTCCGTTCCTAAAAAACACCAAGCTATGTTTCCTTTATATGGAAGGGCGCCAGTGGGCGGACATTCCATACAAGATTGACCTCAAGCTTGATGTGGATGACAAGGCAAACTCTGCAGGCATTGTGGTGGATGCGGTGCGCGCAGCCAGGATTGCCCTGGACCGCAATTATGGGGGCGCAATAGAGTCGGCATCCGCCTACCTGATGAAGCATCCTCCTGTGCAGATGAGCGATTCTGAAGCAAAGATGGCCCTGAACTATTTCATCATGGACAGGGAGCATAAGACAGGAGTCAAAAATCAGTAAGCTTGGGCTGGAGGATGCGCTTCATTGTGCTCCATCTTTCCCTTATCTCCCCTATCAGTTTTTTTCTTGTTTCCGGGTTTCTTAGTGCAGCAATCGTATCCTTATCTGAAGTGTATCCACAACCTATTTTTTCTCCAACCCGTTTTTCCAGCTCATGCACCATCCTATCCCGCGTAACTTTTGCAATTATTGATGCAGCCCCGACAATGGGGTATTTTAGGTCCGCTTTGTGCTCTGCAACAATTCCCCGTTCTGCGAGCCCCGCCTTCCTCAGGAAATGCTCCACGTTTCTTTCCGGCAAGTCCAGGTAGATCTTACCTTCCAGCGGCTTAATCAGCGCCCCCATCTCCTTTGCTTCAATCAGGTTCAGGGATTCTCTCCCCATCCTTCTATTCAGTTCTGAAGCAGCAATAATCCTGGAACTGCATCTGCACAGTTTGTTTATCTCTGGAAAAAGCTCTTCCCTCCTGGAGGCAGTGAGCTTTTTGGAATCAGTAACCCCCATCTCAGAGAGTTCCCCCCGTCTTTCCTCCTCAATACTCGCTACAGAAATAATAAGCGGGCCAAGCACTGGCCCTCTCCCGCTTTCATCCACACCAGAGAGGAGCATGTGCCCTACTCTGTATGGAAGCTTCTCTTCTCAACAATTACGAAGTCCCCCACTGCGAGCACAGCATCATAGGGACACATAATCAGCCCATCTTCCTGCCTCATCTCTTCAGCAAGCGGATTGTCCGGATTGGGCTCAACAATAAGCTCCTCGATTTTGCCGGTTATCTCATTTATGTTTACATCAACGAGTCTTCCGAATTCCTCACCGTCGTTGGTGATGACCTTTTTTCCTGACATTTGTCTAGCGAGTGTGTACTTGCCCATTGGAACGCACCGAGAGTTTATTACTTAAAAAGTTTATAAACCCTACTCTTTTAATTCAGTAGGGTGGTCCTAATGGTCGAGAAATTATTCAGAAAAGAGCCTTACCTGGGCTCCTGCGAATCTACAGTGGCCTCTTCAGAGGGCCGGGAAGTCACCCTGGACAAAACAGTATTTTTTGCTTTTTCAGGGGGACAGCAGTCTGACTCAGGCACCATAGGAGGCTTCAACGTACTTGAAGCACGGGCAGAAGGCCCGGAAATCCACTATAAGCTAGAAGAAGGCGCTAACATTAAGGAAGGCGACAGGGTGGAAGTAAGAATTGACATGGAAAAAAGAAAACGCATCATGTGCCTGCATTCTGCCGCCCATCTTGTTTATGGTGTTTTTTCCAAACAATATGGACCCAAGAAGCTAATTGGCTCCAATGTAACAGGAGACAAGGCAAGGATAGATTTTGAGCATCCAGAATCAGTTTCCGGACTCCTCCCCCCAGTAGAAGAGGAAGCCAACAGGCTTATTGATGAAAATCCCCCTGCAAAAACATACCCTGATGAACATAACCCAGATACATGGTGGTGGGAGTGCATGGACTTCAAATACCCCTGTGGAGGCACCCATGTACAATCCTTAGGGGAAATCGGCAAAATAAAGCTCAAAAGAAAAAATATCGGTTCAGGCAAGGAACGGATAGAGATAACTCTAGCGTAAAACGGGCCATGTTTTCTTCAGCTATGTTGAAGAGATGCAGCCGAATCGTGAACTCTGTTCACTAGAAGAAAGCGAAGCTTTCTCAGAGGTTACAAAGATTGCGGAAATTTTTACCACAGCTTAACACAGCACCCAAAAATTTCAGGGCTGCATCCACTCTATCTCGTAATATTCGTATTTGCTTCCGGGCAATTCAATCCTCTTAATCAAGTAGTAAGTAACTGAGCTTTCCCTATCCGCAATTGCCACAAGCAAATCCAGCCCTCTTCCCAGGCAGGTTCTGAGTGAGGCAGCTAGCTCTTCTCCCCCAAGATACTCATCCTCCGAAAGCGAGAGCATCAGGAATGAGGGGTTTCCTGTTTTTGGGGATTCTACATCCTGCCCCTTCCTGTGGTAGAGGGCAAAATCCACCTCCCCCTTCTTTACTTTTCCCCTTCCCGGAATTGCAAGTATAAACGTTTTCTTAACTGAATGCGCTACCCTTATTGCCCTGGCCCATTCTGAAATAAGAAGCGAGCTTTTCCTTGGAAAAACGTGCAGCACGTGCTTTGAATGCGTCCATTCCCTGCCCTTTCCAGGCCCTGCTCCAGGAGGGTAAATCCTGAAATGCGTACCAAACTTGAAACCTGTTTTTACAACATACCCCGCCTCTCTCCATTCCCGGTAAACATTGTTAAGATCCTCAAAATATTCAATCCTCCCGCATGCCACTTTCTTGATTTTCCCTGCATCGCAGTTTTCCAGCAGCAGTTTTTTCTTGTCTATCAACAGGAGGGTCTCAAATACGTCCAGTTTTGAGATGCTTCCTCTGTGCGCGGCCTTGTAAGTGCCCATCTGGCCCAGCCAGTATTCCTGATAAAGTTTCTCCCCCGCTTCCTTATCATCAATGGTACATATCAGGTCATCAAGGAAAAACATTCCCCCTGCCGTTTGCATTTCCAGCCCAATTTCCCCCCGCATATACCTATGTAAGGAATTCTCCCCCTTGCTTCCTTTCTCCCCCTTTTCCGGCTTGATGAACAGCCCCCGGTCCCTCCAGTCCTTGTAAGTCATGTATCTCGCAAGGAGCTTTTTTCCAGAAAATTTCCCTGCCAGTTCATTGAATCCAATCACCATTCCCTCAGAATCTATGCATTCTGCCCCCCTCACATCAATAAGGTAAAGGGCCTCCTCCGGCTCCAGCACTATCCCTTCTTTTCTTTTTTCTCCATACTGCCCCTTTACGAGCGCAGTAATTGTTTGTGCATCTCCGGCAACTGCCTGCTTTCCGTCCCAAGAAAGTTTCATAACTGCTCTTTACCTGCAAGAGTTTAAATTATTCCCGCCCAAACAATCTCATGGAATCAGAGCGTGCCCCTGATGTTCAGTTCATGCTTGAGGAAATACTTGAGCAGCTTCAGCTTGAGCATGTTATAAATTCCAGGATTATATGCATGCGGAGCCGCGGTGCAAAGGTAGCTGCCTATGCCCGCATATGGTCTCTCCCCGCAATCTGGAGGAATGCCCTGGAAATCAACCCCTTTTACATAATAGAGGTGGTAAGCGAGGAGTACGACCATCTCCCAGAAGAGGAAAAAAAGAAAATCCTAATCCACGAGCTCCTTCACATCCCAAAGAAATTCACCGGGGGACTAGTACCCCACAAGAACCGCGGAAGAAGAATAGATGACCGTTTTGTTGATGAGCTTTATTCCCGCTACCGTTCTGCAAGAAAGGTATGAACCTGCCTATCCAAATCCTGCACGGTAAGCTTTTACGAAGTTTATTTCCTCCTGCCCAACAAATGCATAAAAAAGAGCCTTTCTCATTTTCCCAGAAACCTGCAAATCCTCAAGCAGTGGGGGCTGTTCATCCATAGGGAGCACTTTAAGCAGGAATTCTGTGCGGTCCTGCCCAACTCTTATTCCCTTTTTGTAAATCCTGAGAAAGCTTCCCGGCCCGAAACGGACAATCCTGCCGGATTCCCGCAGCTTCTCTAACACAAGGAATTTTTCCCTTGCCAGAGAGTCTTCATGCAGGGCAATCCCAATGAGTTCACTGCTGCTTTTTCCTGTTGATATTTTTCCTTTTTCCTGGAAGTAGGCAGCTTCAATAAGGGGCATTTCCAGCACCCCGTCGTTTTCTCTTCCTGCACCGAGCAGCCCCAGTTTTTCAACCATCTCCGGGTTGTCCTCTAGGTACCTACCCTGTTCTATTTTCCCCATTACTCATGCCTCTTTTTTCCAATATATCCGGAAATGCATCCAGACATTTTTTCCAGGTATTTGTTGGGTATGCTCCCCATCGTAATCTCTGTTTTTGTTGTGCCTGCAGTGTCCACCTTTAGTGTCCCAAGCATGAATACCCGGTCAATAAGGTTATGGTCCACGTTTATGTTGGTTATTCTTTCATATGGCACGTAAGTGGTTTTCTTGTTGAACAGCCCCTTGTGCAGGGTAATTCCCTCAGTATCCACGTCTATGTACTGGATTTTTGCTTTAATAAATGAGATTACCCCTGAAGCCCCTGCAAGTACCCATACTAGAAAAATTAGTGCGTGGAGCGGCAGCTCCATCCAGTTATTCAGGCTGAAGAGAATAAAACTGACTACCACTGCGGCGACAAATGCTGTGAAATATTCCCTTCTTCCGGAACGCCGCACGACAAATTCAGTTTCAACCATATGCAGAAACAGTTATAAACAAAGAAATAAAAATCAATTGCAGGTGCACTCAAAATGATAATATATACAGATGGAGCGTGTTCAGGCAATCCCGGCCCAATGGGAGTGGGGGCGGTTGTTTACAAGGGAGGGAAAATCCTCATGGAAATAAGCGAGAACCACGGGGACGGAACCAACAATATTGCAGAATACCTTGCAGTAAGGCGGGGTCTTGAGGAGGCGATCACTCTTGGTGCGGACGCAGTGGAGGTCCGCACAGATAGCCGCCTGGTGGTGCGCCAGCTTAGCGGCAAGTTCCGCATCAAAAAGCCCCATCTTCGGGAGCTCAAAGCAGAGATAGAGGAGCTTTCCGAGGGCCTGGATGTGCGGTATACCTGGATTGAGAGGGAAAAGAACAATCTTGCAGACAAGCTTGCAAAAGATGCAATAAGGTGAGGTGGTGAGAAGGGATCCTGGCACTTATTTCACTTTTGAGGCTTCCAAGCCCCTCCCCTTCCACCGCTGGTTTTACTACAAGGAAGCATTTTCCCCTCCGGTTGTTGATTATTTTCTTGAATATTTTTCTTCCACCGGCCCTGTTTTTGACCCCTTTTCCGGAATAGGCACAACTCCACTTTCCTGCAAAGCGTCCGGCTTGAAAAGCACAGCAATAGATATATCCCCCCTAGCTGTTTTTGCTTCACGCACAAAATGCGCAGATTATTCAGAAGAGGATATTGGGGCTGCAAAAAATGAGCTCAAGGCCTTTTTCAAGAACCGGCAGGAACCCAGTTTCAGCTGGGATTTTGAGCTTTTCTCACCCCGCAAATTCTTCTCCAAGCGCAATTACAATGACATCTGCTTTATCCGGGAAAAAATTGAACAGATGGAAAACCAGAAAGTAGGCTCCCTGTTTCTCCTGGCCCTCCTCTCCATACTCCCCCAGTCCGGCTTCTTCATAAAAGACGGCGGAGTTCTGCGCCTTGAAAAATCCAAGAGCGCCATCCCCGCAAAACATGCGTTCAAGAAAAAAGTAAAGCAGATGCTGGGAGATATAGAAATCAGCCCCATCTCCGGCCCTGAGCCGGAAATATTCCTTGCAGATGCCCGCAGCTTTTCTCCCCCTCCCCATGAACTATTCATAACCTCCCCCCCATACCTCAACAACATAGACTATTCCAAGGTTTATGGATTAGAGCTTTCCCTGCTTTCTATGGAGAAGAATGCATCCCTCCAGATGCGCAGGGAGGCTCTGCGCTCATTCATCACAAAAGACTCAAGCAGGTCCGAGCCCCCGGAAGAAGCGGGTGAAATCGCCCACAGGATTCCGGTTGCAGGCCAGTATTTCTCAGACATGGAGAAAGTGCTCCAAAATCTCTACAAAAGTACAGAAAAAGGTGGTGCCCTGATTGTGGGCAATGCAGTTCTCCAGGGAGAGCACATAGAAGTGGACAGAATTCTTGGGGAAATAGGGAAAAGAATCGGGTTCGAATATGAAATTCCTCTCTGGATGGAAAGGATTGCGGACGTAAAGCCGGCAAAATTAAAAGTGCGGGAAAGTGCAGTAGTATTCAGGAAATAGCTACTTTTTCCTGCCGTTTTTCCTCCTCTCCACTGACTTAAGGTACTTTATTCTCGCCCTCAGCATTTCAAGGGCTTCAGGAGTGGTGATTTTTCCAATCAGTGCAGTACATGTTGGCCGGTTAATCCCGGTGCTTTCTTTACCCCCCAGCTCTACAAACACATGCGAGGGGGCCCGGTCAAATATTGC
The DNA here is from genome assembly GCA_014727925.1 of Microcaldota archaeon. Taxonomy (GTDB): domain Archaea; phylum Micrarchaeota; class Micrarchaeia; order Anstonellales; family Bilamarchaeaceae; genus CAIKOA01. Next base: position 36,738 of record WJMN01000027.1, read on the forward strand.
AAGGGGGTTTCCCTCCTTATCCTTTGCTGTTGCATATTCTTCAAAACCAACAAAGTGGTGCTCTCTTCCCTCTTTGTATTCTATAAGGGCAATGACTCCAGCAACACATTCACCGGGCCGGGTTATTACTGCTTGTTTTTTTGAGATTTCCCTCCTTCCCTTTCTCCTCTCCACAACTTCAACCCTTGCTACCCTTTCCTTCCTGCCATTTTCCTCCAAACCAGTCCAGCTGTTTCTGGTTATGGATGCTTCTACATTGTTTGCAAGTTCTTCTATCCTTCGTGACATTGCTTCTACAATTGCATCTGTAATCACATTCCCTACTTTCTTACCCCTAGAAAGCCTTCCTTTTGTGCATTCTTCCTGCAGCTCCCTGGTCCTTACCTGTATCTCTACCGGAATTTCCCTCTCTTCCCCCTTTTCCCCAACCAGCATCTTTATCTTGAGGTGGGGTGCCCTGTAACCTGTTCTTCTTTTTCCGTATTTAAGCTCTTCAAGCTTTATTTTGCCCCTATATGCATTTCCAAGGTCCATTGCAAGGGCGCTTGCCGCCACCAAAGCATCCTTGCTCTGCGGCTCCCTGGGGTTTTTCTTTGTTTTATCCACAACAACGGTTATCCCAAGAATGTCAGTAATGTGTTCCAGGCCAAACTTTTCCTCCCCCGATTTTCTTTTTTCCTTTATTTTCCGGAACATTCTTGAGGAGGATTTTACCCTTGAGCATTCCTCTGGGTCAATTGTCTGTGACTCAAGGCTGAGTTTCCATGAATATCTTTTTTCAGTTCTCCTAAGCGACCCGTGTATACTCCTCCTGCCCCCAAGAAGTATTTTCTGGGCCCTTTCTGCAAACGGGAGAATTTCCGCCCTGTACTCCTGACATTTTTTGTATAGCTCCCTGTCATTTTCCATGCCCTTGTAGTTGCCCAATTCCAATATAGTTTCAGTTGCCACTCGTCCTATCTCACCGATTGTTTCTGCAGTCATTCCCAGGGTTTCTGCAATAGGATAATGGACCATCTCCAGGGCCTTTCCTGTTTCCAGCTTCTCTTCCTTTCCAAGCTCCCCCCTGATTCCAAAATATTTTACATGCATCTGCCTGGCAACCAGCACGGGCACAGGGAATTCCCCATCCTGCAGGGGCTCAGCATAGAGCACCCCATATTCTTTTTCCCCTTCACCTGCCCTAAGTTTGTCCAGTTCTTCAATCATCTGGTATTTTTCCCACAGGGATTTTGTCCTTTCCCTGTATCCCAGAATAGTGTTTTGTCTCGTGTCTGCCATCTCTTCCCCATGCCTCGCATAAATCAGCGCATTTCTGATTTCTTCATCCCCAAAAAGCCTCTGGATTCTTTTATCAAGTTCTTCTAGGAATCTGTCTGCACCATTTTTCCCAAGGCATACCATAGCAGATAGGGCGCACGCAGCCAGCCCCTCTCGTATTCCCCTGGGGCCATATCCCCCAGGCTCAAACAGGCCCCTCATCTCCTCTATCATCCCTTCTGTTTTTTCTTTTCTTTCGCCTGCAATTTTATCCAGTGCATTGCGGTATGCCTTCATTAGCCTCCCAAATGCCTTCTCCTGCTGCTTTACTAGTGACTTTGGGGGACGGGATGGTCGCGTTGCCCGTTTTCTCCTGGGTGGCATAAATTATAATTACGTGTAAAATAGTTTATATAGCTTTTCCTCCCCATAATTTTCCTGTGAAAACCTACATTACCGGAGCCACTGGCCGCCTCGGCCATTCTGTCCTTGAGCAAATAAACGCAATCCCGCTTGTCCGTAAAAAATCCGGGCTCGCAAAGGAAGTGCTTACTGATTTCTCAGAGCATTCCCTGAAAAAAATCCTGAAGGGCACAACCCACATCGTCCACCTCGCAGGCTCAGTTAAAACCTGGGACAGGAATGCACTTGAGCAGGCAAACGTGGAGCTTACCCGCTGCATCGTGAATGCTTCCCCTGAAAACTGCCACATAGTATTTGCCAGCTCAATTTCTGTATATGGAAAAAAGCTCGCGGAAATCCCTGCAGATGAAGAAACCCCCACAAGCCCGGATTCAGATTACGCCCGCACCAAGCTGGAAGCCGAGCAATTAGTAAAGCAAAAGAAAAAGCACACAATACTCCGCATTGGCACGCTCTATGGCCCCCAGTTCCAAGACTATTTCAATGTGCTCCGCATGATTGAGAAGGGAAAGATGAAAATCTTCGGAGATGGCTCCAACCGCATCTCCTTTATCCACTCAGAGGATTGCGCAGCCGTTTTCCCAAAGGCCCTCAAGAAAACAGGCACGTATGTTCTTGCCGGCCCTCCCGCAACCCAGCGCCAGATTTACACTTATGCAGCACGCGCACTTGGCGTGATCCCCCCTAATTCCACCCTCCCGGTTTGGGCAGGAATGCTCCTTGCACGCATCCAGGAGCTCAGGGGCAGCCCCAGGCTCACCCGCGAACACATCTCAATTCTTTCCGCAGACCGGGTTTTCGACTATTCAAAAGCCCAGCAGGAGCTCGGCTTCTCCCCCCGCCCCATAAAACGGGGGATAGAGGAGATGGTTTCCGAATATTTGGGAAGGAAAACCCAAAACAAATAGTTATAAAGGCAATTTACGCTAATTTAGAGGGAGGTTTACCATGAAAGTAGAAGATTATATTCACGAAAAGCTTGAAGAGCACAAGGCACTGCTCTTCTCGGTCCTAGACCCCCTAGACTACCCCTCGCTTGAGGATGCAATAAAAACAGCCAAGAACATGGATGAAGGAGGCGCAGACATCCTCTTAATCGGAGGAAGCACCGGGGTGCAGGGCGAAATGCTCGACCAGCTAACAAATCAGGTAAAGGAAAGCGTGGATGTTCCGGTAGTTTTCTTCCCCGGAAATATTGGAACTGTTTCCAAGTACGGTGATGCTGTCTACTTTATGTCCCTTCTCAATTCCCGCAACCCCTATTGGATTACTGGGGCCCAGACCCTTGCCGCCCCCATGGTAAAGCAATATGGAATTGAGCCTCTTCCCGTAGGCTACATGGTTGTTGAGCCCGGAGGCACAGTGGGCTGGGTAGGAGAGGCAAACAAGATACCCCGCAACAAGCCCAAGCTCGCAGCCGCAACCGCCCTGGCCGCCCAGTACATGGGCTTCAGGCTAGTAGTTACTGATGCAGGAAGCAACCCCAAGGAGGGCCACATCCCCCTGGAGATGGTTAGTGCAGTCTCCTCCACAATCGATGTTCCCTACATAGTTGCAGGGGGAATTCGCAATCCTGAAGAGGCAAAATCCGTAATCAAAGCAGGAGCAGACATTGTCCAGGTGGGCACTTCCTTTGAGAAGAATGGCGGAGCAGATGCAGTAAAGAAATTCGTAAGCGCAGTGAGGGAGGGCAAAAAATGAACCCGGAATTCATTGAATTCCTTGTAAAAGAAGCCGCCCTGAAGTTTGGCGATTTTACTCTCAAAAGCGGAAGGAAGTCCCCCTATTTTGTAAACACGGGAGTAATCTGCACAGGGGAAGGCCTGGACAAACTGGGCAGGTTTTTCGCGTCTTCTATAATGAAGCATGGACCCGCCCCAATAATCTACGGCCCAGCATACAAGGGAATTCCGCTTGCAGTTGCAGCCTCAATCTCCCTTTTTCGGGACCATAGCACCCCAAACAGCTGGCTCTTCAACCGCAAGGAGGTAAAGGCCCATGGGGACAAGGGCGCCTTTGTAGGAAATCTCCCCCAGGAAGGCGAAGAAGTGATCCTCATAGATGATGTGTTCACAACCGGAGGCACAAAATATGAATCCGTAGAGCTTCTCCAATCCATGGGGGCAAAGGTAAAGTCCCTCATAATAGGAGTAGACCGGGAGGAGAAAGGAGAATCCAAAAATGCAGTTGAAGAGTTTATTGAAAAAACCAAAATCCCGGTCCACTCAATTGCAAAAATTTCAGATTGCTTTGAGTATCTTAGAGGAAAGGAAATTGCCGGAAAGGTCCACGTAACTGATGAGCTCTATGCTGCCTTCCAGGAATACAGGGATGAATATGGAAAATGAAAAGCTCAAGAGATTGGCAGAGGAAACAAAAAGCATCCTCTGTTTCGGAATAGACCCGGTAAAATCCCGCATGAAAGATGAAATCGTCCCATATTTCTCAGAAATTGCTGATTCCCTCCTTGAGGAAAACCTGATTTCTGCAATCAAGCCCAATTATGCATATTTTGCAGCAGAAGGCTTTGACGGGTTGTTCGCGCTCAAAGAACTAATCGACCGCTACAAGCCCAAAACATTCGTAATCCTTGATGCAAAGCGCGGAGATATAGGCAAGTCCAGCGAGGCATACGCTTCAGAAGTATATGATTTTTGGGGCGCGGATGCAGTAACCATCTCCCCATACATGGGAGAGGATTCTGTAAAGCCTTTCTTCAGAGAAGGGAGGCTCCCATACCTGCTGGGCCGCACAAGCAATCCGGGCGCAAGGGATTTCCAGGAACCAGACATATACAAGGAAGTTTTCCGCAAGGCAGGAGAGTGGGGAGCCGGCCTTGTAGTAGGCGCAACAAGCGAAGCAATTCCCGAAGCAGTAAGCCTTGCAGGCAAGGAAACGCCCCTGCTTATCCCGGGAATAGGCGCCCAGGGAGGCTCGTTTGCACCCCTTTCTGCACTTAAGGAAAACCCGTTTATCCATCGAGTAAATTCCTCCTCTGCAATTGCATATGCCCATGAAAAGGAGAAAATATCCCCGAAGGAAGCAGCAAAAAAGGAAGCAAAGAAAACCCTAGAAAGGATAAACTCCCAATTATTCTGAACTCCTTGTCATAATATATGAAATGGCAGCAACAAACGAAAAGAGAAAAGCCCCCCCGCCAAACACAAGCGCATTTAGCAGGAAAAGCCCTTCTATTGAGGACTGGACATAAGGAAGCGCAGACCTTAGCACAGCCAGTTCAAATTCCCCCCTAACATAATTCTCTGCCTGCCCCTCAATCAGCCAGGGAACTAGGAAAAAGCAGAGCACGCTCAGCACCACGAACCCCATTCCCCACATCCCGCTCATAAGAGAATAGTAAAATATGCCTTTGGGTATGGTGGTTGTTCCAAAATATATGATTGCAAACGCGAAAAACGCAAGTACCATCCCGATTAAAGCGAGCGGAATCCATGCATCTGCTATGCGGGAGATTTCCGGTCCGTAACGTAGCGTATACTCATCCACCTTCTGCGAAACAACCTTTCTTGCAAGGTAGTGGCGCAGCTCTTCTGTATTCTGCACCAGGCCCTGCTCTATTACCCCGCAAACATAATCATCTGTAATCCCCTCTGACTCAAAGTCCATGTCCAGGTTTTCCCGGTACGCACAGTAGTTTACTGAACTCTGATATGTCATAGCCTCAAGCTCGGGATAGTGGCTTAGCACGAGGGGAATAATTTTTTCCGGAAGCCGGACTTTGATTGTGGCGGCAACTTCATTCTTCAATCCCGGAAGCTGGAACAGGCTTAGACCTCCCCAAACCATCAGCTGGGCAACAATAAGCATAATGCCCGCTGCACCAACAAGCAAAGGGTTCCTCATTGCCACCATTTTCCAAGCCAAGCTATAAAAATTATGGGAATGAATTCAGCCCATGAACCCACTCCTCCGGAAGCTAAATCTCCCGAAAAAGGATTCCCACAAAGCTGAGAATGGAAAGCTGCTTGTGGTGGGAGGGGGCAGAGAGTACCACGGTGCCCCCTTTTTTTCAATAAACGCGGCAAAACGCTTCTGCGACCTTGTTTATTTTATGCCCGGCTCACCCGCCCCAAATATCCTTCATTCCATCCGCAACATACCCGAAGCCATAATCTCTTCAGGTTTTCCCGATGCTGACTGCGCACTGTATGGCCCAGGGCTGGGAAGCTCGAAGTTTCCCTTTTCAAAGGTGAGCGAACGCTATGAAAAAATTGTAATAGACGGGGATGGGCTCAGGAAAATCCGCAGGAATTCCCTGGAAGGATGCATTCTCACCCCACACGAAAAGGAATTCGAGGACCTTTCCGGCGCCCCCGCAACGCCCAAAGAAGTGAAGCGGTTTGCAGCGGAAAATTCCTGCACTATCCTGAAAAAAGGAAAAGTTGACATTATCACCGATGGAAAAAAGATGGTTAAAAACAGGAAGGGGAATGCCGGGATGACTAAAGGGGGGACAGGAGATGTCCTTTCAGGCTTGACTGCTGCCCTATTCTGCATGAACTCCCCGCTTGTTGCAGCAGCCTCAGCCGCATTCCTTACAGGGTATGCAGGAGACCTTCTTTTCAAAAAGCAAAAATACGCCTACTGCGCTTCCGACCTCGCAGAAGCGCTTCCACTTGCTTTCAAAAAAGCGCTGGAGAAGCAGTAGAACACTATTTAGCCTACTCTTATCTTTTTTACCCGCACATGCGGCCCCCCGTCACTGACCCGCACATTCTGCCCATCCTTTCCGCAGAATCCAGGGGAGATTCCAAAGTCTTTTCCCACCCCATCTACTTCATGAAGTGTCTGGAGGATTGTTCCGGTTATAGACACTGCCCGTATTCTCTTTCCTTTTTCTCCTTCTTGCACGGGGAATGCCTCCTCACATCTGAACATGAACTGGCCGGTAAAGGGGTCCACGCTTCCCCCGCTCATCCCCTTAAGGTAAAGTCCTTCCTTAATGTCCATCAGTTCCCCCAGCCTTTCCTCTCCGGGCTCAATGCAGGTGTTGCTCATCCTCACAACCGGCCCGTAGCTGTAGGATTCTGCCCTTGCATGTCCGTTTGGCTCTTCACCCAGCTCTTCTGCGGTTTCAAGGGAGTGGAGCCTGCCTGCAACCACACCCTTTTTTATCAGCTCAACCCTCTTCCCCATTACCCCCTCACTGTCAAACTTGTACTTCCCGAACCCATTTTCCAAAGACGGGTCGTCCCAGATGGTTATCATCTCTGAGCCAATCTTCTTTCCTGCCTTGTCTCCTAATATTGAAGCTCCGTCAATTATGCCGTCCGCTTCGCAGGCGTGCCCCACAGCTTCATGGGCAAATACACCTGCAAGGTCATTATCCATTATTATGGTGTAAACTCCCGGCTTCGCAGGTTCTGCATCAAGCGATTCTTCACATTTTCTTTTTGCCTCTGCTGCATGCCAGAAGAGTTTTTCCCTGTCCCATTTTTTCAGGGAGCTGTACCTTTCTCTGCCATCTTCTATCCGCTCCCCCTTCTTGCCCACAGCAGAAAACCTGCCGTAGATTATAGTAGTTTCTGCGATTATTTCCGCCCCCAGCGAATTGTAATATTCCTCTGCGTTGGTCTCTTCAAATAGCCCCACGGTGCGGTTTTTTATCCTTCCCCCTTCCATCTCTTTCCCCAGTTCCCCGGAAAGTTCCACCAGTTCTTCTGCCCCTATTTTGTTGCTTGATTTTTTCTTTTCTGATTTTGGACAGGCGCCCCTCTCTGCCAGTTTCAGGTTTCCCCTGCCCAGTGCAGCCAGTTTTTTTGCACTCTTGAGCAATTCCTCCATTTTTTCCGGATTCCCTGAGGCAAACCCCCAGCACCCATTTTTGAATACCCTTACGCTTCCCCCGGCACCAGTTCCTGAGTTTGTCTGGATTTCCCCATCCTTGAACCTGCTGTTTGAAAACTCAAGGCGCTCCACCCTCGCCTCGCAAAAATCCTTTTCTTTTTCAAGAATTGAGAGGATGGCATCTGGGTCCATTATTCTCCAGCTCCCCTGGTTCCTGTCCCGATGATGCCCTTATAGAATGCGTACTGTTCCCTGTTTTTTATAAGCACAAGAAGCACCCCTTCATGCAGCCGCTTCAGCACAATGTTTCCACGGTCGGTGGTTGCCACCAGCTCGCTTGCGCTTTCTCCTGCCTGCCTCAGCAGGCCATCTCCAACGTTGAATGCAGATGCGGCCTGGGTTTCAACTCCGCTTTCCATACCGAAATTAGAAGCAATTCTTGAGCCGTCCAGTGCAAGCACTGCCGCCATAATGTCCCTTTCCTTGAGCTTGTCTAGAAGATTCTGGTAATTCATTTACTCCACCTCCACACCCAGGGACCCTACTTTCAGGGGTATAGGTATTGGCAGCCTCTTTCCCGTGAGATCCATCATTTTTCCCTTGCTTTCTAGCAGGTATTCCTCGTCTGTGCTGTGCCTGAGGGTAGTCATGAACTTTTTTTCGTGCATCCCCTCTTCAACAAGCAGGAGGATTGTCCCATTGCCTCTTTTCACCCTCTCTTCCACCGACTGCAGAAACTTGAATAGCGAATCCTGCTGGTTGTATAGTGCAAATGTGGAAAAAGTGTGGAACACCAGCCGTATGCGCCCCTCCTGGTTCTGCCTGAGTATCTCGCTTATATAAAGGGAAATCTCGTTAAGTGCCCCCGGCCCACTGACATCATAAACATTGTTCATGCCGGTGGTTTTTCCCTTGCTGTAGCAGTTTATGTAATACAGCTGCCCCGGGCCCTTGAAGTGGAGACCCCATCCTGCTGCGGTCTTTTCCACTTCCTTTGGTTCCTTGTCTGTAGTTATGTAGATTATGGTATCCCGCTGGTCCATTCCCCTGTTTACAAAATGGGATGCAAAACACTGCTTTTCTGAACCAGAGGGCGCAGTAAGCATTATTGTTGCGGGATGCTTGTATCCCCCCTCAAGCATAAGATCCAGGGCACGTATACCCGTGCTTATCCTGTCTTTTCTGTAAAACGGAAGCTCCTTTTCGCTCATGCCCCCCATTTCACAGGGGAAATTTAAAAGCTTCCCTCTGGGCTCATTTGTACCGCAATATCAGGTTCTTCAGGCCGCTCCTCATCATGCGGGGGTGGTGATTGCTGGAGATGTAGACGAGATTCCCGTTTCCTGACATCACAACTTCGCTCAAATCGGTATCTTCATCTACATAAACTACATTGTAGGAGCCGGAAACAACCAGCACAAGGCTCTTGTTGCTGCTTACATTGTATTCCTGCTCCACACCCCCCACCATGATTGTTTCGTATTCCGGATTGTCCTCAGCCCCCACAGTAAGCGCATGCACAGTGGTTGCATCGCTCTGTGAAGAGCATCCTGCAAAAAGCAGCAGCACAACCCCAAGGGCCCACACTTCCCAATCCATAGCTGAATATTGCACTTCTGCCTTTTAATCCTTTCTTCCCCTCTTTTTCTTTATGGAAAAACCCGAATCCCTCCTCCAGCTCCGGTCCCTGAAAAATATTGGCCCAAACTGTTGCTTCAAAAATTAATCTTCTAGCACCAAAATCAGGAAACCGGAATCGTGAACTTAGTTCACGAGAAGAACCCGAAGGTTTCTCAGAACCCGAAACGGGAGACCAAAATAAATTAATGGGCCCAAGGGGATTTGA
>WJMN01000004.1 GCA_014727925.1 Microcaldota archaeon
TCAATGGCCCGTTTCCCATCCTCCCCGCTGTTTTTATGGATGGAAACCGCTGCATGCAGCCAGGAGCAGCCTCCCGGAGTTATATTCACCCCAGTGCATTCCACACCGCTCTCCTTTAGCTTATTGAAAATTGTGGGTTCCCTGGGCATTCCCATAAGCACCTTGTGCTCCATTCCCCCCGGAAGCAGCGCATGGAAAACCGGGCTGCTCCTGTGGTATATTTTGCTTATGCGCATTACGGGCTGTTTCCTCACAATATCGTAAGTGTTGGTTAAATCCACAAACGGCCCTTCTTTCTCAAGCTCATTTGCATTTATTTTGCCAAGGAATGCAAACTCAGCATCTGCAGGAATCTCAATTCCGTTCATTAATTCCACGGTTTCAAATGGCATCAGGGTGTTCGCTATTTCCAGCTCATTCTGCCCCAATTCAGATGAAATTGCAGATGCAAGCAGCACATTAACCGGCGTACCCACAATTACTGCAACATCCAGCTCCCCCCCGGCCCTTTCTAGGAATTTTCCCAGGTGCCTAGGAAGGATCCTCAAAACAAGCCGCTCCCCGTCTAGCACCATCATCCTGTGGAAGGAGCAGTTCTGCCCGTATTCCGGGTCCTTTGCAACCACAATCCCTGAGCAGATATACGGCCCCCCATCCTTTTCTGTGTGCAGGGGAACAGGAATCTCTTCAAGGGAGGTAAGGGTTTCTTCTAACACCGGCCCGGTTGCAGCTTTTGCAGGGGCGGAAGGATTTTTTATTGCATATACCATTTTTTCCCCAAGCTCCCCCACTCCGCAGCCAAGGTACTCAGCAACCCTCTCTTTTGTTGCAAAAATATTCGATACGCAGCGCACGCCCGAATCCTCTGCATGCGCCATTACGGGTGTAGGCTGGAACTCATTAAACACTCCTGCCATTTCCAGCTCTTTTTTGAGCGTGGGCTCAATTACCTTAAGCTCCCCCCTCTCCTTTAGCCCGTTTACAAAATCGCGAAAAGATTTCATAGGCTTATCTCTGCAAAACTTATTTTAAATCATGAGGTGATTTCCATCTTTTGTATAATTTATGCTCAATTCCGAACTGGTCCAGGGTTTTCCCGCACACAAAATCCACAATTTCTTCTACGGATTTGGGCTTTGAGTAGAATGCGGGGCATGCGGGCAGCACAACCCCTCCCGCAAGCGTAACCTTTTCCATATTCTTAATCGCTATATACGAAAGCGGAGTTTCCCGCACAACAAGAACAAGCTTCCTCCTTTCCTTGAGCACCACTTCCGCGCTTCTTGAAACAAGGTTCGAGCCAATTCCGTTTGCAATTTCCCCCAGGGTTTTCAAAGAACATGGCGCAACCACCATACCATCCACCGGGTGCGAGCCGGATGCAGGAGGCGCCCCCATTTCTTTTTCCCCAAAATCCGCCCAGGGTATTTCCACCTCTTCTGCTTCAGAAACGGTTTTTGCCCCGGAGCCGTGCACCACCCAAACATCGTGCCCAAGCTCCCTGAGCGCCTGGTGCAGCCTCACCCCATACTGCAGGCCTGATGCACCGGTTATTGCCAAAACTATCCGCATAGATATTTACCCGCATTTGCATGCTTATAAAGCATATACATTATTTTTTTGCCGGAATAAGGCGGACCATGTCTCCTGCCCTGCGCATTTCTATTCTGGGCCACCTTTTCTTTTCCCTGTTTTCGGGGGCAGGCCGGCAGGCTTCTGCAGCAGAAACCAGGCACCGCCTCACTTCCGGAGCAATTTTCCCATTCTTCCTTCTCAGGGCAGTCATGATGGGTTGGTAGCAGCTCTTGTCTGCCTGGTGCCTCATGCAGAAGCCTGCCACCATGAGCACCCGCTCATCATCTTCATCTTTTAGCACTTTCCTCAGGCACATGGAGAATTCTTCCTCGTCCCCGTTGCGCAGCCTTCCGTTCTGGGAATGCTCAAGGAGCAGTTCCAGCGCCATGGCGATTTCGCTGCTTTGAACCAGCACGCTCCCCATCCCAACAGTATTAACCAGCCGCCATATTGGCGCAAGTGCCGGATTCTCATTTGCTTTTTCCAGAGCCCTTTTGCAGGCATCTGAAATTCCGTGTTCCGGGATATCCTGCAGCAGGCGGAAAGCTTCTGCACTTTCCCACCCATAATTCGGGTTGGCGCCTTTGCAGAACCTTCGCGAGAGCTCCTGCACCGCATTTCCATGTATCTTTTCCAGTGCCCCACCATATTCCCTCTTGTTTGCCGCATCATAAGCAAGCACCAGCAGGCCCCTGTATTCCATGAGGCAAGGGGGCGGGCAGCGGCTAAGCTGCCCCCTGTCCATATGGACATTTATGAGCTTCTGGAAAGTGAGTTCTTCTATTGCCATTTTAATTTCACTTATATAGGTATTTCTGCGTCGCCACAAATTAGTGCAATAATTCCCACCAAAATCTTTTTAAAACCACACCCTACCCCACCCCTTAAAACGCATTCCCCCCATTTGAAAAGCATGCAGGTGCTGAAACTCGGAGGAAGTGTGCTCACTAAAAAGCGGGGGTACCTTGAACCCGACAACTCAGGCATTTTATCGCTCGCGAAAATGCTCTCCCGCACCTGGAAAGACGGAATAAAAGACATAATTCTTGTGCACGGGGCAGGCTCCTTTGGCCACCCGCTTGTTGTAAAATACAGTCTGAATGACGGGGTAAAAACAGAAGCGCAAAAACTGGGTGCCGCAAAAACCCATTCTGCATGCGTCCGGCTTTCCACCCTTCTTGTGGATGCGTTATGCAAAGAGGGCGTGCCTGCTGTTTCCGTACCCCCTGCATTTCTCGGGAAAATGAAAAACCGCAAACTGGCCGCGTTCAACAGCAAGCCCGTGGACGACCTTTTGGGGCTGGGCTATCTGCCTGTATTGCATGGGGATATGCTTCCGGATTCTGAGTTAGGATGCGCAGTATGCTCGGGGGACCAGCTTGTTTCCTGGCTCGGCAAAAACGCTGAGCGCATAATACTGGGCACAAATGTGGATGGGGTATGTGTGGACGGAAAGCATATCCCGGAAATCAGCCAGGGCAATTTTGAGGAGGTTTCAGCCCATTTTTCAAAAATGGAGTATGCTGATGTCACAGGAGGCATGAAAGGGAAGATTAAGGAGCTCATAGGCCTTGGAGTGCCCTCTTACATAGTTAATGCGCTGCATCCTGAGAGGGTTGAATCCCTTCTCAGGGGCCGGAGCGCCCCCTCCACGCTAGTAAAATAGCATTATCTACTACTTTTTAAAACATTTAGCTACCCAATACCTCCATGGCCCTTAGGTTTAAGACTCCACCAAAAGCCTCGCGTGCCCCTCCCCCTAAGCGGAACCAGCATTCCAAACCACCCATTCCAAAAAGGGAGCTGCAGAACTTTTTCCAGGGAAACTCCGGGCGCCCCCCTGCACACCCAAGACCAAAACAGGGAATACAGCCGGTGAGGCCTTCTCCTGAAGCAGCATGGAAGCTCAGCAGAAAAAGAAATATTAAGAAAGCGCCTTCAGCTTCAGAGCCTCCCGCAAAAAAGGGTTCGCTTCCTTCTTCTATTGATATTGCGTTTGAAGGGGAAACCGGTGCGATGATTAGGGAAGACCGGGAACTTGCCCACATGGGGGCAAGCCTGCTTTTCCAAGAGCTTGCAAACCTGTGTATAAAACTGAATCCTTCCCTGGAAGAAGAGGTGTTCCTATTTGACATGGAGGGAATCAGTTGCGGGAGAACGCAGATTGGGGATTTTGAAGGTAAGAAGGGAGAAGTAACTGCCAAAATTCCATTGTCCTGTCTGGGCTATTCTATCGAAACTCCTCCCCTGAGCGCAATAAACCGCCTCTTTGATGTTTCTGTAAAAAAGATGGGTGGGGACATAAGCCAGGCCCTCTCTGAATCAAAGAGCATAGAGCTGATAGGCAAACTCCTGGGCACGAGGCATGCAGTGCGCCTTTGTTTCCTTGATACATCAGGAAAAATCCTATTTAGTGCGCCTGAAAGGGAATAGAGAGGCGTGCAAAATTATCTTGTTTTGGAAGCGGTTTTAAATGTTGCTTTTAAACCGTAATTATGTCCAGGAATGCCTTTCGCCCTTCCCAGCGTCAGGAAAATCCAGACCGTGAGACTGTGCCTGCAAAACCAAGCACACTCCACCCCCGGAACCGCCTGCACAAAAAGCCCTCCATTGCTGAAGGGCTTGGTGGCAGATCCATTGCCATGCCCTGTGGCCCCGGAAAAAAAGACACTGTAAGCAGCTCCCTCCTTGACAATGGATATACCTTTGATAGGGCAGAGGGTTTTGTTTCGCTAGTTAAGCAGCTTTGCCCGCCTCTTGAAGAAGAGCCCAATGTAGAAATTACTGAAAGAGAAGTATGGGTGGGGAGGAACCGGGTTGGCCGTGTAATTTCACTAAATCCTGAAGAGGAAGATGCGGAACTCCACATCAAAATCCCCCTAGAAGAACTTCTGGAGCCTTTCCTGCCTGAAGCAGAGCTTCTGGAAAACAAGCATTTTTCCCCCCTCCGCAGGATACTGGGAAATACCCGCACACTCAGCACAATAGTTGCAGCTTTTGGAATGGAATATGGAAAGCTTTCCCTAGCAATGGACCGCAATGCGTTTGCAGAGTTGGCCGCCCATCCGGGAACCACATTTCTCCATTTCTACAATTCAGAAAGAACAATTACAAGGAGCTTCTGGAGCGGAGGCGACCCACACAGCATTTTTCCGGGGAAAAGGTAATTAAATGCTAAGGAGTAATATTGTCCTGTTTTAGGTGAATTTGTATGAAAACGACTTTGAGTATCATCAAGGCAGATGTTGGAAGCTACTGCGGCCACCAGAAGTGCCACCCGAAGCTCATGGAAGCTGCAGGAAACGTGCTTTCAGAGGCAAAGGGCTCCGGAATCCTGACAGACTATTATGTGGCCAGGTGCGGAGATGACATGGACCTCATCATGACCCATGATAAGGGCGAGGGAAATGCCCAGGTCCACAAGACTGCCTGGGATGCATTCATTGCTGCAACTAATGAGGCAAAAAAGCTCAAGCTCTATGGCGCGGGACAGGACCTGCTTTCAGATGCATTCTCCGGAAACGTTAAGGGAATGGGCCCTGGCTGCGCAGAAATTGAGATGGAGGAGCGCAAGAGCGAGCCCGTAGTCTGCTTCCTTATGGATAAGACGGACCCCGGAGCATTCAATCTTCCTGTTTACAAGATGTTTGCAGACCCCTTTAACACCGCGGGCCTTGTTATTGACCCGAACATGAGCGGAGGCTTCAGGTTTGAGATATACGATATTATGGAAAATAAGAGGGTTTTTCTTAGCTCCCCAAAAGAACTCTATGACCTCCTTGCCCTGCTGGGATCCACTTCCCGGTATGTAATCAAGAGAGTGTTTCCTGGCCCTGGAAACAAAGTCCCTGAGGATGAGCCCGCAGCTGCCGTAAGCACGGATAAGCTTTACCAGATTGCAGGGGATTACGTGGGCAAGGATGACCCGGTTGCAATTGTGAGGGGCCAGAGCGGGCTTCCCGCAGTAGGGGAGATTGTTGAGCCATATTCCTTCCCCCATCTTGTTGCAGGGTGGATGAGAGGTTCCCATATAGGACCGGTGTATCCCTGCTCAATGGAAAACTCAGACCCCACACGCTTTGACGGTCCCCCGCGCATAGTCGCACTCGGGTTCCAGCTTGCCGAAGGAAAGCTCGTCGGGCCAAATGACGTGTTCGCAGACCATGCATTTGACCGCTCACGCAAGCAGGCTCTTGCGGCTGCAGATTACCTGCGCAGGCACGGGCCGTTCCAGCCCCACCGCCTGCCTCCTGCAGACATGGAATACACTTCCATGCCCAAGGTAATGGGACGGCTCAAGGAGCGCTTTGAATCTCTGGATTAGGCAGGGGGATTTTCGTGGCAGTAAAGGGCTCAGCCCAGAAGCTGACATACAATTCCCTGAAAAAAAGGAAGGGGCTGGCGGCTTCTCCTTCTGTTATTCCTTTTTTGCAGAGCCAGAATTTTGCCCACAACCGGGCTTTTCTAGGCTCCTCCTGCTGGAAAAGGCACAAGGCCAAAACCGAAGAAAGGAACCAGGCGCGCAAAAAAGGATTCCTAAATAAGGAGAAGAAGCGTGCAGAAGATTCCCTGCTTGAATGGAAGGTGCAGGCCGCCGTATTTATTGAGCATATGAAAAATCCGCTCAGGAAGAAAATCCCCAGAATATGCCCTGAAGAAGATTTTACCCGGGAAATTGATTTCGGTCATCTCATCACATAACACAAGAATTAAAACAATTCGTTCTATTCACAATGCCATGAAGATAATGCTTTTTGCCATATTACTGCTCTCCGGGATTATTTATTCCCTTGAATATTCTACCCTGGAGATGCGAGTTCTGGACCAGAATGGCAGGTCAGTTTCCGGAGTGGAGTTCTTTCTTGATTGCAAAATGACATTTACTACTGTGGAGAGACATATGTGCACAAGCGGCCCCAATGGAACCTGCAAAAGTGCCTGTATGGAGTGCGCCCCGGGCGAATCTGCATTTGTGCGGGCAAATTACGGAAACCAGACAGTGGAGCAGGAGATTATTTCCTGGACCGGCTCTGATGCAGCAAGCTGCCAGCCATCTTATCCTCCTTCAAACCTTCTTGGGACTTTTGTGGTTTATGTAGAGGAGGCACCGGAGGAAGAGCCCGAAGAAGAACCCCAGGATGAGAGCGCTTCTGAGAACCTTCCGGAAAACGTGAATATTGAAACCAAGGACTACTACCTCTCTACAGGAGAAGATGAGGATTATACCTATGTTTCTTATGTAAATAATTCAGATGCGAAAGAACCAGAAGGAGCAGGCGGTTGCCTCCCTGTTTTTGCAATCCTTTTCCTGCCTGCCTTCTTCGTCTTTTCCCGCTCCTCACTCCTCTTCAATCATTGAGAGAATCCTTTCCACCGATTCACGCGGGCTTTCGTTTGCAATGTTTAGCATATACACAGGAACCTGCTCAAAAAGGGCTGAAAAAAAGTTCTTACGCATCCAGTTTTTTGCCCTTGACCTTGAGAGCTGGTGGGGGTTGCAGAAATCATTTTTCTTCAGATAATCCGCTGCCTCTTTTGCATTCAGCTCCTTAAAAGGGGCCAGCCCCTCTTCATTTGCAAGCAATACTGCTGCTCCCATCACCGAGGACGCCCTTATCCTGGAGTCTCCGAAAATCATCTTCACATCCGCGATGCTCCTTCCTGCATTGTCTTTTTTCCTGCACGCCCCGCTTCCCAATATTCTTTTGTATCTTTTCCAGTCTTTGTCTATATTTTCCCGGATGTAGGAATTCTTCTCAGAAGAGTATACCAGAACATCATTTGCAGTTCTCACGAACATCCAGTCATCTGTAAGGAAGTTTGTATATTCTTCCAGCAGTAGACCGTAGGTGAGGGTTGTTTTGCCGCTTCCGCTCGGCCCTATCAGTGCCACCCCATTGCCCCCAAGGTCCACATATGAACCGTGTATGGAGTATCTGCGGTGCTCTGAGCGCACATCCTCAAGGAATTCCGCAACCAGCCCGAGCGCTATTGATTTTACCCAGCCATAGTACTCACAATTTTCTATAAATACTGTTTTTGAGCCGGGCTCATACCTCACCCTCATCCTCTTTCCTGTTTTTACCGAGAATACTCTTGCGTGGGGGCGGATAGAGTCCAGCATTGGGTGGAAGTTGTCCTCCCACATCTCTTTCTGCTCTATTGAATCAGTGAAGAATTTTACGCAGGTGCCGTAAATGTTTGCCTTTGTTTCATGCATGGGCCCTGAATACATTTTTGAGAACAGCTTTTCTTTTTCTTCAAGCGAGATTTTCTGTACCGAGTACATGCTTTTGTATCAGGGAGCGCAATTATAAACTTTTTCAGGAATTCGGAAAAATCTTAAAGCTTAAGTTCCTTAGTGCTTTTGTGAAAATCGGCTATGCATATCCGGAAAAGAAGCTCCTGAAGAAGCAGGGGAACAGGCTCAGCCCAAAGAAGATTGTCAGGATGGGACGTGAAAACATCCTCAGGCTGGGCGATTCCCTTGAGTGGAACAGGGAGAACGGGATATCTGTGTTCCGTATTCCCCTAGATACCATCCCATTTACCGGCCCGGCCACTTCCCCTGAAATCTGGAAGCCCGAGCTTGATGTTGAGGGTCAGGTGGTGGGGGAGGAGCTGCACGGGATGCGTGTTTTCATGCGGACAACCCCTCAGTATTCTATGGGCTCCCCGGACAAGGGGCTTGCCCGCCGCTCCATGGCGGAGATAGAGCATTGTGCTGCCACGATGGAGCTTCTGAGACTCGGCAAATCTTCAAAAATCATAACGAATATTGGGAGGGTTGCGGGCCGCAGGAAGGATACTGCGCGCAGGTTCATCTCCAATTTCCGCAGGCTTTCTGGGTTTGCAAAAGAGCGCCTGGTTGTTGAAAATGATCGCCAGCACTGGGCGTTTTACGATGCCTTCGGGGTTGCGGGAAAGCTGAAAATCCCCATAGTTTTCAATTATCCTGCCTTCCTGAAAAAACAGTTTACTGAGCTTTCTGCAAGGGATATAATCTCCGTAGCTTCCATCAGCTGGAGGAAGGAAGACGGCCCCCAAAAGGTGCACTATTCCGAGTTTTCAAAAGGAAAGAAGCGAAAGACAGTAACAAAAAAGGAATTCTCCAAGTTCTATGCAGAGGTTGATGGAATGAAGGTGGACATTGTGCTGGATACAGAAGAAGGGCGCCGCTCTGTGCTCAAGGCCCTGGAGCTCACAAGGTAGTTTCCATGGCTCAGCAAAAGGCATCTGCATGGAAACTTGTGCTTGGCTTCTGCATTTTCACTATTGCGGGAATTTTGCATGCCCTGCTTTTCCCTCTTTCCGGGCTTACGGTTCTTGCCCCACTGCTGCTCGGCCCGGGCCTCACAATACTGCTTTTTGGGCTCTTTTATGAAAGCAGCCTGGGCATCCTGCTTGGATTTGGGGAAGGTGAGCTCAGCTCCCGCATAAAAACTTCCTACATTCTTCTTGGAGGCCTCTTCTGCATTATGGGCATGCTTGCATGGTTTTTTGGATAGGTTTATAAATTTTTGAATCCAATCCTGTTTAGGTGAAGACATGGCACAGGCCCAGAAAAAAAAGCAGGGAATGGGAGATGTGGCCCTTTCCTGGCTTAATCAAAAGGCAGGTTATGATAAAGCAAAAACAAAGGTGGGAAACCTTCTTGAACTTGCAGGGGAAGCAAGGGCAGAACTGGAGGAAAACCTCCCAAATATACACCCTGGGAGGAGAGGGGTCCAGAAAAACTATAACATTTACCAGTCAGCAGTGAGGGACTCCATAGAAACAATTGAAAAAACAATATCCAAGATGGAATCCCTCAAGAAGAAATTTGAAACCCGCCACCCAGATGAGATTGCGGCCTTCAACCGCCGCCTTGGAATTCTCAGAAAACGGCTTTCTGGCCTCAAGCAGGAAGCAAGGTGGCTTCCGCGGGAAATGAAGAACAGGAGATTCAGACGAATACGCAAAGTCTTAAATGAGGAAATAGCAGATATTTCTCCCAGGACAGGAGTTCCCAGAAAAGTTGCAAAAAAGCCGGAGACTCCAAAGAAAGAGAAAAAGGCCCCGGCCAGGGAGGTTGCTGCAAAGAAGAAAAAGCCGGGAGAGTACACAATTTCTGAACTAAACAGGGCACTGGAGAAGGCAATAACCGGGGAGATGGAATCTTCCGGA
>WJMN01000028.1 GCA_014727925.1 Microcaldota archaeon
AAGTACAGTTGCTTTTCTGCCACATTTTTACGTCGGAATGCAATTTTGGGGCAGACGTTCGTAAACAAAGTCCAAAAAAGGCTATAGATTTGCCAGAAATTCTTCTTCGCTTATGCCTGCCTGCTTCAGAATCGCTTTCAGAGTTCCAAGTTTCAAGGAATCATGCAGGGGAACAACACACCAAGCTTGCCCCTGCCGGTTTCCTTCACTAAGATGACGTGGCTGCCTTTCTGGCGCCTCTTCTCGAAGCCAAACTTGGAAAGTATCTTGATTAGTTCAAGCCCCGGAAAGTTTCTTGGAAGCCTTGGCATCGGTCTTAACCTCAAAAGTAGTCATTATCGGCTTGGATCCTACTTCAACAGGAAACTCCTCAAGATAAAGCTCTGTTGCCTCTTTAAGATTTGCAAGTGCCTCTTCAATCGTTTTGCCCTGGCTGGCCGTGCCCATTTCCGGGCACTCGGCAACATACCTGTCGTCTTCTTTGTGGACCACTGCGCTGAATAACATAAACTTACCTGGATTTAAATACCTAACTAAAGCAGGTTTCCACTACTATTTTTTGACAAAGGAGGGGGTTGGTTCCACTAGGAGGGGGAAACTTCCCCCGCCTGGTGTATGGACTTGGGGGGAGTCGCACCCCCGGCCTCTCCCATGCCAAGGGAGCGCTCTACTACTGAGCTACAAGCCCGAGAACTAAAAACTAAAATGGGGAGGGGTCTCCCCTATGCGCTTCGGCTAAGAGGGAGAGATATAAACCACGCTGTCTCCACGGAGGAGGCAGGTTCCGATGCCCTTCTTCACCTCATCGTTTTCAAGTAGCTCGGTCTTCTCGAGCACCAGGTTCATGTGGACATCATACGCAGCAAGGATGCCGCGGAAAGTCACTCCTCCTTTCAGGCCAATAACAACAGTGTTGTTAAGTGCGTTGTTCAAAACATCAAAAGGTCTTTTTTCCGGCATTATAATACACCCACTTCGAGATTATACCATCTATGAAAGTATTTTAATATCTTGTGGAGGCACCTACTTCTTGTTGTGCTTTACCACCACAACCTTCATCCCTTTCTTAAGCTGGAAATCCGGGGCCGCGGGCTGGAACTTTTCCCCATCATAAATCGCGGCAATTGTTGCCTTCTCCTTCTCAGAGGCCTCCTGCACCTTCTTGTTGTCAAGCCCCCCGCCGACTTCCTTCTCAATCATCTCAATCTGAGAGAAGCGCGGGTCAAGTAGGAGGGTAATTACTGGGTGCATTACCATGCTTGCAAGCTCCCGGGCAAGCGTCCATTCAGGGAGAAGGGGCTCAACCTCCAGCCTCTCCATTAGCTTGGAGTACTTGGGCTCAGAGGCCCGGCAGACTACTTTTTTTGCCTTTGCATTCTTTGCATAAAGCGAAACAAGGAAGTTTGCCTCCTCGTTTCCGGTAACTGCAAATATGAAATCCGCCTCCCCTAGCTTAAGCTCATCAAGAAGCTCAGGATTCGTGGCATCCCCGCAGATAACATGTATGTCAGATTCGCTTGCAACTCTGTCACACTTCTCTTTATCTTCATCAACCAGGACAATCTGGTGCTTCTTGTCAAGAAGCATTGCAAGATTGGTTCCTACTCTTCCGGCGCCGAATATTAGAATCTTCATCTCATCCCCTCACAAGAAGCCTTATCAGAGCAAGACTTGGAAAAATCTCAATACGACCTAAATACATCAACCCAATTAAAAAAACTTTTGTTGTGGCAGCCATCTCAGGAATGGGGAGGATCGCGAGCCCAACGTTGCCCATGGCAGAAGCAATCATGAACATTGAATCCTCTATCTCATAATCAATTGCCATCATCACCCCGCATCCGAAAAGGAAAAGGATGATATATGCAAAAATGAAAGTGGAGCTCTCCACTATTGATTCCTTGCTTATAGGCTCGTTGTTGATTTTCACTATCTGCACCGAGCCGGTGGGGAGGAATGCGGATTTTATGTCGCGGAGGATTGACTTAAGCACAACGAGTATCCTCCAAAGTTTTATTCCCCCAGTAGTTGAACCCATCATCCCGCCCATGAGCATGAGCAGAATCAGGATGTAGGTGGGAAACGCATGCATTATGGAAAGGTCCCCTATCGCAAACCCGCCGCAGGCAATTGCAGAAATTGAATTAAGGAAAGTGTTGTAAATACCCTCATGGCCCACCAGGTAGATTAGGCCTATTGCCGCAAGGGTAATGAACACATACAGCTTGAGCTCCTCATCAAGGAATGCCTTGCGGAACTGGCCGCGGGCAAGCTTGCGATAAAAGAGGAAGCTGGT
Organism: Microcaldota archaeon; assembly: GCA_014727925.1. Classification (GTDB taxonomy): domain Archaea; phylum Micrarchaeota; class Micrarchaeia; order Anstonellales; family Bilamarchaeaceae; genus CAIKOA01. The sequence continues at coordinate 2,297 of WJMN01000028.1, forward strand.
TGCGCCACCGAACATCAGCCCGGCAAGGGCAAACTTCTGCTGGTCCGTGAAATCATAGGAATCAAAAGGAAAAAAGCCACCATTTGAAACCCCGGAAAAAGAAAGATTAATTGCGTTCAAGGGGTCCAGCCCGACCGCATAAAGCAGCCCAATACCAATAAGAGAAAGCAGCAGATAAGTGCTCCAGATGTTCCCCGCGGTCTTGCTTATCCCAACATCTTCGGGGGCCCGCCCCTCTGCCTTGAGGAAATGCCTTGCCTCCCTCCCCTTGATCATGGTAAGCATCAAAATAACAATTCCAAGGCCCCCTATCCACTGGGTTACGCTGCGGTAGAGGATTATGCTCTGGGGAATACCGTCCAGTGTGGGAAATGCAGAGAGCCCGGTGGAAGTCCAGCCCGAAACAGACTCAAAATATGCATCAACTGGAGCAAACCCGTATGCAAGGTAGGGAATAGAGGAAAACGCAGGGATTATGAGCCAGGCAACAGAAACCAGCGCAAGGATTTCCCCTAGGGTAAGCTCAGAAACCTGGTCCCGCATCTTCTCCATGTCCACCAGCTTTGCATAATTAAAGGGCGTATCCGGCTTGAGAATAGAGAGGATAAAATTCTTTATGTTCTGGAAAATGTGCTTGAGTATTTCAGGAACTGCGGGAAGTGCCATCAAAAGGATTGTAAATGAAATTGTCGCCCATGCACCATCCTCAACATACAGGCTGTAGCCAAGAGGTATGAGCAGAGGTAGGGATGCATAAAACATCAAAACGGCAAGCCGCTTAAGCAAGAGCATTAAAATTCACTATCCCTGAATATTTTTAATCATAACCTTCGGCCCCATCAGCAAACCAGCCCCTGCTCTCCATAGAGATTGCAAGCATCCTTGCCCTCTCAAAAATAAAATTCAGGAGGGGCATTATCACCGCCCAGGGCGAACGGGAGCCCCGGCTTTTCTGGGCTATCTGCACCTGCCTCGTCTTCCGCCCAAGAACATGCACATAGGGGATGCTCACAGAAAGCAGGAAAGAAAAATCCTTAGGGACTCCGAAGGAGCGCATGGTATCCATTACATCCTGCATGGAACTGGAGGCAAAATAAACATACACCGGGAGGATTATGGAAACTGTGCGGAAGGATGCAAGCAACCCGTGCTCTACTCCCATCCCCAACACAACTGCGGAAATCCCGATTGTGACTGCAAAAAACGCCGTCCCCAGGAGCGCGGCAACAACATTCACATTATAAAAAAATGCCCATACAAGGAAAACAAAGAGCAGGGCAGGTGCATACTCAAGCGGGACAAGCGCGGCGAGGGCAACAAGCAGCAGCGCAACAATCAGCCCTTTTCTTCCTTTAAGCCCCATGGTATCTTCACCCCTGCCTGTTCCACCTCGGGATTGTGGAAAATTTCCTCATCCCCGAATGCTTTCTGCATCCCGTGGTCAATTATGAGAAACTTGTCTGCAAACGAAACCAGCATGTCTGTATCATGCTCAACCACCACAATAGTATTTCCTTCCTCCCGCAGCTCATCTAGCTTGCGGTAAACCTCCACAGTAGTATGGTGGTCAAGGCTGGCAGTCGGCTCATCTAGCAGGAGCACTTCCGGCTCCATTGCAAGAACTGAAGCAATTGCAAGCTTCTGCCTCTGCCCGTGGGAAAGCACAAACGGGTCTTCATTCCTGCGGTTCCAGAGCCCCATCATGTTCAGGGCCTCTTCAGCCTTCTCCTCAAGCACTGCACCAGAATGCCCGTGGTTTCTGAGCCCAAAGCAGACCTCATCATAAACTGTTTTGGAAAAAATCTGGTCGTTGGGGTCCTGGAAAACAATCCCGACATCCTTGCGCAGGCCATCACTTCCCTTGCCTGCTATCTTTATGCCTCCGGAAAGCTCCCCTTTCTTCATTTTTGGGATTATCCCCTTCAGGCAGTAGAGGAGGGAAGTCTTGCCCGAGCCCATGCTTCCGGAAACCCCAAGAGCCTCGCCCTTTCCGATTGCAAAATCAATCCTGTCTAGGATTTGGCGCTCTTTTATCCGGAGTGAAAAATTTCCAACCTCAATCATTCAGAATACCTCTCCACCAGCCCGAAATAGTAGGCAGGAATCCAGGCAAACGCGAAATCCACCACGGATGCAACCATGTTCCAGAAGAAAATCACGAACCAGCCCATCCCGCTGCCGAAAAGAGGGAGAACCAGCTGGTCAAGCGAAGCAATGAATTCTGCAGAGCTCACATGGTAGAAAACAGGTCCTGCAAAATAAAGGTTTGAAAACGTCATGATTATGCTCCTAGAAAATGCAGCTAGCAGGAGAGCAAGGCCGGCAACCGGGAGAGCCCTCAGGTCCACCCGCCCCCCTTTCCTGGCCATCCAATACCCTATAGCGATAACAAGGAAGAGGGGGACCACTCCTGCAAGAAGCTCCAGCCCTTCCATTTTTGCAAACTCGGTTGAAACTGCAAAGAGGGCGAGTATCCCAAGCACAACCGCAACAACTCCCACAATGTCCCCAAAAACGGTTTTCTGCCGGGCAATCAGATAGGGGACGACTACCATGGGGATGGTTGCGGCCATCTTCATTAGGGCGCCTATATACCCTGTAGGCGAAGTTGCCAGGATAATGAGGGTAAGGAGCGCGACCACGGTCATTGCATACTCCGCACCAAGAACAAACAGCGCAATGAGCACGGGGACTGCTGCAAGGTCTATAGTCATGCCGAAGCCGGTGGGGATCCCGACTATCCCATTTGAAACCTGCAGGATGAATGCAAGGGCCGCAAGCAATGCGGACGCAATTAGCCTGTATGTTTTCATGGAGGGTAAATTTGAATAATGGGCATTTAAAGGTGCCTACAAAAAAATTTGTAAGGCAAAGCAGTAAATAGTTTAGCCAATATAACCCGGTGGTGCTGAAGATATGGACCTGAAGATTATTGCAGTTGTTCTTGCATTCTCCCTGCTTCTTGCAGGCTGCCCCGGAACCGGAGAAACCGAAACAAAATCAAGTGAAAAGGAAGGCAGCGAGTCTCCGATAAAGGAGGTAGACAAGAGTGTTGCAATAGTAGAGGAGCCCGAAGACCCAGAGGGAAAAAATGAGGGGGGAGAAGAAGAATCGTTTGAAAACACCACAATAAGTTTTGACCCTCCGGGGCTCGTAATGAAATACAGTGGGGAAACCTGCACCAGGTACAGGCTCCTAGACAGGAAAAGCAGGATGGTGGTAACCGCACTAAACAGCACCAGCTTCCTGGTGGGGAAAGAAAGGGCACACTTGTTTGTTTATCCGCAAGGGTGCAATGCTACCGGAGAGGCGGAAGCAAACTCATTTTCAGCAGGGGGAAACGAATACTCTTTTGCCCAAAACAGCTCCTATGGGGAGGACTGGGGCGAATACCTGGAATTCCGGTCTGAAAGTTCAGGAAACATTACCCTGCATGAAGGGGAAATGAAAAAAGTAGGGAGCGAGCGGGTGTTTGCCTGGAGAGTTTCCGGAGAAGGAGGAGGATGCAGCACAAGCGCGGAAATATCCGTGTTTGAATCGCTAGTTACCCTGAACGACTGGAATGCAGGAATCAGCATTGAAAGCAACGAAACCACAGGGGAAATAAGGGTTTCCCACGTTTCAGTAGAGCTTCCCTAGGCCGAATCAATCCTCTGGTTCGGGGCAGGGCTCCATGCTTCGGGGGGCTTTGTGCCCTTTTTAGTATAGAGAAGGTCGCCTGCATAGGCAATCATTGCACCATTGTCCCGGTTGTATTCATCCGGGGCAACACCGAACTCAACACCATCTTCTTTTGCAAGGATGCGGAGCATGGACTGGAGCCTCCTGTTCTGTGCAACCCCTCCACAGGCGATTATGCCTTTTTTCCTGGTGAGGAAAAGGGCCCGCTCCAGGGCCTCGCAACACATGGAAAATGCGGTCTCCATCATGGAATATGCCACATCTCGGGCAGGGTGCTCCTTCAAGGCACGGGCAGCGGCAGTCTGCAGCCCGGTAAATGAGAGGTTTGTGCCCTTTACTGTATATGGGAGTTCAATGTAGCTGCCGCCGCGGGCAAGATTCTCCAGGGCAGAACCATGGGCATATGCCATGCCTGCCTCTCGTGCAAATGTATCAAAAAGGTTCCCCAGTCCGATATCCAGGGTTTCGCCGAAAATGCGGAAACCTGATTTCTCCTCTGCAAGAATCTGTGTGTTTCCCCCGCTAACATAAAGCACCAACGGGTTGCTTACCCCTGTAAGGTGCTCTGCTATTTTCACGTGTGCATAGGGGTGGTTCACCCCAATTAGGGGCTTTGAATATTTGAGGGAAAGATACTTTGCTGCGGTGCAGCCTACGGCAAGGGGCGCGCCTATTCCAGGGCCCTGGGAAAATGCAACCAGGTCCAGCTCTTCCATAGAAACCCCTGCGGAAGAAAGCGAGGATGAAAGGACTTCGGAGAACACTTCTGCATGGTGGTCTGCTGCCTTCCGGGGGACTATCCCTTCCTTTTTTGGCTTGTAGATATCGTGTGCATTGGAGAGGACCTCCCCGTTTCTGCAGACGCCTGCTCCCAGCGTGTGCGCAGTGCTCTCAATACCAAGTACCAACATCAGTACACCCAGAGTATCAGCATTACTGAAAGAAGGTTAAAAATAGCATGTGCGATTATGCAGGGGAGGGGGTCGCGAAGATAATAGTACGCATTCGCAAGCACGAACCCAAGAAAAAATGCCCCTACAAGCTCTGAAACAGAGCCGTATGCGGCATGAGTAAGGGCAAAGAGCAGGGAGGAAACAGGCACACCGACCTTGGGCACAAGAAGTGCACGGAAAAAGAGCTCTTCTGAAAAAGGGCCGAGAGTAAATGCAATCACCACCAGGTAGATGGGGAGGCCTGAAACAACATCAATTATTTTCGCCTGGTCACCTACACCTGCAAAATGCAGGGCAAGATTTACCAGGAAGGATGCAAGGAGCATCAGGAAGAAAATTCCTACTCCAAATGCAACCCTCTTTGGGATGCTGCCGCAGCCGCGAATGAGCGCCTTTCTCCTGGGCCAGAGGAAAAAGATGGCAAATGAAAGGAAGCTCATATGTAAGAACAGGGTGGATATGTGGGTAACCCCCATAAGCAGGAAATAGATTAGGGAGGCTGCAAGAAAAATGGCAGATGGCTTCTTTCCAATAAAATGGAAAATCCCTGCAGTAAAAAGAAGTATTGCTGCGGCAAGATGGAAATCAGAATAAATGCCTGAAAAATATGAAGCGATAAGAAAAATCAGCGAAGAAAAAAACAGGGAAAGGAAGTACTGCTTCTGCATCTACTTCTTCTCGTAATAGCCGCACTTGCCGCAGGAGAACCTGCCTTTGTGCTCAGCAAGCTTCACTCCTGGTCCGCATTTGGGGCAGTGCTTGCCTTTCTTGTAAGGCTTTGGCGGCTCTTTTTTCTTTTCCTCTTTCTTTTCTGCCATGGCAATCACCTGCCTTATTCAGAAGGCTTTTCCTCCTTCTTTTCCTCTTCGGGCTTGGCTTCTTCCTTTGGTTTCTCTTCCTCAGCTTTTGCCTCCTCCTTTTTCTCTTCTTTCTCCCCTATCTTATTCCTCTTTAGCACATATCCCTCTTCAATCTCCCTCATTCGCTCAGGAGCCTTGTAGATGTGCACGGTGAGGGAAACTTCTGTTTTCCCAAAGCCAGGCTCCACCTTCCTTATGATCATAAGGTCCGGGTTGCAGCCCATCTTCTGGACAACCATGTCGCGCATGTCTGCAACCGGGGGCGTTGCGCCCTCAAATGAAACAACAGCACTAATTTCAGTGCGGTCAAGAAGCTTGTTCTCTTTTTTCTTCTTTATCTCAAAATCCATGCAATTCACCTTTTTCTGAGTATGGTCCTCTTGCCCATTGCCTCCATTACTTCAACCTCGTCTCCTGCATTTACTTCCCCCTGGATCTCATCAGGGAGGAGTATTTCAAATGTTTCGTAGCTTTGAGGGTCCATCACCTGAGCGCTGTTTCCTGAAACAGAAAGCACCTGAGCCGTCTTGCGCTCAATTATCGGAACCTCCACATCTGAGCCCGTATTGGTGAGGAGGTTCTTTTTTTGCCTGGTAAAAATGTCTGTTGCGACTATCCTGAGCTTTGCAGAACCATGCTTTCCCGGCTTGGACTTGTCTATGCTAACAATCCTGCAGGGGTTCCCTTCAATAAGGACGTATTTTCCAACCTTAAGGTCTTTTGCAGAAGCAAATACTTTTTCACTCATAATAATTCACCGAAGAAAACTCAATAGTTTTATAACGCTACTGTTTAAAAAGCTTAGACATGGCAGGAAAAAGCCCGGAAGGAAAGGTTGTGGATGCGCACTGCCACCTTGACTCATTCAAAAAGAAGCAGCTGGAAGCGCTTCCCGAAGGAATAATCCCGGTAACCTGCGGGTACTCTCACTCCTCAAACAGGAAAACAGTAGAAATTGCAGGAGAACTGGGGGTGCCCTTCTGCCTGGGGATTGCCCCGCAGACTGTGCTAAAGGAGGGAAAGGAGAACCTGGGAGAATGGATGCAGTTCATTGCAGACAACCGGCCAAATGCTGTGGGGGAGGTGGGGCTGGACCGGCACTGGGGAAAAACCAGGGAGGATTTTGAGCTAGAAGAAGGTGTTTTCCGGGAAATGATTTTTCTTGCCCAGAAGCTGGAGCTGCCCCTGGTAATACACTCAAGGAAAGCAGAGAGTTGGTGCCTGGATGTGCTTGAGGAAACCGGCTGGAAGGGAAGATTCATGATGCATTTTTTTGCAGGGGGCCTGGATGATGCAAGGCGGGCGGTGGACATGGGGGGAATAATCTCCATAATCGGGCTGCACTCCAAGCACCGCAAAAAGATAATACGGGAGCTGCCGCTTGGGAAGATGGTGGTGGAAACCGATGCACCATATGTAACTAGGAACATAGACGGGGTGTTTGAGGCAATTGAGTACATTTCTAAGCTTACGGGATTTCCTGAAAGGGAGGTTGGGGAAGTTACTGCAAAAAACGCTTCTGAATTTTTCAGGTTTGGGTTCTGATTGGCAAAAAAGGGAAAAACGTGTTTTTTAAAAGCCTTTTGTGCCAAAACATAATATATGTCAAAAACACACTTTCGCAAATTGCAAAAAACAAATGCCCCTGCTCCGGAAAGGCGGAGGGCCAGGACAGGAGGAAGGATGCTCGGAGTTGCGGTTCCGCTCGCCGCAGGGCTGGCGATTTCCACACTATGCGGAGGATGCAGCGAAGAGCACAGATATTTTGATGTGGGAAACAGAGGGGCAGAGCTGCAAAAGGCAACAAAAAGTTTTGAGGAAAAAAACGAAAATGCAGAAAAAAGGCTGCAGGAGCTTGCTGCTGAAAAAAAGTCCCTTGAAAAGAAGATTGAGCACGCCGAGGCGAAGTTGGAGAGGGTAGAAGAGATGCAGGAACAGGTTGAGGAAAGCAGGGAAAGGAACCAGGAAGCATTCCAGGAGTATGCAGAAGCGGCAAGGGAACTCCTGGAAGCTTCAGAGCAGCTTGAAACTGATTCCCAGCACTAGGCTCTTTCCTTTTATTATTTTTTGGAATTACGGCGAACGTCCGGGGAAAGCAGGAAAGCTTTTTAATCTTGCCTTATGAAAACAATTTACTTTTTTAGAAGTGATGTAATGGGGATTTTTGAAAAAATTTTTGGAAAAGGCAAACCGCAGATTGCCCTTTTTGTAGACGGCCCCAATGTAATCCGGAAACAGCTTTCGGTGGACTTGCGGGAAGTGAAAAGAAAAGTTTCGGAATACGGAAACATCCGCTTTGCAAAGATTTACCTGGACCAATATGCTTCAGACAAGCTGATTGAGGCAATGGTCAACCAGGGATTCGTGCCCCAGATCACCACCGGGGACGTGGATGTTACCCTTGCAGTTGAAGCGACCGAGCAGATAGTCAGCCCAAAAGTGGATATTGTTGCAATAATGTCCAGGGACACTGATTTTATTCCTGTGCTAAACAAGATAAAGGAGCACGGAAAAGAAAGCATGGTTGTCGGGGTTGAGCCGGGCTTCAGCGTTGCGCTCAAGAACACTGCAGATTACCTGATAATGGTAAAGGCAAAAGAGCGCAGTATGGGGGGACGGGCAAAAAAGAAGGGATAATCCCTTTTCTCTTTTTTATTTTGGACAGCAGGGCATATTTATAAATCTTCTCAAATTAACCAAGTTTGGTGAATAAATTGCAGAAGAAGATTAAAAAGGCCGAAAAAAATCTCCAGAGGTGGCACGGCGACATCGGCCCGTATGCGTACTTCCTGGGGATTTTAATCGCGCTCTTCGCAGGATTTGCCCTTATTCCTGAAGCCACGTCAATAAGCTTCCTTGCGGCATTGGGAGTTATTGTCGGGCTGCTGAATGTGCAGGACCACGAGCTGGAGAAATTCCTGCTTGCCTCACTCACATTCTTATTCTGTGCAGTCAGCCTGAGCAACCTCACATACCTCATCCCTGTAATCGGGGACCAGGTGCGCTGGGTGCTCTACTACATGACTGCATTTGCTGCCCCTGCAGCGGCAGTGGTTTCGCTCAAGGCGATACACGAAGCAGGGCAGGAATAAACCCATTTTCTTTTTTATTATTTCATAATTTTCCGGGGATTCAGATGGATTATGCAAAAGTGCTCAGTATAATGGAGGAAGAGGGGAAAAAGAAGAAGGCTCCGGTATACAAAAAAGACTGCATAATAAAAACGCCATTCCAGGCACTTGTATTTACCATGCTCTCAGCCCGGGCAAGGGATGTGAGCACTATGAAGGTATGCAGCGGGCTTTTTAGCAAAGCAGATTCCCCGGAGAAAATATTGGAAATGGGGGAAAACGAGCTTCAGAAAACCCTCAGGCCCATAGGATTCTACAGGGAAAAGGCAAAGAGGGTGCTGGGAACTTCCCGCAAGCTGGTCCGAGAATTCGGAGGAAAGGTTCCAGATACACGGGAGGAGCTGATGAGGCTTCCAGGAGTAGGGAGAAAAACCGCAAATATAATTTTGAACAGGGAATTCGGAAAACCCGCGGTTGCCGTGGATGTGCATGTGCACCGGATTGCAAACCGCCTCGGGTGGGTGGAAACAAAAAACCCCCTGGATACAGAAAATAAGCTGTTAGAACTGCTTCCGGAAAAACTGGTGCGCAGGTGCAACAGGGCAATGGTAGGATATGGGCAAACCGTGTGCCTTCCCAGGAACCCAAAGTGCAGGGAATGTAAACTTAGGGGGGAGTGCAAAAGAGTTGGGCTGCCTGGATTGGACTAGCCGATTTGGGCCTCAAAAATAAGATGGTTCTTATCTATACGCTGCAGGATGGCAGATGCATCTTTTTTGCTCTTAAGCAGGGCAATTGCGCACCCTCCCCCTCCTGCACCGGTAAGTTTTGCCCCCAATGCACCCTCATCACGGAAAACCTCAATAAGGCCTTCAAGCTCAGGGGAAGAGACCCCAATCTGGCGCAGGTATTCCTGGTTCCTGTTCATCAGGCGGCCGAGCAGCGGGATGTTCCCTTGCTCAAGCGCGCGTTTTGCATCCATAACAAGCTCTTCCTCTCTCTCCATCAAATCAGAAAAATACTGAGGCTTTTCATCTTTAAGCAGAGAAACCCCTGCAACAAGCTCCTTTGTAGGGCCGGTCTTCCCGCTGTCCGCAACAACAACGCGGAGGGGCTCTGCGAGTTCCACCGAGAGTGGCTCCTCATTCCTGCGAAAAAGCACCACGCCCCTCTGGGAAGAAAGGGTGTTGTCTATTCCTGAAGGGTTTCCATGAAAAACCTTTTCCCCCTCATACGCATGGCGGGCAATCTCCCTCCAGCCCGGGGAAATCCCTTTCTCTTCTGCAGCTGCACGAGAAAGTGCAACCGAGTATGCTGCACTCCAGCCCAAGCCTGCCCCGCTCGGAATATCCGCTTCGACTTCAATGCGGTAATTTGCAGGAAGGGAAAAAGAAGAGAGGATGGCACGGGAGGCTTCCGGCACTATCGTGCCTGTTTCAATATTCAGGGAAAGTTTTTCTGCAGGGGAAATCTTCACCCGGATCTCCTTTGAAAGGGATGCCCCAAGTGCATGTGCTCCCTGCACAACAAAATGCTCACCAAACAGGATGGCTTTGGCAAAACCAGCTCCTTTCCCCATCATTCTTCTCCGCCCTGAAGGGCAATGATTGCTTCTGCAATATCCCCCCCGGACTCCTTAAGGGCTTCCTCGGCCTTTTCCTTCTCTGCACCTGTTTTCTCCATCACCAGCTCAACATCTGCCTGGTTCAGGGACTGCTCGGTGCGGACCTGGCCGCTTATCTGGAAGGAATCCTGCCCCTGCATGCTTATCCTGGTTACCTGGGCAGGCTCCACAACTATCTTCTCGTCTTCTGTTTCAATTATTACGCGCTGGGCAGCCACCTCCCGGGTGTTTATGCCCATCTGCTTCATCATCCTCTGCATCTGCTTGGGGTCCATATTAGGCATCATACTTATCAACTCTCAAGAAGCAAATCATGCTCAAGCACCTTCTCAAGCTTTTCCACAACTTCGGAATAAATCCTTTCTCCTTTTTCCCTGCTTATATCGCCCACCTTTCCAATGTAGCCAGAAGGAGTAAACTGGTCTTCAGGGGCAGGCACAACCGCACACACATAATCCTTGCGGGGCTCCTGCTCGGGCTGCTTCCTCAGGGAATGTCCTGCGGCAAGAACAAGTGAGGACTCAACCTCATCTGCATGACCTGCCTCAACCGCAGTAAGCTTCCACCACTCAACCACTGCTGCCCGGAAATCAAAATCATCTGCCAGTTCCTTCAGGGAAGATTTTACGGGCCCGGTATTGCCCCCATGGCCAATGATGACTAGGATGCGGGTGAAACCCTCACGGAAAAGCTCTGAAAAAATTTCTTCTGCAACCGTGTGCAGGGTGCGTGAAGTGAGGCTGATTGCCCCGGGATACTTCCTCAGGGTATACACATACCCAAAATTCACTGGGGGAAACACCACCACATCAGCCTTTTTCTCAAGCCTGCGGGCGAGTTCCCAGGGGATTATCGAATCGGTATCCAGCGGGAGGTGCCTGCCATGGGGCTCTATTGCCCCAAAAACAACAACGGCGGGCTTTCCCCTAGCTTCCCTGAATTCTTCCCAGCTCACTTCTCCTGCATACATCCAAACATCTACCCAAGGTCTTCGTGGAGCTCGGTTCTCCTAAACTCCACGCGGCTCATCGGGGTAACCTGCCTCAGCTGGTTGAAAATCTTGGAGGCGAGGCGGCCATGGATTATCTCCTGCATAAGAGAGTAATAATCATATTCTCCGGAGGCCTCTGAAAGCTGCTTCTCTATGATTTCCCTGAGGTTCTTTTTCATTGTTTCACTTATTCGCTCCCTTGTAACTGCAATAAGCTTTACCCTTACGTTGCGGTCATCGCTGGTAGAGATGTCCCGGATTATGTGGAGTACTGTCCTCCTTCTCCTTACCAGGGTACGGATGTATCCTGGAGAGAGGTTGTGCCCTATGAGCTCGGTGTATGCAGTCTTTCCCTTCACATCATCTATCCTGAAATTAAGGGTAGTGTAGATATTTGCCTGGGACATCTTCCCTGTCATGTCCCTGAGGCTGACCGGTATGATTCTGTGCATAACCTTGCCTTCATCTGTTGCCAGCACCTCTCCTAGCTCCTTTGAGTCAAACTTCTGGGGGGCAACCACTGTGTACCATTCCTTTGACTTCTTCTTTTCGGTTCTTCTTGATTTCCTCTTTGGTTTGGCCATCTAAACACCCTCACTTCACCAGCAGAGCCGCAGTCTCAGGGTCATACTTCCATCCTGCAGGGATGCACCCAGACTTCCTGTAATACTTTGAAAGCCTGTGTATCTTGGACTCCACATGAGTAAGCTTTACCCTATTATGAGTATCCATCTTGTTCTGCTTCATGTGGTTCCTCATCCCCACAGCCTTCTTTATCAGGCTGAGAATGTCCTCGGGGAACTTTGCAGTAAGCTTTTCCTTCTCCAGGAATTCTCCCATGCTCATTCCAAGAACCCTGCTCACCAGCGGGATGCTATACTGGTCCCTGAGCACGAGCCCGATTTTTGTGGGGGGAACTCCCTCGCGGGCAAGCTTCCTTATTATTTCCTCTACCTCTTCCTTTGTATAGGAAGACCATTCCGGCTTACCCTCCTTCTTTGGCGGGTTTGAGCCGGACTTTCCTTTCTTTCTAGAATGTAATTTTGCCATTCCTTCACACTCCCTGGGAAACACCCAGTTTTTTGTCCTAATACTTCCTGCTTTCCTGCAGGAATTTTCCAAGTTTTTCCAATGCCCTCTTCCTATGGGAGAGGGCGAATTTCATACCTGGACTCTCGGCGAAGGTCTTTTCCCCGGAATGGCGAATTCCCGGGAATTTTTCTGGTATGAATATAGGGTCGTATCCGAATCCTCCGGTTCCCCGGCTCTGGTCAGATATTTTTCCTTTCACAGAACCCATAAACGCATGGACCGCTTCTCCGTCCGTATATGCAATGCAGGCACGGAACTTTGCAGGCTTCCCGGAAGCCAGGCGCAGTATGCCCCTGTTTCCGAGTTTCCTAAACACCCAGGCCGAATAAGGCCCGGGGAACCCATCTAGCAAAGGAATGAAAAGCCCGGAGTCCTCAACAAAAAGAGGTTGGCCGAGCCCAGCATGCGCTTCGCGGGCGGATGCGGATGCGATTTCCTCAAGCGAATCACTTCTTATCTCGTTCACCTGGGGGTTTTGGTAGGAAATATTGACACCGAACTCTTTTAAAATCTTTTCTGCTTCGGCAAACTTCCCGCTGTTGCCCGTAACAAAGGAAACCTGCATGAGCAGGTTAGCTGCAGCAACATATTAAAAAGAAACTACCTGGGGACAATTTCTCCAAATTTTGACTTGAAAAACCTAAGGCTCTGGTTGAATTCACTCCTAAGGCCATTGTGCCAGGCAAAGGAACGCAGGGAATCCATGCTGAAATCCGGGCCTGAGATAAGGTCGTCTAAGTCCCTGAGTATGGAGGGGCCGATATTGGCTGCATGGGGCCGCAGGAGGATTGCAGACAGCCTGGGAATTGCAAAATCTGCAAGCTCACTTGCTTTTTCAGGTGAAAGTGTTTCCATCTCCGCAGCGATGCTTTTGAAAATGGGCTGCATTGTATCTGCATATGCCCAGACATACTCGTCTATTGCCCGGTCCAGGGATTTCTCAAAATCTTCGGAAGAAGAAACGCTTCCCCCAAAATCAAGCTCGGAAACACGTTTTGCCAGCGTGTTTTCCCCTATTCCAATAGCATGGGCAATCTTTCGGGACTTCCAGTCCTCTTCTTCGCTATATGCCTCAGGCAGGTTTGCAAGGGCCTGGAAAACAAATTCGATATAATGCTCATCTGCGTTGTCCTCAACTGTATAAAGCTCTATGGCACCGGGCCCGGCAATTGAAAATGGAACGTGCATCTCCAGCATCCTTCTGCTATCCACATCTATTCCATAAAGCACAAATTTGCCTTCCTGTTTATCAATGCGGAAATCAACGAGGTCCAAATCCATATACCTGTAGTTATAGTAAAAATCCCATTTTTTGCCGCCAGCGGGTGCTAATGGACCCATCTCGGTAACTTCAAAATGGAGTTCCTTATCTTCATCAATATGCGTTACCCTAACTCTATTCCCGGATTTCTTTACTACAAAACTGCCATTTTCATCCTTTAGCTTTTCTGTTTCCTCCTTAAGCCCTCTCAGGATAGAGCTTATGCTTTCTCCTTCTTGGGGCTGCTGGTAGGAATCAGGAGGGCAGGCGTACCAGATTGGCAATTCTTCCGGCTGTTTTGAATGATCATAACTGGCCTTTGAAATCAGAGATGGTGCGTTCTTCGCATCAGCAGCCGGAGAAAGGCTGAGCGCTGCTGCGGCTGCAATTCCTCCCAGGGCAATCCTTGCGCCTTTTGAAAGCTTTTTGTGCCTTGGTGGATTAAAAGAGCCGGGCGGCCTCCTGCGAGCAAGCGAATGCCCTCCTTTCCTGGCATCCGGGAAGGGTGGTTTGCGCCGGGTTGCTGGGCCGGATTCGGCTTTCTTTGTTTTTCTAGAAGAGTCTTTTGGGGGAATCAAACAGTACACCTCAATTAGAATATGGGGATAATCTCTATAAAAACCTGATGGAAAAGGATGTAGGATTTTTAAATGATTTCTTGGAATTGGGGGCATGGCAGCCAAAAAACCTTCAAAAACAAAAGAAAGAGGAAAAAGGAAAAGTGCCCGGAAAGCGCCGGGCAGAGAAGTAAAAAAGAATGCAAAAAAACAGAATGCTAAAAAGAAGCCCAAAGTGGACAAAAAAGTTGTTGAATTCAGGAAAGCCCTGATGGAGCCCGCGGAAAAGGCGATGATTTCATACTTCCTCTACCCTGTTGCGAAAAAAAGAAAGGAAAAAGAAGCGGCAAAGGAAGTGATTAAAGAGGCATACAGCAAGGGGGATGTTGTGGTAAAGCAGTTCATACTGTTTCTTGCCCATGAGCAGCTTGCAAAGGCCGCGGGCATAAAGACCATGCACAACTTTTCACACTACCGGAAATCCCTGCCAAAGGAGTCTGAAATGGGAGAAGTGCGCAAGGCCGTTTACCGCACCATCTTCAATTACACCACATCATATGAGGGAATAGTGGAGCTGCTCGGGCTGCTGGGGGAACTGGGAGACGAAACAGCGGCAAAGCTGATAACCTACCACCTGAGCTACTACTCAAGCATGGAGGCCCCGGTGCTGCAGATATTCAGGAATGCCTCGCTTGAGGCGCTTGGTGCCTGCAGCTGCCCATACGCGCTGGAAGCGCTCATAAACTATGCAAAATACGGGGAAAAAACAGATAGGGCGGTGCTTGCGCTAAGCAGGTGGAGCAAAAAGCTGGAAGCCACCAATATGGGGGCAGAGGAAAAGGCATACTATGAAAAAGAGATAAAAAAGCTTCTTGGAGGTAAAGGGGGACACGAATATTACAGGTAATTGGACCTGCAATTGGAAGCTTAGGAAACAGTGGAGTATTCCAGAATTGAATCACAGTTGACCGTTTCCGAGAAGAACCCTGAAATAAAGAGCTTGGGGTAGCCTAGGAAGGGTATGCGGAACAAAATCCTTCCCTTGTAATTTTCAGAAGAAGGTGCACGGTTGCCCAGCATATATGCATAATCATAGGCCTGGATGTCAAATACCGGGTTGTTGTCTCCCTTTGTCAGGTAGTATGTTTCGCCTTCGCACTCCACCCTGAAAAACAAGCGGTGGATGATGTCTCCGGTATATGAGTAGAGATCTCCAGAAGGCGGGCTGTAAACCACAGTATCATGGGAAAGATTTGTATAGTAGGTATTTCCCCGGAAATCAACTGATTTTACGCATGGGGTGGAGAGAGTGACTTCCTCTGAAACACGCATGCACTCCCCATAATTGAAAGTGAAGGGGCCCCGATTCTCAGTAAATATCTCCGGATTTGCAGCAAAAAGGGCGCAGATGTTGTCCTTATGCTGTGTGCAGTATGAATAAAGGGAGCCATTCAGTTCAAACTCTCCGGCGCTTCCTGCATGGACAGAAACTGAAGTAGACTGCAGTGCAGAAAGCTCTTTAGGCGTAATTTCCGCCTCATAGCCCACCGGGTCTTCACCCTGAACAATGATCAGGTCCCCCCTCTCAACGTTTGGGAGCATTGAACAGGAAACAACTGCATTTATGGGAACGGGGGAATTCAGAAAAAAACTTAGGGCAAGCCAGAAAACCACTATCCAGGAGAGTGAAACAAGGGTGTCCTTCAACTCTTCTTTCCATCCCCGGCTTTTTCCCCCGGACCAGACTTCATATGCAACTATTCCAATAAGCGCAATTGCAAAAAGAATTCCGAAAAAAGAGAGCTTAGTGAGGACATATAGGGCAAGAAGGGCTGCAAGAAACCCTATTTGGACATACTGGTTCTTTGCATGCTTCTCAAGAAGCTCCCGGTCCATGGGCACCAGCTAAGCTTTCATGCCGGAAACGCTCTTCCGGAGTTCGCCTATTTCCTTGCCCAGGCTTTCGGCCGCCTTCTCAACGGCGGCAACCGGATCGCCCCTTTTTACCTTTACATAAATCCTGGGGCTTCCCACAATAGGGTGCTCAACCTTGTAAGCAGCATCCTCAACGCCTGCAGCTTCATTCAGCTTTTCCACAAGCAGTTCAGGAATTGTGGGGTCTGCGCCGGCGATTTCAAACTCGAGTTCGGTTTTCTCCTTTTTGATAAGCTTAATTTCCACATCCACACCTCAGTTGCCGCGGGTGCGCGGAAACGCACCGCTGCTATCCTCATTTATCATAAATACCTTTTTATATGCTTCAGCCAGTAGAGCAAATTCCATTATTGCAGAATCCTGCAGCCTCACAGGTTTATTTTCCCGTATTGCCTATAATCGTTTGCAATCTCCCTGGGCTCCCTGTGCCCGTTGGAGCATACAAGCCCCTTGTCTGTTTTTTCCAGGGGCTCGCGGCAGATGGAGCAGTATGCCTTTATCACTCCGAGCTCGGAACCGGCAAGGGTAAGCTCTGCCTTGTCTCCCTCAACTCCTTTCACCTTTGCGCGCACAATATCTCCCACCAGTATTGCATCTCTTGCGCTCTTCACGTAGCCTTCAGCCATTTCCCTTATGAAAACCTTGCCTTCAGTGGGGGCAAATGGCGATTCCCTTTCCCCTTGTTCAGGGAAGATTGTGATTATGGCGAGGGACTCCATTACCATCAGCACAGTACCATACACAATATCCCCCTTGCTAAGCTCCGGCCTCTTTGTGGGGGTTTTGAATGTGCCGGAGGACTCATCGGCCTCCCCAACCGCGGAAGCATACACATCATTTTCCACAAGATGGGTGGCCGGACCCTCTTCAAAAACTTCCCCGGGCCCTACATAATCTCCGGGGACTACAATCTTTTCACTCATCAAAATCACAGGAAAGCATTATGGAGAAAAAGATTAAAAAAGGGGAGTGGGATGCAGGAACGCAGACTCATCTGGAAAAACAGAAAATCCAAAGACTTTTAAATGGAAAAGCAGGTTTTAAAAATATGGCAAAGCCCCTCCTGATACTATGCATAGACAGGGACAACGACCTTTACGAAAAGGCTAAGGTACATGGCCCAGTGATTGGGAGGGACGAGAACCTGGAAGCCGCGGCAAAGCTCGCGCTTGCAGATCCTGAGGAGCCAGATGCGAACACAATTTTTTATGCGGTAAAGCTTTACGACAAGCTTGCAAAGGAAAAAAAGAACATAGAAGTTGTAACCCTTACCGGGCACAAAAAAATCGGCTACCGCTCGGACCAGGAAATAAGCAGGCAGCTAAACCGCATACTCAACGAGATTCCTGCAGAGTCCTGCATCTTTGTTTCAGACGGCGCTTCGGATGAAGTCCTTCTCCCGGTAATTCGTTCAAGAATAAAGATTGATGCAGTAAAGCTTGTGGTGATGAAGCAGGCAAAGGAGCTGGAAAAAACATATTTCGTAATCCTAGAAAAATTAAAGGATCCGCATTATTCAAGGATAATTTTCGGGATACCCGCAATATTCATACTGCTGTTCTCCCTCTCCAGCATAATGGGCTGGGAAACAAAATTCGTGGGAGTTCTAATTGGCCTTTACCTGATAATAAAGGGCTTCGGAATAGAAGATGCACTAATAAGCTGGTTCAGGGATTTTAGGGTTTCACTGGAAAAAAACACCTGGATATCGTATATTCCTGCATTGGTCATGTTCCTGCTCTCGCTCTGGATGTGGCAGGAGGCAAATGCCCGCGCCGTATCTTTGGGGCTGGACCAGGTCAAGACCGCCGCATACACCTTCAAGGCAATAATCTTCCCCCTTTCAATGGGAATCCTTTTCCTGCTGGGAGGAAAGAGCGTGGAGGCATACTCGGACAACCGCAAGTTCGCAATAACCGGCCATGCAAGGACGCTTGTTGCTGTCTTGCTCACCGCACTCATACTCAGCGTAGGCTCCCAGTGGGTGCTGAACATTGAGCCTCCTTATGTGGGCTTTGGGGAATTCCTTTTCGTGATGGCATACGTTGTAGTGCTCGGATACCTTGCGAGCACGGCAATAGAAATGATAAGAAGGGAAAGCATAATGGGAATGAAGCTTGAGGGAAAGGAAGTGATATCTGATTCCGGGAGCTTCCTTGGGAAAATCCTGGGAGTGGACAGGAAAAAGGAAAACGTAGTAATCCAAAGCTACCTTGGAAGGAAATTCACCCTCCCTTTTAGGCATATAGCATCAATAGGAGAGAACGTGCTTGTGCGCACAGGATAATAATCAGTTCCTAAACTGCTTCTTTATTGCAGAGAGAAGGGACTTCTTCTTTTTGCCTTCCTTGAGAACGTGATTAAGTACCTCGGCAATGTTCTCAACAGGGTACATCTTCATACTCTTCTTTATCTCCTTCTTCAGGTAAACATCCTTCATGTTGGACTTTGGAATCAGCACCTTCCTTATCCCTGCATCATGGGCTGCCTCTATCTTTGCAGTGATTCCGCCTACAGGGAGGACTTCTCCGCGCACAGAAAGCGAGCCGGTCATTGCATAGCTTGAATCAACTGCTATATCCTCAAGATCAGAAATCACTGCAACTGCTATTGAGATGGAAGCCGAATCTCCCTCAACTCCCTCATAAGTCTGGAGGAACTGGATGTGAATATCCTTCTTTGAGAGGTCCTCGCTGGTGTACTTCTTGATTATTGCGGAAACATTCTCCACTGCCTCCTTGGCGATTACTCCAAGCTTCCCGGTAGCAATAATCCTGCCCCCGCTCTTTGATGCAGAAGGCGTTACCTCTGCAACCAGGGGGAGGACAAGGCCGGAAAAGGCATCTCCCACAACTGCAAGCCCATTTACTTTACCCACCGAATATCCTGAAGTGGAAAAAACCTGGTACTCCTTTTTCCTCTCCACCATCTTGCCCACAATCTGGGATTCTATGGGCTTTGCAACCTTCTTCCCCTCCATTATATGCTTATACTCAACATACTTGGCCTTATCATCTATCGCAATGTCCCCTGCTGCCCTTATCAGGCCCCCGAGCTCTCTCAGGTTCATGGTAAACGAATTCCTCCTTCCTGAAAGCCTCCTTGCCTCCTCAATTATTTCCTTTACCGCGGCATAGGTGAAGTGGGGGATTCTCCGGTCTTTCTTTATCTCCTGTGCAACAAACTGAATAAGCTTCTCCTCGTTCACTTCAGTATCGTCCATAGAATCCTCCACATAAACCTCATATCCTTCCCCCCTTATGCGCGAGCGGAGTGCAGGATGTATGTGGACAAGATCCGGGGCATTGCCTGCTGCAACAAGCACGAAATCGGAGGGGACGGGCTCGGTACGCACGAGCGCGCCTGAGGAAAGATCGCTCTGCCCTGTAATGGGGTACTTGTGCTCCTGCATTGCGGTGAGGAGCTCCTGCTGCCAATTCATCTTCAGAGAGGCAATCTCATCTATAAATAAGACTCCGTGGTTTGCCTTGTGTATTGCGCCTGCCTCAACCCTCATGTGGGCAGGAGTGCCGAGGCCCCCCGACTGCAGGGGGTCGTGCTTTACATCCCCCAGGAGTGAGCCTGCCCTGCTACCAGTTGCATCTATAAACGGGGCATTGTTGCGCCCGGAATTGTCCACGATAACCTTGTAGTTGGCCTGCTTCTGCGGAGTCATCCTCCTTGAAAGCCCCATTGCCGCATTTGAAACAAAATACAGTATTGCAAGCCCAAATAGGGCAGCAAAAATAAGCCACTTCTGGTCTTCGGGTATCTCAAGGAAAAACGTGACCGCTATCGCAATAATCCCCACAACCATAAGCAGGAAAAGCGGGGAGATGCCCCCCCCTTCTGAGGTTTTTGCTGCCTGCTTTGTCGCCATGGACATTCTTCTTGCAAGGCTGGTTTTGAGGAAACCGCTTATCCTCTCCTTTTTTCCTGTCGCGGAAAGCTCTGCTATCTTTGCCCTCTCAACAGGAGAATAGAATTTCGTGTAATTGGGATGCTTGGAAAGGAAGGGTAGGCCGGGAAATGAAGGAAGCGTCTTTACCAGGGGGTTATTGTCATTGTTCTGGTTGGCAAAGGCGAGAACGTCTTCAAGCTCAGTTGATGGGAGGAGCTGTGCCATTGCCTGTGCAAGCATGCTCTTTCCCGTGCCCGGGGGGCCTATCAGCAGCACGTGGCGCTTCTGCTTTGCCGCCTTTTTGATTATGTCCACTGCGTTTTCCTGGCCGATTACCTGGTCTATGAGGCGCTTTGGCACTTCTATGTCCTCAGTGGTCTTGAATTTTTTCATAATTCTTCACTTTTCTTTACTTTCCGATTATGTGCAGGTCAGAAAACCATATTTCCGGAGAAACCAGGTTTGCATGCACAAATTGTTTTTTTCCGATATGCTTTATGTTATTGAAAAGGTTAAATATGTTGCCGGTAAGCAGAATGTCTGAAACTGCCTTCTTCTCCCCGTTTCCACAGAGGAAGGAAACATCCACATCCACCCCAAAATCCCCCGAAACAGGGTTTGCGGTGTGGAGCCCGTGGAAAGACACTATCTCCAGGAATTTTTCATCGGGCTCCCCCGAAAAATCCCCCACATCGATTACCAGGTTGGAAATTCCCGGGGCAGGAGAGGATGCATAATCCGGCCGCTGGCAGCTGCCCTTATCATTTACCCCTTCAAGCGCAGCAGTCTGGCGGTCGTAAAAGAAATTTTTTACCTTTCCCTTTTCAATAAGGGGAAGGGACACGGAGGGAACACCGTCCCCGTCAAAAATACCGGAAGAGTCCCCTTCTGAAAGCGGGTCGCTAAACAGCGTGAAATCCTGGCTGAAAACATCTTTCCCCCTCTCCAGCCGGCTGATCCCCCTCCTCTTGTTGTCCCCGTCAAAACTAAAAAGCAGGAACCCGAGCAGGGAGGTTAGCATGTCCGGGGAAAACTTCACTAGTACTTCCTGGGTTGGAATTGGAGAGGGAAAAGCCATCGCTTTTGCAATCTTTCCGGCTTCCTCGCCTATATCCTCAAAGTTTTCCGGAAGCATGCGGGAGGAATACAGAGAATATCCTGTACCCTCTCCTTTTTTTGCTTCTGCATAAATTGTTGCATCTGTGTAGCAGCAGGAAGCAGAAAGCCCTTCAGTGTTTGCAAGGGATTCAGAAGCCTCAGAAAATGAAACTGAGATGCGGGTAGGCTCTGCGTATTTGCGGAGCCCCCCAAGTATTTCCTCCATCGCAGTAAAGGCAAGATCGGGGGGGAGCCCGGAAATCCTCTTGTCCGTGGTTTTTATCTTGGGGTATTCTTTTGGTGGCGGCTCAAAACTGAAGCCTGTTTTTGGGGAATATTTTGAGAGGCGTGCTGCTGTTTCTGCTGCCCTGCTGAAATTTTCCGGTATGTTTGTGTGGGAAAAGCCCACCCTCCTGCCGTTTATGATGCGGACACCATAGCCTTTATCCTCTGAAATCTCCTTTTTCTTGTAGGAGCTCCCCCCATATTCTACTGAAAGCGTCTTTGCGCCTGAAAAATAAACCTCTGTTGCATCTGCTCCGGGAAACTTTGTTTTTTCCAGCATTTCTGCAGGGGAAGGAAAATCCGTCATGGTTTTTATTTTTTCCCAGCATTTAAAAAAGCATGAGGCTTTTTGTCGCAGTTGAATTGCCTGGAAAAATAAGGAGACGGCTTGGGGAGGCTGCAAAAGACCTTCCTGAAAACGGCCTGAAAAAAGTGGAAAGCGGAAAAATGCATATAAGCCTGAAGTTCCTCGGAGAAGTTGGAGAGGGGGAACTGGACAGGCTGATAAAATCGCTTGGGAATGTGGAATTCTTCCCCTTTTTTGTTGAGGTGGAAGGGGTTGGGGCATTTCCAAGCAGGGAATATGTGAGAGTTATCTGGGCAGGAACAAAGAGCAGGGGGCTTGATGAGCTTGCGGAAAAAGTTGAAAAAGCGCTGGGCGGGCTCTTTTCAAGGGAGAACAGGGCATTTTCCGGCCATGTCACCCTTGCGCGGGTAAGGAAAAAAAGTGATTTCTCAGGATTTTTTGGAAAGTATGATATGGAAAAGTTTGGGAAACTGCAGGTAAATAAATTCATGCTTATGAAGAGTGTCCTTCAGCGGGGAGGATCAGAATATTCAGTTGTTGCGGAGTTTCCTGCAAAATCCACATAACAACAGCTATAAACATTAATCAGCATGAATATGTGTAGTGGGTGAGCTTGTTGAAGAGAGGATTGGGGCAATAACCATGATAGTGGCATACACTACATTGGTTGGAATAATCTGCATGGTAAAGTGCAGAAAAACAAGAGAAGGTTCCGCAAAAGATTGTAAGGAGAATGTGCTAATCCGGCACCTATTTAAACTCTTCTAACACTAAACTAATCCTGCAATTCATGGTCATTTATTGGTGATACTAATGGGAAAATTTCCTGAAGCAGACAAAGAAATCCACAACATCTGGATATGCATGAGATGCAAAGCAAGAAACAAGAGAGGAGTTGAGAAGTGCAGGAAGTGCGGCTCAAAATACCTCAGGCCAAAGAACAAGGAAATTAAGGGGAAGAAGGCTTAGTCCCCTTCATCTCCTCCCCCTTCTTTTTTCAATGCCCCAAGTGCGGGCAGCTTTCCAAGTTTGCCAAGGGTTTTTAGCAAATCCTTCAGCCCCATTTTCTTGAGGTTCTTCTTGAGCACCACCAGGAACTCAAGGTCGGCTATGAGCATATCCACAAGCAGGGTTTCAGCTATCTCCTTTTCCTCCCTAAGCAGGGCAAGATAGCGCTTGCTAGAGAGGGGGGGAAGCTTTTCAATAACGTTCTCCATCGGATCATCAGTTACCTCCAGCTCTTCTATGACTTCCTCAAAGCTGGAAATCTGCGAATCCACCTGGTGGATTGTCTCCTCCCTGAGGTCCTCCACTTCCCTCAGGGCATTCACCGCAACCACTTCCTGCTCCAGGCCCTCATTCTCAAGATGCTGCTCCACTCTGTCAAATACCTGCTTGGGCACGGGAACGGCGGCAGCCCCTCCAAAGGGCTTTGGGCTTTCAACCTCAATCTTGCTCAGGGCAGCCTCAAGCTTTACCGGGTCCACCACCTCGCGGGAAAGGGGAGTTGCAACATTCATATAAAGTGCGTGGGTTGATTTCTGGCCCACCGACTGGTCAACAGCCATTGAAGTCTGCGCTTCTGTTCCCGGGACCTTTTGCTTTTGCATGTAATCAGAAACATTGGTTCTCACTTCCTCCTTTATCACTTCTGCCTTTTTTGTTTCTGGATTGTAATAGACCAGATTGAAAGAGGTGGTGGAAATCTCCTCTGTTGCAACAGACTCTTCCGAGCCTGTGTTAATCTCCTGCCTCTCCTCGTGCTGCTGCTGGGCAACCTTCTCCGCCTCTTCTGCCATCACTCCTCCCATAAACTGCATATCCCTCTCCTGCTGCTCCAGGGACTGGAGAAGGACCATGGGGACAGAAACCTGCTGCCTCATAAGGCTGCTCTGCATCGGATTCATCGCTGCAAAATCAAAGAAAGCAAGAACATCTTTGGGGAGCATCGCGTGCTTAATCGCCATGGATATCCATCAGCAAAAAACAATTTAACCCTTAAGGGCTGAAGCAAAATCCCTGATTCCCGCATCTGTTTTTATCCCTGTCGGAGAAAAATGGGTTTCTGCCGCCTTGAATCCCGCCTCCCGCAGCCGAAAAAGAAGTGTTTCTTTCTTTGGAGGGGGCTGAATTCCAAGCCTTGAGCATGTGCTGTGTATCCCGTAAAACCAGGGGGGCATGTCCGCCTCGCCTTCCATCAGGCCCAGAAGCCCTGAGAGCTCCTTTTTATGGGCATAATCCCTTTCGGAATTGAGTTCCTGCATCCTTTTCAGGATTTTGCAGTCGTGGAGCTCCCCAAGCCAGAGGGGGCCTGCAACCCTTGCACTTTTTCCACAGGAGGGGCAGGTTTCCTTTCCCATTTTTCCCCCTTCCCTGTGCCCGCAGGAAGGACAGAAAGTAATGTAGCCAGTGCTGGAGAAATTCTGCAGCGCATTTTCTGAACCTTTCTCAAGCTTTAGGAACAGCTTGAAAAAATGCCTGTGGGAAAGGGTTGCAAGCGGCTTTAGCCCAAAATTAAATTCATTTGCAATCCTTGAGGCAAACTTCCAGAGAATCCTGGTTCCTGCCTCATGGAAAATTTCATCGTGGAGCGGTGTGGAGTGGTAGATTCTTTTGCAGGCGTCTTTGTGGGCTCCGCACAAAACTGCTGTATCAGTTGCAGTAAAAGAAATGTATCCTTTTTTGGCGCTGCGGAAGGCGCGCATCGCATGGTAGAGAAAGGGGGCAGGGGAACCAAAGGGGTCAAGCTCAATAAAATCATGCCTTCGGCCCATAAGGAATGAATTGAACTCCTCATTATGGGAATCTGCATCTACCCCATTGCTGGCTGCATTCCTGCGTGAAATCTCTGCTGCCTCAGGGTCCATGTCCAGGAGGTCCAGGGTATCCACATTGGAATTTTCCCTAGCATAGCGTATTCCCCTTATTCCTGTAGCAGAAAACCCATCAAGAATGGAAAGGCTCTCTCCAAGTGCGCCAACTAGGAGAGAAGAAAAAGAGCGGCACAGGTGCATATGGGGATTGTAGAATGTTTTTCCTGTCTCAAAGCTCACTCGCTCCTCCTGCATTACCTCACCCCCTCATGAACTCCCTGAGCGCGCTGGTTGCATATGCGCCTGCAGGAAGGGAAAATGAAAATGTGTTGTTGCTGAAACTGAAATCCTTAATCGGACAGAGGAGGGGACGGAAACTGCCTTTTGAGGAAAGTTCCGGAAGCTCAGTTATCCTGAATGCATCCAGGGAGATGTTGTGCATTTCCAGGAGCTCTTTCTCTCTCTCGTTGGGCTGTGAATCATATCCTAGCAGCTTTCCGCAAATCCATTCTGTGCCCGGCTTTTCCGGCTCAGGGAACCCGTAATAGTTTGAATCGCAGTAGTTTTCCCCTTCTTCCCTGCGTATCATTCCGTCCTTTATCCGCTCGGAGAGAGCCTCGTTGAAGAGGAAGGACTGGAATGCGTGCACAAAAAGGAGCAGGGTGTATCTTGGCAGCCGGCGGAATGCCCCTGCAAAATCCCCGGGATTTTCTGAGAGATATGCAAGCATGGAGCGCTCCAGTCTTAGGTGCTTTGGGAACTCCCTGAGTGCAGCGGAAAAATCGCCAGAGTCTAGAAGGCGGGCTCGGGCTTCCCGTGCCCCCTTGTGCTCTTCCTCACCTGCTTCTGCAAGAAAATGCATTGCCGCTTCCTGCAGCCTTCCCCTCAGAATAAGCTCTCCTACCCTGTGGGTATTCTGGCGGGTTGAGCCAAATCTCTGGGGGCCAAAATAGTTGGGGAATTTCCCTTCCAGCTCTGAATAAATGCTCTCAATTTTCTCTTCTGGGGAATCGCCATCTCCTTTCCAGGAAATCCTGAACCTGTTTCCAAGAAGGTCGCCAAGCTTCACCTTTTCATCTGAACCCCAGGCACCGTTTATCTGTATGTCCATAAGGGCAAGGGAAGAAAGCTGTTCCTTGGGAACTCCAAAAACAGATGCACGCTGGGTGGTCACTGCAAACTTGTCCTTTGTGCCCGCATAGCTGAATCTTTTCTGGCCCACCCTTAGTGCCTTTGCCATTCTCTTGAGCGCACCGGAAGTGCTCCAGTCTTTTTTCTGCAGGATGAAATGGGTGTATTTTTTCCCCTGGTCCCTGCTCTCTATCTTCTTATAAAGCTCAAAAACCTCTCCTTTAGGGGATATCTCTTCTACCAGGAAATCTTCCGGGCTGTTCTTTATCTTCCCTCCAATCCCCCTGCATTTGGAAATGTGTTCCCATTCCCTCATCTGTTTTCTCCCTTGTATATGCCCTCATAAGAAGCAGTAGAGGGCTCTGAGAGCCTTGCAAAAACAAGCTGCCCTATCCTGGCATTTTTCTTGAGCCTGGCTCCATGCGGGTTTTTCACAAGAAGAAGGGCTTCGCTCCTTCCTTCATAGCCCGGGTCCCAGACCGCGCACTCTAGCGTAATCCCGGAGCGGAGCAGGGATGAGCGGGGAAAGCAGAATGCTGCTGCATCTTTGGGTATCCTTACATACTCGTTGAAGATTACCTTGTATGCGCCTTTACCGAGCTCTACCCAGCCCTCCTGGAATGGGACCTCATCTGTTTTGCTTATCTTTCTTTCAGAATTGTCAAAATCTATATGCCCGGAGGATGAAAAAGAAAGTACTTTGTTCAGGGTTATATCCACTCCTGCCGGCTGGAACTGTGCATCTGCAATGTATTCAGAAACAAAAGAAAAAAGGGATTGTTTGGGAAAAATCATTCCTTCTCATCCTCTGCGTAGATGGACTCCCAGTTATTGAGGGGATAATCAAAAAGCTCTTCAGGCTTGAAAAAGCGCGGGAGCTCTTTTTCCGCAGTTTCCCTAGAATCAGAGGCATGAATTGCATTTCTCCCTGTACTCATTGAAAAATCGCCTCGTATTGTGCCTGCTTCAGCCTTGCGCGCATTGGTCACCCCCACGATTTTTCTTACTACTTCGACTGCTTCTTGTCCTTCCGCAACAAGCGCAAGGAGGGGCGCGGAGGTCATGAACTTTTCTAGGCCAGGGTAGAAGGGTTTGTCCAAGAGGTGTGCATAATGCTCCTTTGCAAGCTCCGGGCTCATCTTCAGCATCTTCATTCCCACTATCTTGAGGCCCTTATGCTCAAACCTCGCAAGTATGCTCCCCACTATTCCCCGCTGGAAGGCATCGGGCTTTATGATTATGAGGGTTTTCTCCATCATCCTATCACTTCTTTTGCTGGGGGGCGGCCTTCTTCGCCTTCTTGGTCTCTTCCGGCTTCTTTTTTCTCCTTACCCATGGGGCTTTCTTTCCAACCCTCTTGAGGCCGAGCTGGTTATTCCTGCACTTGGTTGAGCAGAAAAAGTAGGTTGAGCCATCCTTTTTTGCATAAAGGAAGCCCCTTCCCTTTTCCACTTCTGTATTGCAAAAAGCGCACTTCATTTTTTCACCTTGCCCTGATTTCCTTGGCTTCGCGCTCTGCCTCGAGGAGCATCAGTATCATTCCCTTTTTTACCGGCCCCTTCACATTCCTGAGGATAACTCTTCCCTTGTCCGGGCCCTCAAGAATCCTGCAGAGCACCTGGTAAATCTCCCCATAAATGCCTGTTTTGGCTTTTACCTCGACAATTTCTGCCGGAGTTCCCTGTGAATTCATTTAGTTTTCACCTTATTCTTTTTTCTCCTCAGGTTTTTCCTCAGGCTTCTCTTCTTTCTTTGGTTCTTCCTTAGGTTTTTCTTCCTTCTTCTCTTCCGGCTTCGGCTCTTCCTTTACGGGCTCTTCCTTAGGTTTTTCCTCAGGCTTCTTTTTTTCCTTGGGCTTCTCCTCTTTCTTTGGTTTTTCCCTGGGCTTTTCTTCCTTCTTCTCGGAAGCAGAAGCGCCTGCGCGCGGGAGCCTCTTGAGGATTCCCTGGAGGAGCTCAGCTGCGCTGCCTGCATCCTCAATTGCAATAGAGGATGTGCCAACTCCTATTCCCACTGAAGAGCCAAGGTCCTTCTTTGAGCGGACGTATGCATAGGGAATTCCCTTCTCCTCGCAGAGGGAGGGGACGTGGATTATTATCTCCTCGGGCTGGATGTCCTCGGCCATTACCACGAGCTTCGCGTTCTTGCGTTCAATGGACTTTGTGGTCTCGTTTATTCCCTTGCGGAGCTTCCCTGTATCCTTTGCAACAGAAAGCGCCTCAAGTATGTTTGTCACTACCTCATCTGGGGTTTCATATTTTACATAACTCGCCATATATACACCTCATATCATTGGCTTTTAGAGTAAGTGGGGAGTAGTATTTAAAAATATAAGGGAAAGAAAGGAGGCCTATTCTTTTGGCCTCCTCTTCTTTTTCCTGGTCCAGAGCACATAGATTACTGCCACCAGGATTAAGAGGAACAGCAGTATCCATGCTCCCCGGATTATTGTGTCCCAGAGAGTTGGCTCTGAAGTTGCCTTGAAGTCCTTCTCCCCTGTGTCAAAGCCCGGCTTGCTTACCACCACTGTATAATCTCCCTCTTCCTCAGGAATAAACGTAATGTTTCCGCTTGGCCCGGTCTTTCCTGCACCATAGGGTGTTCCCTGGATAACAACAGTTACTTCTGCATCGCCCACCGGCTCCCCACCGCTGGTTACGGAGATATGCACCGGCTGGCCGACAGAAACCTCTCCCGGCACATCCACATCCATGGGCTGGTCTCCTTCTTCCTCTTCCTCATCTTCTTCTACGGGCTCGCACTCATGGATATTGAGGTTGCAGTAGTAATTGTCTCCGTATATCTCAAGGCAGGTGGGATCTGAGCAGCACTCATAGGGGCTGCATTCGTGGTTTATTATCTGCCCGCATGGGCACTCAACCTGCTCGCACTCTCCTGTGTCGGGATTGCAGTACTCATCTGAAGCGCAGTCGGAATCAGAGGTGCATCCTTCCTCCTCAGGTTCGCCCACACATTCATAATCTATGCACTCCTGCCCTTCTTCGCAGTCATCGTCGGTGAGGCACTCAACAGGTGTGCACTGGCAGTCTATGCAGGCATAATTTTCTTTGTCAAGAATCTCATCTGCGTTTGTTGCTTCACCATCTGTGTATTCTGTCTTATCTTCTATTGTGGGTCCCCCATCGGTATACTCATCCTCACTAGGCCCTCCGGTGGTTTCCTTGTCCACTTTTTCCGGAGTATACCCCTGGCAATCTTCATCAAACCCGCACTCTGCTCCTTTTTTCAGTGAGCACATATGGTCAACCTGGTTGCAGAAGAAGCAATCGTTGTACATGTCATAACAGTCCTGATTTACAGTACATTCGCCTTTTGGTTCTGAAACACTGAATTCATCATGGGAATCATAGTAACCGGATTTTTCTGCTGTGGCATAATATGGTGCCGCATAATCCGGGACAAATGTAACCTCTCCGTCCGAGTTAGTTTCTCCCGGATGGTACCAGTAGGTGTAACCCGGGGCATCCGTCTTTATCTTAACTTCTGCGTTGGATATTGGCGTGGAGTCCTCCTCCATCACAGTAAGGGTAACTTCCTGGTAAACCAGCCTGGGCGTGGAAACAACAATGTACATCTCATCAAGCTTTTTGCCGCCATCGTCATCTTCTTCCTGGCCCACAGAAATCCTGCTGCGGGTATCATCTGTTACATCTTCCCCCACGGCGGGTTCGCCAACAGCCCATACCTCATTTATATGTACTCCATTGGCAAGAACAGAAGCATTATACTCTATCTGCTCTGAACTTCCCGGAGTAAGGTCAACGAAAATATCGTCCCAGTAAACTGTGTTTCCGGAGGAAGAAGTGTTTGCAGGGGAGGCATTAAGGAACTGCAGCCCTGCAGGGATTGTATCGTTTACAGATACGGTGAGGTTTACCGGGCCTGTGTTGGTAACTTCTATTGTGTAGGTCACATTGTCGCCTATGTTTGCTGTTGGCGGATTGGTTTTTGTAACTGAAATTGACGGATAAACAACTGTCGTAGTTGCATCATCTGTTCCGGTAACATTGTCCCCATTTACCGGAGCGCCTTCACCGGCTGCAGTATTGAGCTGGGCGCCTTCAGGTGCACTCTCGTTTATTGTTGCATTCAGGTAAATTGTTGTGGTTGCACCCGGGGCAAGTGGCCCTACATTGTCCCATGTTGCCCAGTGGCTGCCCGTTGAATCCGGAAGAGGGTCTGCGTTGCTGTAGTTGAACGGTGCCGGAAGCGCATCATCAATCCTGATCTGGCTCAGGGTTACGTTTCCTGTGTTCTCCACATCTATCTGATATTCCACGGTTGCTCCGGGAACAGGCGGGTATGAAGAAACATCTGTTTTGGTTATTGTAAGATTTGCAAAATAAACCGTTGCGTTCTCATACTCTTCTGAAAATCCTGGTGAGGTAAGGTTGGAATCAAATGTTGCATTCACGTAATTCGTAACATTTACTATTCTGTTTCCTGGGGTTGCAACCCCTGCATCCACGGTTGCATTAACATATATTATGGTAGATGCTCCGGGCGGAAGCGGCCCAACATTGTTCCAGGTATATGCCGGGTCTGCAGAAACATCCGGAGCAGGTGCCGCATTGGCATAAGTAAGGCCTGCAGGAAGTTCATCTATTACCTGGACTGTATCCAGGGTAACATTCCCTGTATTGTTTATGGTTATATTGAATTCAACCATCCCTCCTTCACTCGGGGGAAGGGGCGTCTGGTTAAGCTTCAGTATGGAAACGTTTGCAACATACTGGAGTATTCCGTAATCGCTTGAAGCAGGGTCCAGGTCGTAAGTTGAGAGGGTTCTTGCTCCAGTATCCGGAGTCTCGTTCACCAGGGACCAGCCTTCAGACACGTTGTAGCGCACAAGATTGAACTGGGATGGGATATAGCCTCCTTCTTCACCTGCACTCCAGTGCCAGACAAGCTCATCTATTGAAACTGGGTTTGCCGATACGTTTCCTATTCTAACATATTTATTCTCAAATGAGATTGCCTCTTCAGGAGGGGAAGTCTGGTTGAGAATCCAGAGTATTCCATATGCCTCATTTGCAGAAACATCATCCTGGACATCCAAGACAGTATAATTGTCCAGGGAACCTGTGGGGTTGGTGAAAGTGAGGTTCCTTGCATCAACAGTGAATACATCCCCATTGCTATAAGCAATGAACTCTGCCAGATTATCATATAGTGTTAGGTTGTATACTGAATTAATGGTTCCGGGGTTCTGGTAATACACACCAAACCTGTTTCCATGGGATTCTCCAAGATAGATTGTGTTGCCGGTGGTGGTGCTCAACATTATGCGGAAGCCGTCTATTGAATTATTATAGGCAGTACAGTTGTACAGGTAATTGTCGCTGGCCCCTGAACTGAAGTGCACTCCGTTCCAGTCATTCATGAAGAATGAAGAATTCTCCGCCCGGATGTTGTTGGAGAGCCCATCTAGTACAATCCCGTTCTCAGAGTTATTATAAGAATCTATGAAACTGAAGTTTGTTTGTGTTGAGCTTGAAACCCTGATTCCGCTTCCGCTGTTGTTGTAAAACTGGCTGTTGTTAACAAAGCCATAATCAGAAGTGGCATAGAAAAGGCCGTGGTCTGAATTATTGAAGGAAACAACGTCAAGGAGCTGGTGGTTGTCTGTAACTGAAAGTATTATTCCATAAGCAGAGTTATTGTAGGCAGTAATATTCCTTATTACTCCATCGTCACTCTGGAAATAGTAGGCACCATATGAGTAATTTGAAATTGCCGGAGAAT
>WJMN01000029.1 GCA_014727925.1 Microcaldota archaeon
CTGGGCGAGCTCTTCTTTTGTGAGGAGCCCGTCCATCTGCATCAGCACAATTTTCTTGTCCTTGTGGGTTACTGCCATTGGTATATCCGATTCCCCAAAATTGTCCTCGTCCTTTCCAAGGTCAACTACCAGTTCTCCTTCCAGCTTGCCCACGGCAATCCCTGAAACCATGTCCTTCATGGGGATTCCCGCATCCGCAAGCGCAACAGCTGCAGCAGTAAGGGATGCTACGCGCGTCCCGCCTTCTGCCTGCAGCACTTCAACATACACTTCAATCTGGCTTTTTGGGAACTGCTTTGTGAGCACAACAGGCTCAAATGCCTCCCTCATCACCTTGGATATTTCTATGCTCCTCCTGTTGGGGCCGCTTCTTGAGTGCTCCCCCTTTGAGCAGAAAGGAGTCATTGTGTACCTTATCTTGAGCCTGGCCTTGTAGGGGTCTGTTTCATGCCGCGGGATACACTCCCTGGGGCCGAATACCCCGGCCACAACTCTGTTTCCTCCCCATTCCACATAAGCAGAGCCGACTGCTTCCTTGAGGACTCCTGCGTCTATCCTGATGGGCCGTATGTCCTTGAGCCCTCTTCCATCAAGCCTTTTTCCGTCTTTAATTAATTCTGGCCTTTCCATTCAATCACATCTTTTCAGAATCATTCTTCTTTTGGGGGGACAGTTACTTCCCCTCCATTCTCGTTTATGTACTGGGCTACTGTATCAGTGAGCCCGCGGGTGTGCGCCTTCTCAATTATGAGTTTTATGGTTTTTAGCGCAAGCGGGAGGTTTCCTTTTCCGCCTATCCAAACATATCCATTGTTGCCTACAAAAATAGAGCAACCAGTCCCTTCCCGCAGGATGTTGAGCATGCTGCTCTTTTTGCCAATAACCCTGGGGACCTTTGATGCGGGCACATCCACTATCTTTCCATTCGGGAGCCGCTTTGCGTCGTTTATGTCCACGGTCCCCACTTCATCGACGAATTTTACCCTTCCATACACCAGGTCACCCTGCTTGAAGGTTATCCTGCTGAATTTTGAGTTTATGAACCCATCATATGGAAGGTTCAGCTCAACATTGTATCCCGAATGCCTCACGTTGGTCACAATCCCGACTACGTTATCCCCTGTTTTTGGCTTGAAGACCATCTCAAGGGGAATAAACCTCTCATCCCTCACCATTCCGAGAACGGTCGCATAAGTGTTTCCGTTTTCGCAATAGGTATTGGGAACCCTGTTTTCCTTTTCCCAGAGCAATTCTCCGGGAACCGCTATCTTTTCCAATAAATCACCTATTCAATTTTTTTTGTCTCGGCTTGTCCTGCCGTCAGCTTGTTTATCTTATCTATGAATTCCCCCTGCATCCCTGCAGGTATCTCCACGGCAACTATGAGGTGGCCGTCCTTAAGCCACTGCTCCTTTTTTATCCCGTATGTTTTCAGCGTGCCGTATGCCCGGTGGGAATATTCTGGGGGAATTTTTACAGCCATCTCCAGCTTCTCAAATTTTATGGGTATGAGCGGCCGGAGCTTCTTGAGGAGTTCATCCATCTGCTCCTTGGGATCCTTGAACGGATCCACATGGAAGCGGACCTCCTCCATCGCATTCTCAATCCTTTTTGGGGGAATGGGTGCCTTTGTCCTCACGTCTATGGCTTCTCTGCAAATCATGTTTATTATCTGCTTTTTCTTGTCCCCTACTTTCTTTTTTCTCTGCTCGGTTGTCAGCTGCACAGTTCCTTTCTTCAGTATGGTTTCCAGTATCTCGTTTATGTCTGTGGTTTCGAATGCCTTCTGCAAATCCGAGTTCTTTGCCCGCTCCCCCTTTTTCACATCCTCGTAAACCTCTTCCACCACCAGGATGTTCTTGAGGTCGTTCTTTCCCCCGTCTATGTACTGGTATGTTGCATCAGGGTCCACGTAAAGCTCAAAATGCTTCCCTTCCTTGTCGTAGGAAGCAATAATTGCTTTATCTAAACTTACCATACTATCACAGAACGCTAACAGCCAAAATTCGGCATTGGGCATTATTTTATTATATAGGGCTTTATAAACCTTCCTAATATTCAAAAACAACCCGCTATTTTTCCCTATTCTCAACAGGAGCCTTTATAAAAATTTCTATAATACAAATACCCCACAGTCAATTTCTGCCCGCAAGCACTGCTGGTAGCAGGAGGGATTGAATGGACAGGAAAAAATTGCTAGAAAGCATCGAGGAGATGCTCAAGGAAAAAGGAAAAAGGAAATTCACCCAGTCAGTTGAAGCCATATTTAACTTCAGGGGCATTGATTTTTCCAAGCCGGAAAACAGGCTTAACCTGGACGTGCCGCTTCCAAACGGAAAGGGCAGCAAGGAACCCAAGGTTGTAGTAATTGCTGAAGCAGATATGGGAAGCACTGCAAAGAAGGCAGGTGCGGATTCCGTGATTTCAGTAGATGAGATGGTAGAATACAAGGAGAATCCTGAGAAGCTAAAGAAACTCGTTTCAGAATCTGTTTTCCTTGCACAGCCCAATCTGATTGGGCAGTTGGCAAAGAATTTCGGGCAGTACCTTGCAGTAAGGGGCAAGATGCCCAAGCCGCTTGTGGGGAACCCGGAGAACGCAATAAAAGCTGCAAAGCGCTCTGTGCGCATTGCTTCAAAGGGCAAGTATATGCCGGTTGCCCAGGCACTTGTTGGCGCCGAAAACATGGAGCCTAAGTATATTGCAGAGAACATTGAGGCGGTCCACGAAGCAATAAAGAACAAGACAGGAGCCTCAAGCATAAAGTCTGCCTACGTGAAGCTTACGATGGGCAAGGCAGTAAAGGTGATGTGAAATGGCCGAAGCTGAAGAAAAGAAAGAGAGGGCAAGGCCGGAGCTGGAAAAGAAGAAGGCCCAGGTTAAGGAGCTTACGGAAGACCTCTCCTCCAACAAGAACATAGTCATAATAGACCTTAGGAAGCTCCCGGACAAGCTCCTCCAGCAGGTCCGCAAGGAGCTGAGGTCAAAGGACACTAAAATAAAAGTGGCCAAATCTGCGGTGATTACCCGTGCACTTGAAGCTGCAGGCAGGCCGAAGGAGCTTGCAGGGCTTTTTGGCAAGCCCGCCGCAATGGTGCTTGGAAATGAACTTTCACCCTCTGAGCTGAGCAAGTTCTTCAGGGAACATACTCTGGACATTATTGCAAAGCCCGGGCAGATTGCCCCGGAAGACATCATTGTCCCGGAAGGCGAAACAGACCTTCCGCCCGGCCCTGCGCTCTCCGAGCTCAAGGCCGCAGGGATAAAGGCCCAGATACGCGGCCCCAAGATTTCCGTTGCCAAGAAGTCCAAGGTTGTGGGGAAGGGCGAAGAAATAACCGAGGATAAGGCAAAGGCCCTTGGGACATTGGGTTTCAAGCCTTTCAAGGTCAAAGTAGATATACTTCTTGCATATGA
Organism: Microcaldota archaeon; assembly: GCA_014727925.1. GTDB lineage: Archaea > Micrarchaeota > Micrarchaeia > Anstonellales > Bilamarchaeaceae > CAIKOA01. The sequence continues at coordinate 3,418 of WJMN01000029.1, forward strand.
TGGGAAGTACATTTACACCCCGGACATCCTGGACATATCTGCAGAATCCATTGCACCGAAGTTTGTCTCATCCCTGCAGGATGCATTCAACATATCGGTAAATGCGGAGGTGCCTACCGTGCAGAACATAGATGTTCTTCTCACCCAGGCAGCAGGCCAGGGAATGAACACGGCAGTGAATGGCTCAATTTACACTCCACAATCAATAGAGCAGCTTCTCTCCCGGTCCTTCAGGACTGGGTTGGTTCTATCTGATTCAGTGCCGGAAGAGCCGGCAGCTGCGCCCGAGGAAAAACCATCCGAAGGTGCAGAGGAGGAGTCAGCGCCCAAAGAGGGGGGCGCTGAAGCTGGCGGGGAAGAACAGCCGCCAGAAAAGAAAACTGAAGAGTCCCCCGAAGGGGATGAAAAACCATCCGAAGGCCATTCTGAAAAGGAGGCCGAGGATGCAAAGAAGGAGGAATGAAAATGACAAAAGTAGACCCATATTTGCATGCCGTGCTTGTGCTGCACGGGACCGGGAAGGAAGTTTCCCAGGAAGGAATAGTAGCTGTTGTGAAGGCAGCAGGTGGCGAGCCCGATGAGGCAAAGGCCAAAGTGCTTTCAGATGCAGTCAAGGACGTAAACTTTGAGGAACTTCTTGAGAATGTTGCAACTATTGCAGCAGCTCCCGCAGCCGCCCCTGCAGCACCTGCAGAAGGCGGAGAGAGTAATGAAGAAGAGAAGGAAGAGGAAGAGCCCAACGAGGAAAAGAAGGAAGAGCAGGCAGCAGAAGGCCTTGCAAACCTCTTTGGATAAAGTTATCTTTCCTTTTCTTTTTTCTATTTTCTTTTTCTAAGCATTTTTTCGAAATTATTTTTCCCGACTACTTTTCTGCAGCGTCCGGGCTGCCGTATTTTTGGGGCAAGCTCCAGGCACCTTAGGCAGGAAGGTTCCTTCCCTCCGGATTTCACAATCCTGAACTTCTCCCGCAGATCCTTCCTGAAAAGCCGCGCCTTTTCCTTTATTTCCCCTGCACTGTCTTTCCTGATGTTTGCTATTTCCACAAAAGAGCTTACAAAGGAATAGCATTTCCCGGGGATGACCGCACCATCCGGGGCAATTCCCAGGTCCAGGTTTTCTCCCCTTGCCAGGCACCCATAAGTAATCCCCAGGTCTGTGTATTCTCCCCCCTCTTTCCCGCTTGAAGAGATTTCCCTCCCCAGCATTGCGGGCTTTTTTCTGTGGTTTATCCCCAGGCTTTCTTCAGGAAAATTAACAGGTTTCCCAATAACCGGCAAAACAAGTTCATCCCGCAGTATCTGTTTTTTAAGAAAGGATATTATCTCAACTTCAATTCCGTTTTGGAGGCAAAGCCGCAGGAGCCTCTTCTGCATTTCCCTTGCTGTCTTTATGCTTTTTTCAGGATTTTTATTTACTCTTGGAAAGTTGCTTGCGCTCACAACCATCCGAAGCCGCCCCCATTCCTCCTTTCCCAATGATGCAATGCTCTCTTCTGCTGCTCTCTCTCTGCTGGAAGTTGCTCTGATTCCGGAGCTAACCACCATCAGGTTTTCAATCTGTCTGTGTTTCAGGATTATTTTGAGCATTTCCCCGAGCCCCCCTTTTCCTCCAGGGTCCCTGTAAAAAAACGGCTCTCCCCCTGTAATGACTACTTTTTTTCCGGCCGGCACAATTTCAAGCCACCCCCCGAGCTCGTCTAGCTCTGGCGCACCCAGCCCCGGATGGGCTGCTGAAGCGCAATGGGAGCAACCCCTGTTGCATTGTTCAAGCTCTATGTGTGTTATGTGAGCTTCCATGGCCATGGATGTTTTTACTCAATTTACATTTATAAACATTTCTAAAAACACACTTTCAAAAAATCAGTCCAATGGCTCCCTCTCCCCGAAGCCATTCTCCTTTTTCCTGACAGCATAGCCCAGTTCCTCATCAGTAAGGCAGACCAGCAGCACCTCTCTCCCCCCTTTTTCCATGACCGCAAGCCAGAGGTGGCTTTCGCTTTTTCCCATTCCAAAAGCAGGGTTCTTTATTTTTTCCACGCCCGCTTTCTCAAGGGTTATTCCTATGTGCTTTTCCCCCCGCACAACAAAAAGCACTTTGCTGGTGCAGATTGCAGCTGTTTCATTATCCAGTATTGCATAGTTTTTTTCCGAAAGCTCTTCTCCCAGCTCAAAGTTTTTCGGGTAAATTCCGAATGCTTCCTTCTCCATAATCAGCTCAAGCAGAACCAACTTGTCCGAGCCTGGATTGACCAGGTAAACAAGGTAATGCCCCTCACCCTTTTTGTGGGAAACAATCTCCGCCTTCGCGCTCAATTTTTCAATCCCCAGATCCTTGGGGTTTATGAACTGCACAATTCCTGTTTTTGGGTGCTTTAGCCCAAGCATTCCCTTTTCCACTTCAATAATTGAACTGCCCATCTTTCCGGAGCGGTGGGGCTCCGGCTTCCTTTCCTTAATCCAGTTTTCAACCATTTCCCAGGTCACATGCTCATGCATCAGCGCTCCACCAGGCCATGTGCCACATCCGTAGCCTTTTCTACAATTTTTTCTTCATCAACAGAAGTAATTTCCCTGTTCTTCAGTATGAATCTCCCGTCCACCATAACATCTGTTATGTTTCCTGGATTTATTGAGTAGATTATCGAGCGCAGCTCCTTGTGGAGCGGGGCAATATTGGCTGCGTTTGCATCAACGAAAACAAGGTCTGCAGCCTTTCCCTCCGCAATGCTTCCGCCTTCCATTCCCAGGGCCTCTGCCCCGTTAATTGTGGCAGCATCCCATGCCTTTTCTTCGGGATATTTTCCTGCATCCCAGTAGCGGTGCTTCTGCATGAGCAGTGCACATTTCATGGTTTCAAGCATATTCAATGAATTGTTGCTTGCTGCCCCGTCTGTGCCCAGCGCAACGTTTGCCCCACCCTCCTCAAATTCAGGCACCGGGCAGATTCCCCCTGTTGCAAGTTTTAGGTTGCTTACCGGGCAGTACACAACGTTCGCCCCCCTTTTCCCTGCAATTGAGATCTCCCTCTTTGTAACCCAGCCCATATGGGCGAGCACAGAGCTGGAATCTACCAGCCCGAGCGAATCAAGGTATTCCACCGGCCGCATTTTCTTTTTCTCAAGCATCTGGAAAATCTCTTGCCTGGTTTCGTTTGCATGTATGTGGAATTGCAGCCCTTCTTTTTCTGCAAACCTCTTTGCCTGTTTAAGCAGCTCCTCAGAGCAGGTGTATACTGAATGGGCCGCCACACTCATCTTCACTCTCGGGTGCAATTCCCCGATTTCCCCTGCTTTTGCCTCCAGCTCTTTCATCTCGCTTTCTGTGCTCCTCTCCCCGGATTTGTCATACACTCCTTTTCCGAGGACTGCCCGCATCCCTGTTTCAATAACAGCTTTTGCCATGTGCCTGAGGCCGAACATGTACATTTCGTTGAAGCAGGTTGTCCCGCTTCGTATCATTTCAATTGCTCCCATCATCGTTCCCCAATAGATATCTTCCTTATTCAGGTTTTTTTCAACCGGCCAGATTTTTTCCTCAAGCCACCTGTGCAGCGGAAGCCCTTCTCCATATCCTCTAAACAATCCCATTGCACCATGCGTATGCGCATTAACAAGCCCCGGAAAAATTATTTTCCCCTTTCCCTCCACCACCTCCCCTACTCCTTCCTTCGGAAGCTCCCTCCCAACATTTGCAATCTTCCCGCCGTCAATTAGGAGATCCCCCTGGATGGTTTCCCTCCTCTGATTCTGGGTGATGATCTTTGCATTTTTTATAAGCAGGCCCATGGAATAACCTTGCGCAGAAGGCTATATAATTATTGTGAAACATATCTATGCAGTTTCTGCTTTTTGCAGGTGTTTTTATGAACAAAGGAGAAAATTATGAAATCAGGGACCTCTCCCTAGCAGAGCAGGGAAAGAAGAATATCCAGTGGGCAATGCAGCACATGCCCATTATGAAGAAAATTCAGTCCCGGTTTGAAGCGGAGAAGCCTTTCGAAGGCCTGAATATTGGGCTTGCGCTCCATGTAACTAAGGAAACCGCGGTGCTTTTGCACGCTCTCCGTGCAGGGGGCGCAAAAGTAACAATTGCAGGATGCAATCCACTTTCCACCCAGGACGATGTTGCAGCAGCGCTTGTTGAGGATGGCTTTTCTGTTTATGCATACAAGGGCGAAACCACAGATGAATACTACAGTTACATAGATGCAGTGCTTGCGCAAAAACCTAACCTCACCATTGATGATGGCGGGGACCTCGTAACCATGATCCATACAAAAAAACCCGAGCTTATTGAATCCACAATCGGAGGATGTGAAGAAACCACAACAGGAGTAATCCGCCTTCGCGCAATGGAAGCAGACGGAGTGCTAAAATATCCTGTAGTAGCAGTAAACGACAATAAGACCAAGCACCTCCTAGACAACTATTATGGCACCGGGCAGTCCACACTGGACGGAATCCTCCGCTCCACCAATATTCTTTTTGCAGGTAAGACGCTTGTTGTATGCGGATATGGGGATTGTGGAAAAGGAGTAGCGCTCAAGGCAAGCGGCCTTGGCGCAAATATAGTGGTAACTGAAGTGAATCCGTTCCGCGCACTCCAGGCATACTATGATGGGCACAGGGTCATGCCGATTGCGGAAGCCGCAAAAATAGGGGACGTTTTTGTAACAGTAACCGGGGACAAGAACGTAATTGACCTCCACCACATGAGGGAGATGAAGGATGGCGCAGTGCTTGCAAACGCAGGCCATTTTGATGCAGAAATAAACGTTTCTGCGTTGCGGGAAACTGCGGATTCCATGCGCGAGATGCGCCCGTTCCTTGAAGAGTTTGTGTACGGAGGGAAAAAACTTTTTCTCTGTGCAGGAGGGAGGCTGGTGAATCTGGGAGCAGCAGAGGGCCATCCTTCGGAAGTAATGGCAACCTCATTTGCAGGCCAGTCCCTTGCATGTGAATATCTTGTGAAAAACAAGGGGGAGCTGAAGCCATCAGTGCTCACCCTCCCCGATGGGATAGACAATGATATTGCGATGCTCCAGCTTGAAGCAATGGGGATAAAGATAGATTCTCTGACTTCTGAGCAGGAGAAATACCTCAATAGCTGGCAAGAGGGAACAGAGTAAGTTGTTTTATAAAGTTTCCTCCTCCATATCCTTTCCAATAAATGGTGAACAGATGGATTACGATTCCCTTTTAGACAAAGCCCACAAAGAGCTTCCTGATGAGTCAACAGGCGGCGAGAGGTTTGAGCCCCCAAAGCTGGAGGCTTTTGCAGAGGGCAACAAGACAATAATAAAGAACTTTTCCCAGGCTCTTCAGAAAATACGCAGGAAGCCAGAGGAAGTACTCAAGTTCCTTACCAGGGAGTTTGCGGTTCCTGCAACTGTTGAGGGCGACCGCCTTATTCTCCACAGAAAGATTAATTCTGAACTACTCAACAAGAAATTCAATGAGTATGTAAAGAATTACGTGATTTGTTCACAGTGTGGAAAGCCAGATACCCATATAGAGGCAACAGGTCATCGCTCAAGAGTGCTTGTTTGTGAAGCCTGTGGTGCAAGGACTTCGGTGAAATAATGGCAGGCAGAAGAGGGAGGAAACCATACAAGAAAACAGAACCTCCTGCAATAGTCAGGGTGCGCCTCCCAAAACATGGGGAGATTCTCGGCCAGGTAATTGCAATACTTGGCTCCGGCCGCATGATGATTCTCTGCAATGACGGGAAAGAGCGGATGGGCCGCATTCCAGGAAAGATGCGAAAAAGAGTCTGGGTGAGGGAAGGCGACGCAGTTGCAGTGAAGCCCTGGGAGATTGAAGGGGACAAGAAAGCAGATGTTGTTTGGAGATACCGGCCTAACGAAAAGAAGTGGCTGAAGGAGAAGGGCTACCTGAAGGTTGGGTAGATGGCAAGGAAGGTTTCAAAACGGAAGAGGCCTTCCCGCGACGATTTTCTTATGAAGGAGTATTTTAAGCTGGAGAGTGAGGTATTTGACCGCGAAGTTCTCCTTACCCTCTCCAAGCTGATGGAGAAGAGAGTTATCGAGTCCATTGATTACCCTGTTTCCACCGGAAAAGAGGCAAATGTTTTCCGGGCAACTACCCCCTCAGGCTCTTATCTCGCCCTAAAGATATACAAGATTGAGACTACTCGCTTTATGCGGAGGAAAGAATACCTTGAGGGTGATCCTCGCTTCAGGAAGTTCCGCAGGAGCGAACGAGATTTTGTGTATGCATTTACCCAGAAGGAGCTCAAGAATCTCCAGATTTGCGAAAAGGCAGGAGTGCATGCCCCCCGCCCAATCCTCCAGGAGAAAAATATACTTGTAATGGAGTTCCTTGGGGAAAGGGGGCTCCCCTACAGCCCCCTCCATATTATCGGCCCTTCCTCACTTTCCCAGCTCAAAAGCATACTCCATGATGTTCAGAAAATGTATAGGAAGGGCCTGGTTCACGCGGATTTAAGCGAGTACAATATTCTTGTGGGCCCAAAGCCATACCTCATAGATTTTGGGCAGGGTGTGGTTCTCTCCCATCCCAATTCTGAAAAGTATCTTGAACGGGATGTTCGTAATACTCTGAATTATTTTTCCCGCAGAGGGTTTTCCATGGATTTTGAAGATGCTATGGATTATGTGAAAAAATAATCCCTACATCTTTTTAGGCACAGGAACCCCCAGTATTCCCAGCCCGATGGACAGAACATCCCTGAATGCAGCCACCATTGCAAGCCGCATTTCCTTCTTGTTTTCTGTTTCTGCCTTGAGGACAGGGTTAGTCGTGTAGAATTTGCTGAAGGTATTTGCAAGCCCGTAAATATATCCTGAGATCATGTGCGGCCGCAGCTTTTCTGCCGCCTGTCCCGCCACCAGCGGAAATTCAGATAGCTCTTTTATCAGCTTTTTTTCGGTTTCGTTGAACTCATACTTCAATGGAGGTTCCGGTTCCCTTTCCATTCCTGCTTTCTCCAGTATCCTCTTTGCCCTTACGCAGGCATACTGCAGGTAGGGGCCGGAATCCCCTTCAAGGCTTAGAACCTCATTCCATTTGAAAACCAGCTTTTTTTCCGGAGCAATCTTGAGGAAGGCATATCTTATTGCTCCCACTGCAACCTGTCCGGCAATCTCTTCTCGCACATTACCTGTGAGCTCTTTTTTTACCTTGTCTAAGGCCCGTTTTTTCCCCTCTTCTAGCAGCTCATCTGCAGTATATCCAAGCCAGGTTCCCTTTCTTCCGGAGAATTTTGCCTCAGGAAGCCAGGCGTGTTCGTAGGAGAGGTGGATGAATTTTTTTGCCTCTTTCTCATACCCAAGCAGGTCCAGCAGGTGCCTGACTACTTCCTGTGGGTATTTCTGCTCCACTCCGATGATATTTACCAGAACATCTGCATTTCCGTACTCCCGTTCAATTCCCCTTGCTTTGCTTATGTATGCCTTCTCCTCATTTGGCTGAAGCACGAATTCACCATACCTGAAATCCCCCTTTAGCTTGCCGAATTTCCACAGGTGGAATATCACGTCTTTTCCTGTATATGTTGCGGTTCCGTTGCTCCTTATGAGTATCTTATCCGGCTCGGTCATCCCCCTCATTTTTCCGGACATCCTTGCAACCCAGCACCCCTCGTTTTTCCCGCTTTTTTCATGCTCAACTGCACCGCTGCCCTTCAGGCTTTCCATCCCCTCGCTGAATATTTCCCTCATAATGTCGCTTTCGCATATTAGCACATCATGGTATACTCCGTATGCAAATGCAGTTTCGTATTGTGCCTTTATGCACTCCTCTGCAAGCCACCTTGCTTTTTCTGCCGTTTTGTTCCCCCCATTCTCCATCTCCCTGAGTATTCCCTTCACTGATTGTTTCACAAGCGGCTCCCTCTCGATTTTTTCAGCGACTTTCACATACTCCGCCCCTATCCAGTGGTCCGGCTTCTCCTCTCCTAAAAATTGTGGTCTGTCCTTTTCGTCTAGATTCAGATATCCCCAGAGGCTCTGGGCCACCTGCAGCCCCAGGTCATCAATGTAATCCATCCTCTGCACGTTGTCTCCGTGAAACTCCAGAATGTTTGCCGAAGCATCACCCAGAAGCGCATTCCTCAGGTGGCCTATATGCCATGGCTTGTTTGGATTTACAGAAGGGGATTCCACAATTGTTTTTCTGTTTGCATTTCCCCGCCCATAATTATTCCCCAGCGCATTTATCTTCCTCACTGCTTCCTGGTAGAATGCGTTGCTCAGGAAGAAGTTCAGGTAAGGTCCGGTTGCCTCAGTCTTTTCCACCCACTCATGCGGCTCAAGCGTTCCCTCAATTTCCTGTGCAGCCTGTGCAGGGCTCATTTTCATTTTTTTTGCCAAAATGAAACCGATTTTGCTTGCAATGTCTCCCTTTCCCTCTTCTGCCATCTCCAGGGTTTTCATGCATATTTTTCTATCTTCCCCTGTTGCATCTGAAATGATTTTCGCAATCTGCTCTTTTGCACTCATCAACATAAGAAGCAGTTTATATAAGAATAAATAAAAAGAAATTGGGGGTTAAGCTTCCCCAATCAATTCAACAAGAATTGCATTCTGTGCCCACAATCTGTTTTCAGCCTCATCAAACACAACAGACTGCGGACCATCAATCACTTCAGCACTGACTTCCTCGCCGCGATGTGCAGGTAAACAATGCATGAAGATCGCATCCGGCTTTGCCTTCCCCATGAGCTCTCCATTCACCTGAAAACCCGAGAAGTCCGCAAGCCTCTGCTCCTTTTCTGCATCCTGCCCCATGCTCACCCATACGTCTGTGTAAACAACATCTGCATCTTTCATTGCTTCTCCAGGACTATGGGAAATAGTTACGCTTCCGGTGGCTTGTGCCTTTGCTTTCTCCAGCACTTCCCCCTTTGGCTTGTACTCTTCCTTGTCCGGGCAGAGCCCAATCACATTTGCCCCAAGCTTGGAGAACCCAATCATGGTTGAGTGGAACATGTTGAACCCGCAGTCTCCTATATATACTACTTTCAGTCCTTCAATATTCCCCTTCTTCTCCAGAACCGTAAGCATATCCGCCATTGTCTGGCAGGGGTGGTACATGTCTGTAAGCGCATTAATCACTGGAACGGTTGCCCCTTCTGCAATTCCCTCAATGTCCTTGTGGTTGTTAAGCCGCGCCATGATTCCCTCTACATACCTGCTCATGGTCCTTCCTGTGTCCCCAAGGGTTTCTCCCCTTCCAAGCTGGGTGTTTTTGATGTCCAGGAACATTCCTGCCCCCCCAAGCCGGGTCATCCCTGCTTCAAAGCTCATCCTTGTTCTTGTTGAGCTTTTCTGGAAAAGCATTGCAAGGCTCTTATTCGTAAGCTTTTTCTTTAGCTCTCCCTTTTTCATCTTAAGACCTGTATCCAGCAGGTATTCCAGTTCCTCTTTGCTGTAGTCTAAGAGGGTCAAAAAGTTTCTTCCTTTCAAATCCATATTCCCACCTTCACCCAAATTCACCACATAAATTAAAAAACCCCAGATAAAACAGGATTAAAAGCCTTCTTTTATATAATGTATTTTTCTTCCAGTGATAGGAATGCTCCTCATATTTTTAGCCCTGATTCTTGGACTTTTTACCGGTTTAATCCCTGGGTTGCATCCCAATACCCTCACCTCCGTGCTCCTCTCCCTCAACCTGGATTCCCCAGACCTCCCATTTGCAATAATTGCGATGTTTGCCGCTCATTCCATAATCTCCTACATCCCCTCAATTTTTCTGGGAATCCCGGATTCAACCGTAGTGCTTTCAGTTCTTCCGGGGCACCGCATGGCGATGAAGGGGGAAGGCCTCAAAGCCCTCACCGTCATGGTGGTTTCCGCAATATTCGCAGTGCTCCTGTGCATAGTACTATTTCCCCTCTCCCAGCAGCTCTACCCTATTGTTTTTCCTGCAATCCGGCCCTACCTTTTTCACATCCTCCTTCTTGCCTCTGCAGCCCTGGTGCTCAAAAGCAGGAATCCTTTTGGAGCGGCTTTAATTTTCATACTCGCAGGGGTAATCGGGAAGCAGGCTTTTGCTCTTGGTCTTCCCGACCCATTTCTCCCATTGTTTACCGGGATGTTTGCAATGGCAGCAATATTCACCTACACAAATGCAGGTCTCCCTGCCCAGAAGCTTCCCCAAAAAATAGATTTTTCCCTGCTTAAGTATGCAGCACTGGGTGTTTTCCTAGGCTGGATTGCTGACCTTCTTCCAGGCATAAGCTCCCCTGCCCAGGTTGCTGCCTTTGCCTCTATATTGGTTCCCTTCACCGGAGCCGCCTATCTTGCCTCAATTGCATCTATAGGTGCAAGCGAGGCAGTTTTTGCATTTTCCACTGCTTCAACAATAGACAAGGCAAGGATAGGCGCAATTGCAGAAGCGTCCTCCATCACTCCCATCCAGGATGCCATTCTCCCTTATTTATCCATATTCATAATAGGGGTGGTGTTTGCATGCATCCTGGTTTACCTCTTTAGAAGCAGGATAGGAGAAATTTCAAAGATAAATTTCAGCCTGATGAATGCCCTGCTTGCCATTTACCTCATAACAATAGTTTTCCTAATTGATTCGCTCTCCGGGCTGATGCTGTTTTTTGTGGCAACCGCCCTTGGCTATTTATGCATAAGGATGGATGTTGAGAGAACCATGCTTATGGGCGCAATAATAGTGCCCACACTTATCCTCCTATTCCCCTAACTGCATTTTGCTTCCATTTTTTCAATTTCCAGAATAAGCAGCTCCGGTTTTTTTCCTACCCTGGGCCGTCCTGTTTTTTCCATTTTACCTGACTCATCTTCGCTGCTGGTATAGAATATTGTGTTTTTTTTGTTGTTTTCGCCCATCTTCCAGAAAAGCTCCAGCCCATTCATGTCCGGCATGTCAAAATCAAGCACAATCACATCAAATTCCTCTTTGCCCAGAAGCTCAAGCGCCTTTTGTGCATTTTCTGCGGTCTGCACCTGCATCCCCTCTGATTTTAGGAGCCGGGATATTGCTGCCCGGTTAAGGTACTCATCATCAACCATGAGCACTCTTTTCTTTTTTGTTTTTTCTATTGGGGGCCTTCCGTGTATCCTGTTTCCCCCCTCTTCTCCGCTGCCGGAAACCTTCCTGTGAATCGCCTTTGCCATGCAGATTACCTTTATTATATATTTAACCACAATTACCTTTAAAAAACCACACCATCATCAGGGATGAACTCGTGTCCTGTCCCTCGGGAACATCATGCATTCTCGGATGTTCTGCATCCCGGTGGCCTTCATGGTAATTCTTTCCAGCCCTATGCTCCAGCCTGAGTGGGGAGGTGCCCCCACTCTGAATGCATCTATGTAGAACTGGAAATTTAGCGGGTCAAGGCCACGCTTCTTAAGCTGCTCTTCAAGAAGTTCAGGAACGTGGATACGCTGTGCCCCGCTGGAAATCTCCAGCCCCCTGTACAGCAAATCATATGCCTTGCACACTTCCGGCTTGTCTTCCCGGGGCATTGAATAGAATGCCCTGCTTTCTGTTGGCCAGTCGTTTATTATCACCAGCTCTTCCCCAAGAACTTCATATATCTTTTTTTCCTGCTCCTTGGAGAGGTCTTCTCCCCATTCAAGGGATTCCCCTTCTGAATTCAGCTTGTCCAGAATTTCTGTATATGTGTATCTTTTTACTTCTGATGGGACTTCAATTTCGGTTTTGAGCAGGGCAAGCTCTTCCTTCATCTCCGCCACATTTCTAAGCACCGAGAGGGACACCTCAGAAAGCAGCCCCATCGCATCAGTATCATCTGCAAAACCCATCTCCACATCCATCTGGATTACTTCGTTGAGGTGGGTGGTGGTATGGTGCTTTTCCGCCCTCCACACAGGGGAAGTAATCATCACCTTGTCAATCCCCCCAACTACTGCAAGCTGTTTGTACAGCTGTGGGCTCTGGGCAAGGAATGCCTTTTGCTCAAAGTATTCTACAGGGAATACTTCTGTTCCTCCCTCTGTTGCCGCGGCCACGATATGGGTGGGGTGGATTTCCTGGAAACCCATATCCACTGTCTTCCTCCTAAACTCCTGTATTATTGCAGACTTAATTTTGAAGATTGCCCCCACCTCCGGCCTCCGCAGATCAAGGTACCTGAAGTTAAGCCGGGTGTCCATGTCTGAATCAACAACACCGGTGGGGTCTATGGGGAGTTTTTTTTCAACAACCCCCAGCACTTCTATTTCAGAGGGGACCACCTCAAATCCCCCGGGTGCCACCTTGTTTTCCGTAACCGTGCCCCTTACTGAAATAACATCTTCCTTGTTCCTCTTCATCTTTCCCAGCACTTCTTCAGGCACGTTTCCCTTTTTTGCGGTAACCTGTATTTTCCCGGTCTTGTCCCTGAGCTGTATGAAAATGAGCTTTCCAAGGTCCCTTATTTCATGGACCCAGCCGGCAACAACCACTTCCTGGCCTGCCTTTTTCATTGCATTCTCTGCATAGTCTGTTCTCATCATGAGCATCCACCAACTGTGGGTTAATGGTTCTGCAGTTATTTTAACGCTAACGCATCCTAATCCCTGCAAATTCAGGAAAAATAGAAAAACAGGCGGGCAAAGCTGCCCGCATTGTTTTGCTCATTTTACAAGGGTAATCTCTATTGCGGATACCTTGCTCATGCTCCCGTCTTCAGAAGTGAGCTCTTCGGTCTTGATGGTTATGTCTTCTACCTTTATTTCCGGAAGGAAGCGGTTCCTTACAATCTCCGCGACATCCACTGCCCTGGAGATGAGCTTTCCTCTTGCCTTTATCAGCACGGAAGGGGCGCCGTTGTTGAATTGTGTCACAACCGCAAGCACGTATCCCATCACGCCTTTCTTCCCCACGAAAACAGTGTTTTCGTCCCTTTTTACCTCTTCTTTTGCCTCTGTTGGTTTTTCAGCTGCTTCTTCTTCTGCCATATTGCTCACCTAATGCCTTCGCTGTATTTGCTTAATCAGAAATCTAAACGGATAACCTTTTTAACATATCCCAAAACAAGAAGCAGGAAAAACAATGGAAAATATCAGGGAAGCATTTTTTTGCATTCAGCAACAATCTCCCCTGCCTTCTTTTCAAATTCCATTATTGCTTCCTGCCATTTTTCAAACAATCCTGAAATCCTCCCCTCGTGGTCTTCTTCAATGTGCTCGCACGCCCCCCTTTCGCCTTTGCGCAGGGATAGCCCAATAAGCCCCCCAATACCCCCGCAGATAACTCCGGAGATTGCGGCAATACCTGCCGATACAGTCAAAATATTTCCCATCTCCAGCCCAAGCCCTCCGGCTGTGCAGGCTGTAACAATTCCTGCAATTCCTGCTGTAATCCATACTCTTTTTAGGGAGGGGCTGGTTTTGGCCCTTCCTTCTAACCTGTTTTCTTCCTCATCCAGCCTTTTCAGGCATCCCTTGGCCTCATTTATTATCCCACTTTTTTTCTGTTCATACTCAGTTTCCACCATTATCAGCTTTCTTGCATATTCTGGAGCGCCCTCTTTTCCTGATATTCCCAGCTGGCTTAGTCTTGTCTTTGTTTCTCTTGCTGACCTTAGGTCTTCAGAAAGGGGCGTTTCCCTAATCTGCCTTACAAGGGCCCCATATTCCCTGGTCAGGCTGTTTGCCCTGCGGATTGCGGAATGCATTCTTTTGTTTCCCAGGGGGATCGGGGGTTTTTGCCTGGGGGTTCCTGACTTCATGTTATTTATTATGTTCGTATATGTTTTTAAACCTCCCCTCCAAATCCCCGGATGCCGGCTCCGCTTCCCTTTAATTCTTTTCCCCAATACTATCTTTACCTTCTGTAATTGAGTGGTTAAAATGTGCCCGAGGCTCGCAATCCTTGACCGGGATTTATGCATCCGCAAGAAGTGCGGCTACCAGTGCAAAAAGGTGTGCCCAGTCAACAGAATGGGGGAGGAGTGCATAAAGGTGGAGGAGGACAGCGGCTTCCCGGTAATAAATGAGTTCCTGTGCATCGGGTGCGGGTTGTGCGTGAAAAAATGCCCGGTGGATGCGATAAAGATAATCAATGTGGCCTCAGAGACAGGGGACCCAGTTTACCAGTACGGGATAAATTCTTTCCGGCTTTATAACCTCCCCATACCTACTGAGGGCCTTTGCGGAATTGTGGGTAAAAACGGTATAGGGAAGACGACTGCCCTGAACATACTCTCAAAAAAGATCAAGCCAAATTTTGGTGAGTACGACAAGGAGTTTACGGAGGAAGAAATACTGGACCGCCTGCCAATCTCAGAGCGCCGCTATTTTGAATCCGAGTCAGGAAATGTGCTTGATGTTTCCTACAAGCCTCAGATGGTTGACCGGCTCAGGGGAGTATTCAAAGGCACAGTGGAGGAGCTGCTAAGGAAAATGGATGAGAGAGGTGCTTATGGCTCTGCAGTTGAGAAGTTCTCGCTCTCAAACATCCTGGAAAGGAAGATTTCCCACCTTTCAGGGGGAGAGCTCCAGCGCATCTCAATCGCTGCAGCCTACCTGAAGGATGCAGACATTTATTATCTGGATGAGCCCTGCAACTATCTGGATATAGAAGAGCGCCTCCGCATGTCCATAATACTCAGGGATTTTGCAGAGGGGCGGAAGATGGTCGCGGTTGAGCACGACCTTGCAATCCTGGATTACATGAGCGATTATGTATACATATTTTATGGGGAAGAAAACGCCTACGGTGTCTGCTCAGGGGTGAAAAGCACCCGTGCAGGTATAAACGAGTATCTTGCAGGATACCTCAGGGACGAAAACATACGCTTCCGCAACAGGGAAATCCGCTTCAGCCAATACAGTGAAAGGGAAACCAGCACCAATGTGCGATTCACCTACCCGGAAATGAAGAAGAGCTTCAAGGGATTTGATTTTTCTTCTGAGGAAGGGGACATAAGGGAAGGGGAGATAGTAGGGATTGTCGGGAAAAATGCACTTGGAAAATCCCTTTTTGTGAAGCTTCTTGCAGGTGTGGAGAAGCCGGATGAGGGGGAGGCGCAGGAGCTTAAGGTTTCCTACAAATCCCAGTATATAAAGCCCCAGAAGGACACTGCAGTTTTCCAGCTTTTCACCGGAAGCGCGATAGACAAGCGGATTGCGGAGGATGCAAAACGGGAGCTTGGGCTGCAAAACCTCATGGAAAAGGACCTGGGCCAGCTTTCCGGAGGCGAACTCCAGAGGGTTGCAATAGCCCGCGCACTATCTCAGAAGGCAGACATCTATCTTTTTGATGAGCCTACCGCGTTCCTTGATGTGGAGCAGCGCCTGAGGTTTGCCGATCTCCTGAGGCACACAGTTTCTGAAACTGAAAAATCTGCCTTTGTTGTTGACCACGATGTTGTTTTTATTGATTCAATTGCCCACAGGATGATGGTGTTTGAAGGGGAGAGCTCTGTGCATGGACAGGCATCTTCCCCCCTGCGCAAAGAAGAAGGCATGAACCGTTTCCTTAAGCTGGCAGGGATAACCATGCGCAGAGACAGAGATTCCAAGCGCCCCCGCATAAACAAGCCAGACAGCGTACTTGACCGTGAGCAGCGGGAGAAAAATGAGTACTACTATTCTTCTAGGGAATAGACTTAATAGTAAATTGTTGCAATGTTTCCAATTTTTCCATTCTTGCTTATGGTTACTTCATATCCGTATTTTGCATATTCCGAATCCCAGTCCACTCTCCACCCCTCATCTGATTTGTACACAGTGGGCACTGCATCATCATATCCCTCCACGTATTTGTGCACTTTTTCTGCCCCGGTGCTTGTGTGGGATGCAATTATAGCCTCTTCCTGGAATGCGATTACGCATCCTTCCCCTTCACACACCGTGCATTCTGAGGTTGTGATATATTCCTTTGGGTCGGTTACAAAGTTTTGCACAGGGTAATGGTAGAAGTAATGCACCCTTACCGGGCAGGGAGTGTATATCCCCTCTGTAACTGCTGCCCTTATCCTGAGGTATCCCTCCCCTTCCTCATTTTCCCTGGTTTCCCAGTCCATTATTTCAACAGAATCAGCAGTGGGGTGCTTGCCCACAAGGTCCTCTAGCACATAATCTGTTGCGTCATCCACGATTATTTTTTCCTCGTAAAATTTCATTCCTGCAACAATAAGAAGTGAAACAACCAGAAGAACTGCTATTGCGGTTACAAGTCTCCTCTGCATGTGCACATATATCAGAAAAGGTTAAATAATCCTTCTGAACATCCTTTTTTTCATGGACCCCCATCAGCATTCCCACTGGAACCTCTTTACAAATGCTGCACTTGCCTTGGTTATACTGCTGATAATTGGGGCCCGCTCCTTCCGGAAATGCTTGAAACCCATATCGGAAAGAAGAACATGGAGGTTGCATAGCTCATTTTTTCCCTCATAATCTTAGCTGACATAACTATCTCTTTTGTGAAGGCAGCATACAAGAAAACCTTCCTAAAAAAAAACATAATAAAGATTATTGCTGTTTTTCCATGAGGTGCGGTTTTCCGCGGGCTTGCACTCCTCCAGGTAGAAGCGGAGCTCCCGATGCTCGCAGAACTTGCAGCAGCAGAAAGAACCGCGGTCACAGGCAGGGGATTCCGCCAAAACTCAAGGAGCTTTTTGAAAGGATCTAGGCCTTCTTTTTGCTGAACTTCACTTCAGGAAGCACAACAGGAGGCACGAGCCCGAACATGCTGGAGAGGGGTATTGCATTGAGCGCAGAATGATAGTAGAGGGCATTTACTATGTATTCGCCCATCTTGCCTCCGATTGTTTTTTTCTTTTCCCATTCTGCATGCGCTTTTTTTGCCTCTTTTCCTGCAAACACTGCCTTTCCGGTAAGGTGCATTCCGCTGTTCCCAGGGGAATAGTTCACTGTGTATTCAAAATTCAGGCTAAGCGCATCTTTTTCCACAAATGCATCTGTAAGCGTTATGTTTGTGTTGAAGGATTCAGGGGGCTTAGGGCTGTTCCTCCTCACATCTCCTGCATAAAATTCTACAAATTCCAGCTTCATCTGCTCTACCTCAGATACCCATCACGGACATATTTTTAATAGTTTCCTATGGGGTGCCGAGCGGCTGCCTTCCTGTGGGTGTTGTTGCATTGATTGGATAGGGCATGTATGACCCTTCCCCTATCTGGAAATAAACTCCTGCACCAAATTCAGGCACTCCTGTCCTGGATGTTGGCACATACATTGGAGCATAATACTGCGGGACCACCTGGCTTCTTGCATATCCATATGTACCCACACGGAAATACCCATATTCCTCTGGCCCGAATTTCCACTCAGCCGAGAGCGCGGTTCCTGCACCTGTCTTGGAGATGTTTCCGATTGCCCCGAGCTTAAAATCCTTTAGTTCCACCTCAGCTCCTGCATATAATCCGGGAGTTGCCCTTTTTGCCCCGATTGCATAGAGCTTGAAGCCCTTTATGTTTTCAACAAATACCCCGATGTCCCAGTATGTTTTGTCGGAGTAAAAATATCCACTGCCTGCAAAATACATCCTCACATGTCCGTCAAACTTTTCCTGTATCTCCACCTTCCTGTCCAAAAACCAGTTTTCCCAGAGCGAGTCTAGAAGTTCGTTTTCAAGGGCCTTCTTCATGTCCGGGCCCAGAACCGCAATTTTTTCTCCTGCCCTTATCTCATCTATTATTTTCTGGTCTATTACATCAGGCTCAAGCCCGTCGCAGATCGCATTTCTCACTCCCGGGTCTATTGCGGAATAGTTCCCAAGCTTTATCGCCCGCTCATATTCTTCATATTCTGTTCTGAGCCTCCGGAAGTCGTTTGCGTCTTCCAGGATGCTTGAGTAAACCCTTATTGCACTCTGTATGAAGTGGCCCTTTTTCCATTGCCATTCTTTTTCCCCAGAAGTATTTTCAGCAATTGCCCTTACAAGAAGGAGCCCTCCGTCAACTGCGGCCTTCTGGAACCAGAATCCGTTGAAAAGCTCCTGCCCTACTCCTGTGCCCACCAGGCCAACATCTCCGCTTGCCCTGGCTCCATATACTCCCCACACGGGCACGGATGCAAATGCTCTCCAGAAGCCGGATTCCCAGTCCACAAGCATTTTGCCCTGCACCCTCTCTATTTTCTGCTTTACCCAGTCTCCTTCATCCTCTTTGTTTATCATAAGAAGTTCCATGGAGAAATCATCATTTATCTGGGCCGCCAGGGAATAGTAATCAAAAACCTGCCTTAGGTTTTCTCCGTATTTTGAATAAAACTGTTCAGTGAGGTCGTCTGCACCCAGCGGATTGTTTCTCACCTCCCTCTGCAGTTCATCATACTCCACACTCATCCTCTCAAGCCAGGAAATCCTGCTTGTGTCAAGTCGGGCTCCGGATTCGGATTCAAGGCCCTTTATCAACCCTATTATCCTCCAGAATGTCTGGTCGTGCCGGTAATCTCCTCCTCCTCCTTCTTCACTGTGTTTTGAAATCTGCTCCACCGCGTGGATGAGCCCGCCAAGCACAATACCATCTGTTGCGCGGGCAGAGCCGTATATCGTGGTACCTACCCTGTGCAGGCTTTCAATGTATTGCCGGGCGTCCTCTGATTCCTGCATAAGTGCAAGAGCTTCCATGTTTGTAGCCCCTGCTTCATAGAATATCCCTCCCCCACCTCGCTCGTATTTGGTTTCCCTGCTCTGGCTCCTGAAGAATATTCCTCCGCGCCCGAACCACTGTTTTTCTGCTGCGGCCTCCTCTGTTTCCCCTGTTTCTGCATGGCCGAGGCCCCCTCCCACATTCACCTGCCATGCATCCTTTTCCTTTACCCTCCTCATAGTATATTCGACATCCTGGAGCAGGTACTTGTCTTCAAATGTGCGCCCCTCTTCTTCCTCACCCTTTCTCTCCATCGTGAGCAATTGCCCAGGGAAAGAGATGGTGTGCACATCTGTTGCCCTGACCTTTTTTCCGAGCGGGCCTTCTTTGTGCACGGTTGTTGCCTCTGCAGGAGTCCACTGGAGCAGGAATGGCTGCGGCTCCCCCTTCTTCCTGAAGAAGGGTATTGCCTGGGCATGGGTAAGCCATGCTGTTTTTTCAATGTCAAATGCGAGCACGCTCCCACCTCTTTTTATGGTGGGCTCAAGGTTCCAGGCGTAGGTGGTGGGGCTGTCAAATGCCTTGTTTCCGCTGCCCGCAGCAAAGTTAAGTGCATCAACAAAATCATTTATCCCTCCCTTCAGCTCAAATATTGTCCCGTCTTTTTCTATATAGTAATATCTTGTAGCCATTACCTGCTTTCCTTCTTTATCCTCAAGCATATTTGCAACAAACAGCGTCTGTTTTGGGTTGTCCGGGTCCCATACGGTGGAAACCGCATCCACAATCATCTCCTTGTTCTGCCCGGTAAGGGACTGCTCATACCCTGCGAGAGCGCTGTCAATCCCCACAACCTTCTCTTCTGTTTCTCCAGGCGGTGCACTAATTACCGGAACCCCAATGGGGACAGCAACTGCAGTTCCTCCACCAAAAACAGTTTCCCCTTTCATCTGGCCGCCCCAGGATGCCCCCCCGGTGGGAGTAAGCAGCGTCCCCATTGTGCCACCTAGCATTTCCCAGTCTTTTGCCGGTTTCCTTCCTGCAATTCCTGCAAATCCACCGCCGCCAATAAGGTCGCCGGAGTATTCCGGCATTTCAGAAGGTATGAATGCTCTGTTTATCTCGGCTATCAG
Source organism: Microcaldota archaeon (assembly GCA_014727925.1). GTDB lineage: Archaea > Micrarchaeota > Micrarchaeia > Anstonellales > Bilamarchaeaceae > CAIKOA01. The sequence continues at coordinate 23,081 of WJMN01000029.1, forward strand.
CCTGGTCGGGCTTAGCGATGAGATATTGAGATGGGGCAATGATTCGTCTATACTGATGAGTGGGTGCTGTGGGTCTATGTAGCTCTCAAGGGAAGCACCTACCGCTGATGCTCCGCTGGGTACATATAGTTGCCTGAATTGCGGCAGCCTTAATCCCCCTCCATATGACATGGGGTTGCTGTAAGCACCCCCCTGCGTAAATGGCACCTGAGTCTGGGGAAACAAGATCCTGGGGGGAAAGGGATAAGGAGAAATTTCATACTTCCCTCTATCCAGAGGCTCCAGTAGGCCTGGCGCATACCCCGGCGGCCTTTGCTCTATTGTGTGCGGCGGCGTCTGCCTCACCAGAACCTTGTCGTCCATCAGCTCCATCCGCTCATACTGGCTCAGCGCAGCTTTCTCTATTTTGCTGACCTCCTCAAGCGCATTGTCCAGATGGGCGATGGTTTTCCGCGCGTTGAGCGGAAGAAGCTGGGAAGAGGGCGACATCCTTGAAACAAATGGCTGGGCTGCCTGGTCTATCCTTGCTGCAAGCGCAGTCATTGCCTGCAGGAATGCGTCAATGTTTCCATCGCAGATATCTGCAAGGTTTGCCGAGGCATAAAAATATCTCTGCACAAGCAGGGGATGAATCCGGTTGAGCTTTGCAACTGTTGAAACTACTGCCTTTCTTTCTTCCATGCTGTCTAGGCCGCCGCTTTTTGCCTTTTTCAGGTATTCTGCGAACGCTTTTGCCGACATCGGGTCAAGCTCTGCAATTTTATCATACATCTGTGCTTCTATGCTGCTCATTTCAATGTCTTCCCGCTCTGGGGAAAATGCAGGGTAGTATTGCGTGAACCATGCTGCCTGGGCCCGCTCTATTTCAGAGCTTCCTAACCTGGAATCTATTCTGTTCTGAACTTTTCGTATATATCCCGGGTCATCAGGGGAAATTCCCTCAAAGAGGTTTGCTGCATTGCTATCAAGGCTTGAAAGATATTTTTTGTAAGTGGTGAAAAGCTTTTGGTTCCCCTTGATTTGTTTGAGATAATTGGTGAGGGCCTTTTCCTCGGGCCGCATTTCCTGGTAAAGGTCCTGAATCGCAACCAGCCCGCCCCGCAGCATTGTAATTCCGTATCTGGCTTTATTCAGGGCAGTATCCTCCTTTAGCTCTATTCCAAATTCTTCTAGCCATGTTGCTATTCTCTTCAGCTCATTTGTTTCTGCACTATGGTCGGCTTTACTGAGCTGCTCTGCTAGGTAGTTTATCCTGTAAGCGAGTTTTTCAAGAAGCCAGTCGGTTGGCTCTTTTTCAAATTCATTAGTTATCTTGTCTGCCTTTATGTCTTTTATGAAACTGGGATAATTTTTTAGGTTTTCCATCCATTCAGGCACCGGCGGGCCCATTTTCTTTACTTCTGCTTTTTTTGGTGTAACCTTCTCCAGCCCGGATGTTTCAGCAACAGAGTAGCCGCTGATTTCCGAAATGCCATCTTCAATGTTCCGGATGGGCGGCCCTCCCCCCACGAGTTGTTCATTTTCAATAACTCCCATGGAAAGCATCACTCCCAGGAGGGGGTAATTATTACTGTCTATTGTGCCGTCATCAAATACCCTCTTGGTTTCCTCCAGCCCTGAAAGTGCCTCAACCACCATTCCGGCAAACAAGTGTTCATTATCAAGTGAATCTACATCTACAGTGGGCTTGGCATATTCTCCTAGGTTTTCCATGAGCGTTTCATATCTTTCTTCCCCCACAGCTTCCCGCAGTGCTGATTCAGCCTCCATGGATACTCCCTTGAGCTCCATCATTTCCATTTTTCCGTATGAGCTGCTATTTACAAAAAGAACATAATTCTTTACCGCATTTGTAAGCCTGGCAACATCCGCGTTCCAGAGCCCTTCGTTTTGCAGCCTTTTTCCAAGCCGTTCAAAAGCCAAGTTGACTCTTTTTTTCAGGTTGCGGATTTCCTTTTCTTGTTTTTGTGCCATTTCTCCACCTGCCCTCTGCATATTATTCCTATTTGAAGAAGTATTTATATCTTCCGCAGGAACCTGTTCGGACAGCCCCATAATCCCCGCAGCAAGCACCCCGGAAAAAAGCAGTCTTGCCTTTAGGCCTGCCTTTTTGGAAAGGGATGCGGGCCCTGCCCTGCGCATATTCCTTGCTCTGAGTGTTTTCATTTTTGTTCCTTCCTCCGGGCAGCTCCATTTCCCGGGGTTTAAGGTGGAGTGGGCTTATTCCTGTAGTGGTAAGTTTTATAAATAAATGTCCCATATCTCTTCCCCAGCACACCTTAATCTACAGGCAGCTGGATGTAAGCTTTAAAAACAGGTGGGTTCTAATATATCGCTTACCTATTTTGCGCCGAAATATGCGCGATGTTGTTTTGTTTGGGCAGGAGCATGCATCTTGCATGTTTCTGGCGCCGTGCATACGCATGGCGCAGTGCAGGCTTCAAGGGCCAATAGAGAAACAATACACGCGATAATTCAACCTCGCGTGATTCCTTAAGAATTAGTACTCCACTTAACTCCAGTTGATCCTGCTGGAGGATACTGCTATCGGAGTTTGACTAAGCCATGCAAGTCTAACCTTCGGACTTCCGGGGGTGGCAAAGGGCTGAGTAACACGTAGTCAATCTACCCTGAAGAAGGAGATAACCTTGAGAAATTGAGGACAATATCCTATATTCCACCTATGTTGGAATGCTTGGTGGTTTAAATGGGCTGTGAATTGGAACAGTTCCGCTTCAGGACGAGACTGCGCGGGATTATGGTTGTTGGTAGGGTAACGGCTTACCAAGCCTATAATCTCTAGGGGCCATGAGAGTGGTGGCCCCCAGAAGGGCACTGAGACAAGGGCCCTAGCCCTACGGGGTGCAGCAGGCGCGAAACCTCTACAATGCTCGAAAGAGTGATAGGGGAACTCCGAGTGGCGTAAGCTAAGCTTGCGTCTTTTGCCAAGTGTAAATAGCTTGGAGAATAAGGGTGTGGGCAAGACTGGTGGCAGCCGCCACGGTAAAACCAGCGCCTCAAGTGGTATCCACGAATACTGGGCCTAGAGCGTTCGTAGCCGGCCAGGTAAGTCTTCTGTGAAATAGTGTAGCTTAACTACACTGCGTGCAGGAGATACTGCTTGGCTTGGGAACGGGGGAGGTCAGGAGTACACCCGGGGTAGGGGTAAAATCCGTTGAGCCTGGGTGGACTACCAGTGGCGAAGGCGCCTGACCAAAACGTGTCCGACGGTGAGGAACGAAAGCTGGGGGAGCGAACGGGA
>WJMN01000005.1 GCA_014727925.1 Microcaldota archaeon
CCCTGTTGTTCACGGTTACATCAAACCTGGCAGGCTGCCCTATCCCCGCAGATTTCCTGAGCGGAGAAACAGAAAAATCCATTACCTCTTCGCTTATCTTAACCCTCACATAGAATCTTACCAGTCCCAGCTCTTCCCCGTTCCCCTCATCTTCAACAATGATGGGTATTGTGTAAATTCCCTCCTCAGTGTAGGGGTCTGCAGTTATAGTTACCTGGAGGGGATCTCCGTAAAGCTTGCTTGGCTTGGAGGCCCAGCCTGCGGGAAGGTCTGTTGCATAAGCCCGGTCAAAATTTCCCCCGATTCCATGCACTCCTCCTTCATACACCTTTGGATGAAGCTGAAGTTCTACTGTCTGGCCCGGGCCCATTGTTCCCAGCTCTATTGTTTCATCAGGGGAAACTTCAGTAAGCAGGGGCTCAACCATCTGTATTGGAAACACCAGGCTCCCAATTAGGGCAAAGCAGAGAAGCCATCTCATGCAGGGTATTTTGCTTAATAGTAATATAAACCTAACCCTCCAAAAAAGGAAGGATGAAAGAGAAGAAAGTGAATAGCCTGGCAAGGGTATTCCTGCTCTGGAGCCTGGGCATAGCGCTGGCCAATGCAATGCTATACCCTTACCTCTTGGAGATAGGCTTCACTACCCTGGATATTCTTGTGTTCTTCTCTATAGCCTACCTGGTCCCCTCCCTCTCGCTCTTGCTTGTTGGGAAGATGAATGCAGAAAAAGCGCTGCTCTGGGGCCTTGGGGCAACAGGGGTTGGGTGGGCACTCCTGGGGGTGCTCGGGGGATATGCAGGCCTTGGTGCGATGCTTTTGCTGGGGGGAATGGCATTTGTGTTTTTCTGGGTCCCATTCAATGCGCTCTGGTTTGAAGAGGGTAAATGGGGGAATGCATTCCAGGGTGCAGTCTACTATGGGATAATGGTAGTAATAGGAATACTCGGCCCTGCACTTGGAGGGGTAGTTGTAGATTACCTTGGTTATGTCGCCGTATTCCTGCTCGCAGGGGCGATAATGGTGCTGGCAGGAGGCGTTTCCAGGAAAGTATGGAAGGGAAAGGAAGTTCTGCTTGGAGCAAAGAAAGGGCTGGAAGCAGTTTCCGGGCTGAAAACCCTGTTTTTCCTTGAGGGCTCTACCCTGTTTGGCATTCAGGTGCTTATCTTCGTAGTTACCCTGGAATATTTCACAAAGCCGCTGGAGTATGGGGTTTTCCTTACTGCAACCACACTTGTCGCGGTTTTGTTCTCCCTTGTTTTTGCAAAAATTTCAGATAAACAGCAGAGGAGGAGGGAATTCCTTGTGGTTTCCTCCCTTGGGCTGGGACTCTCGCTTGGGCTTGCAGCATTTGCAATTGAGCTTTGGGTGTGGTTCGCGGCAATGGTTCTTGTGGGATTCTTCAGGAGTGTTTTTTCGCCTTTCCCGCTTGCAGTGCTGCTGGACAAGAAAAAGGATTTGCGCACTGCAATGTACGGGAGAGAGCTTATATTCAATACAGCCAGATTCACCCTTGCAGTGGCATCGGTTGGGATTTATCTGGTAACCGGCAGCGTTAGGGTGCCGCTCATGCTCACCGGATTGTGTGCAATAGCCTTTGCAATAGCGTTTGAGTTCTCAAAAAAGAAGAAGCTGGACGTAAAATAATTCAGTATTCTATTGTGAAGTGGGTGTAGCGGGGCTCTGCTCCCTTGTCAAAGCCTACCACCTGCATTCCCTCTGTTGTTCACGGTTATATCAAATGGCAGGCTGCCCTATCCCCGCAGAGGGGCTCAACCATCTGTATTGGAACAGGGCAAAGCAGAGAAGCCATCTCATGCAGGGTATTTTGCTTAATAGTAATATAAACCTAACCCTCCCCTAACTGGGCAAATGGAAAACAAAGGCAACGGAGTTATGGGCGTCTTCTTCACCTGGAGCATCGGGGTAACCCTCCTTGGGACCATGCTCTACCCTTACCTTCAGGAAGAAGGGTTTTCCGAGCTTGAAATGCTGGGGCTTGCAACCTTCGGCTTCGGGGCATTCCTGCTTCCACTCATCCTGATTGCTTTGTACGGAAAAGTCCACAACTCATTCTCAATATTCGCGGGCATGACCGTAATGGCTGCTTCGCTTTTCCTGCTTTCTGCAAGCAGGGGCCTTTTTCCGGTGCTCGTTTATTTCCTGCTTTCCGGAGCGGCCACAGTCCTCTTCTGGTATCCCCTGAATGTACTCTGGTTCAGGAAAAAATCCCTGGAAAATGCATTCAGGGGGGCGATATATTATGCAATTCCCGTGTTTATCGGAGTTGCCATCCCCGCAGCTGCCGGGTTCATAACCGGGGGGTGGGGGTTCATGGCACTGTTTGCCGCTGCCGCATTCGTGATGATAGTGGGAGTGGCCTTTTCCCGCAGCCTGGGGCCAGGAAAAGTCCTGCCTGGAAAGCTTTCCCAGGCAGTTTCCGCGGTTTCAGGATTCAGGACGCTGTTCTTCCTTGAGGGCTTTGCCTGGTTCAGCGTAACAGTTGTGGTGCTGATAATCACCCTTGAATACTTTTCACTCCCCGCTGACTTTGGCTCATTCATATCAGTCACTGCTTTCCTTGCAGTTGTGCTCTCATTCCTTTTTGCAAGGCTTTCGGATAAATACAGGAAACGGCGGGAATTTGTTGTGCTTTTTTCCGGGGGGCTTGGAATTGCCCTTATGCTCTCTTCCTTTGCAGGAACAGTTGAATGGTGGTTCTGGGGAATGGTCGGCATAAGCTTCTTCAAGACACTGTTTTTCCCCTTCCCACTTGCAGTGCTTGTAGACAAGGGAGGGAATCTTGCCCATGCAATGCTCGGCAGGGAGCTTTTCCTGAGCGCAGGGAGGTTTGCTGCAGGGATTGTTTCCATTGGAATATACCTGGCTCTGGGCAGCCTTAATTCGGTCCTGCTGGTACTCGGGGCAATTGTTTTTGCCTACTCGCTTGTTTTTGAGTTCTTCAAGAAGGAAAGGGTGTGTGTGCAGTAGTCAGTACTCAATATTAAAATAATCATGCTTTCTCGGGATGTCCCTTTCAAAATCTACAACTTTTACCTCTTCCACGGAAATTGCCGACGGCCCCCTGCCCTGGCCCCCGTTTTCAACCCTGCCCAGGAAATCCCTGTATTCTTTTTCTGTTTCCGACTCGCAGAAGATCTCAACTGTGCCATCCTGCAGGTTCTTTACCCATCCTGTAAGCCCAAGCTCCTTTGCGGTCTGCTGGACATACCAGCGGAAATTAACTCCCTGCACCTTCCCCTTTGCAATCAGGTGTGCGCAAAAAGCCATGTCATTTCACCTTAACCGAAATTCCCTTAGAATAAATCTCCATGGGAAACCTCTTCATCATGGGGTTTGCCCCTTTCATCTTCAGCACCTCTATGCCCCTCTTCCTCTCTTCCTTTTTCCCAATGCGGTAATCCAGGTGGACCCAGCCATCAGAAAGAGACTCGATCTCATAATTTGTGCGGGGGAGGTTCCCCGTTTTTCCTGAGGAAGGGTGCTCTTCTGCAACAATCATTGTTGTTGTTCCCCATTTGCGGATGCTGTTTACTATCTCAAGAAAGCCCCTCTTCCTCTCATCATCATTTGGAAAAAGCAGGGCTATGGGCATTATGGAGTCAATCACCATCCGGGTAATCCCCATGGTTTCTACCAGTTCCCTTATTGCGCTGTTCTGCGTCCTGAACTGGTCCACTTCGTGCGGGGGATAGTCAAGGAACAGGAGTTTCTTTGAGCGCTCAAGCTCCTCTAGGTCCCATCCGGAATACTTCATGTTGCGGTATATCTGCTCATGCGATTCCTCTATTGCCACATAGAGCCCTGTTTCATCGTATTTCTTTGCGCCGTTTAATAGGAACTGGAGTGCGAGGGTACTCCTTCCCGAGCCGGTGGGACCGCTTATTGTGCTTATTGAGCCGCTTGGAAGCCCTCCCCTCAGCACTTTGTCAAGCCCTGTTATCCCTGTTTTGCACTTGTCATTCATTTGGTTCGCCCTCCTTCCTGCCCAGCAGGCGCTTTCCCAGATCGGCCCGCGCCTTCAGGTTCTTGGCGTACTCCTCGCCTTTTTCCGGGGTAGCCAGTTTCTGCACTATATATTTCTTGTAGTCGTGTGTTGTGGAGGAGACGAACATGAACAAGTCCTGCATGCTAGATACAGGAACTTTGAACTCCTGCGGCTCAAGTATCTCCATGGAAAATGGTGAGAAATTTCCGCATACTTCTGCAAAAGAAACAACGTCCCTGGTAAGGATCTTGAGCTCCAGTGAAGTTGAAAACATGTCTTCCTGCTCCATCGGCTCATCAATCTCCCCCCTTGCAAAAACCACTCCATTCTCATTTAGGACTTTCTGTACCAGCCCTGTGCCCAGCTGGATCATGGTATCCTTGTCAGTTCCGTGAATATCAAAATAAAGCAGTGCGAGGACTCCTCCCTCATCAATAGTATCCTGGGTAAGTTTATCTAGTTCAGACATAAAGAAAAAATAAGAAAGAAAGGAAATAAAGAGTTATTGGTTTCTTCACTGGAGGCCAAGTGCTTCCATGCACTGCGCGTAATCCTCGCCCTCAAGGCCTTCGCACATGCTGGGGTCAGCGCCTGTGTATGTTCCGCCTTCCATCATTGCATACATATCACAAAGGTCTTCAGTCAGGTCGCACACTGTGCCTGAAACCTCAAACTTCTCATCCCCGAATGTGCCATAATCACAGTTATATTCGCTGGGGACTTCCTCATACTCTTCATCATAGTCAATCTCAAAGGTTGATTCCTCTTCAGACATTGACTCCGGGATGCACTCCTTCAGCCTCTCGCTGTCAAGCTTTATCCAGTCGCACTCCTCCTCTGCCATTCCTGCATAGGACGCGGTGCTCTGGGTGTATACTTCATCTCCTTTCATGACTACGGTGCCTGAATAGGTGTCTTCTCCTGCAGCAGTGGAGGTCTCCACCCTGAGGTTTTCTTCCTTCATCCACATCTCAGAAGTCGTAGATATGCCTCCTGAGGTGTAGGTGACGGTGCAGTGGACCGGCTGGCCAAGGGCCATCATCGCCTGCATATCCCAGCTCTCAAACGGGCTTTCTTCCTGTGTTTCGGTTCCTCCCTCTTCTTCAGGGGGCGCCTCTTCGGGCTGCTCTTCTCCTGCTTCTGTCCCCTCTTCCTGGGGAGTGTCTGCAGGCTGCTGCTCCTGCACTGGTTCCTGAGCCTGCTCCGGAGCTTCTTGGGGGCCGCCTCCTGGGCAGCCTGCAAGAAGAACCATGGAAACAAGCATTAATCCTAACAGTATTCTCATTGAATTCACCTTCAGGAAACAGAATAGGGTTACTGCTTTAAAATGGTTACCCGGATTTCCCCTCAAGAAGCCTGAGCATTATCCTGCTGGCTTCCTTTTTATTTATCTCGTGTAGTTCATCCAGGTGACGCATTGCTGCAGACTCGTCATGGAGGGCAAGGGCGAATATGAACTTGAGCTTCATTATGCTCTCTTTTGTCTTGAGCTTGGATTTCAGCAATCTGAGGAGGTCCATCCCCCTCTGGTATTCCTTGAGGCGGTAATAAGTGCAGGCGAGCAGTATTCCGGAAAGGGCAAGCTCATCCTGGCCTTCTGAAAGGTTGAAGGCCTTGAGAGCTTCTTTTTTGGCCGTCTGGAAATTATCTGTCCAGAATGCTGATTTTGCCAGGAGAAAATGGGAAAGCATCGTATCCGGGTGCTTTTCAACAAACTCTTCTGACATTTCGTATGCCTTCTTGTAACTGCCTTCCTGGAAGTAAAGTGAAATCTGCTTCAGGTAAGGTGGCTTGCCGCTGAACTCTGCCATGGGGGTAATTCCATACAAAACAATAAAAACATGATATCATCTAAAGTATATTATGAGCGACGGACAAATGAAAGAAAGGGAAAGACTGTCCCCTAAAGAAGTGAGGGAAACCGCAATCAGTGCTCTTAAAAATGCCGGTGTGCAGACTACCGGAAATGAAGAAGTTGAAAACCTCGTGAATAGATTCGTGGAAAATTATGCAAACAACCCAAGGGAGGAGGTAAGGAACGCTGCTGAGAGCCTTGCTGAAAAATGGAGAAGTGAGGAGGTAACCGAGCTTGAGCAGCTCACCATCACAGGCAAGCCCGCTGCTGAAAAAGAAGACTTGTGGGAACAGGCCATCGCAAGAAGGGAGGCGGGAGAACAGCCGCCCTCAGCTGAAGAACTCAGCCCTGAGCAGAGAAGACTAGTCAGGGAAGCAAAGGCTGAAGCAAGGAGGGAGGCTGAGGAAGATATGGAAGAATACGGGACTAGAGAGGAAAGGAAAAAGCCGGACATTGCGCTTGCACAGGCAGAAATTGAAGCCAAAAAAGAAGAGCGGGAAAGATATGCCAAATGGCTTGAAAACCACCCAGAGGTTACCCCCGGAAGGGAGGCACTCTATGCATTCAGGGCAGAACAGAAAGGTGGCCGGGCTGAAGAAATCGGGGAGCGGGCAGCGCCCGAAACAGAACTTGCAAAAGCTGAAGAACAAGAGCGTGAACCAACCAGGACTGAAGAGCTGGCAGAACTTGCAAGAGAAAGATGGAGACCTGAAAAAAAGGAGATTGCGGGGGTGGAAGAAGTTTACCCCAAAGAAAAGCAGGAACCAGTAAAGGTTGTTAAGAAAAAAGAAGAGCCTGCACCTCGTCCTGAAGAAGAGATACGGCCTGAACCTGTTGCACCTGAAGAAAAACCAGCAGAGGTTGCAGCTGGTCCTAAAGAAGGTGAAGCAGAGGCTGAAGAGCCCATAAAGCCGGAGCCGGTTGAAGAAGAACCAGAAGTTGCAAAGGCTGAAAGGCCCACGGCCAGGGACATACTGAAAGGAATAGATTTTGGCACTGAGAACCTGGAAGAATTCAATGCAAAAAAGAGAAGAGCAGAACTGGAGGAACAGCAGAGAAAAGAAGCTGAAAGAAAGAAAGAACCCGGGGAGCCAAAGGGGCTGGTAGGAGGAGAACGCGGTGAGGAAGTTGCAGAAGTGAAACCAAGCACCCCCGGAGGGGAAACGGAAGCAGAAAAACGCCTTATTGACCAGATGAGTGGCAAGGGCCCTGAGGTGGAATTGGGGCCCCTGAAGGGTGAGGTGGAAGAAGGTGAAGAAGTGGCCCCAAAAATCGGACCGGTTGCAGTTTTGAAGCTAAGCCCTGCTCAGATGGATGTGCTAAACTATGGCAGCCCTGGAGAAAAAAGAGAGCTAAGGGCCCAGCTTATGGATAGAAAGAGAAGAACAGAAAAGATGGTTGAAACCGCAATAGCAAGAGGCGAAAAAACAGAACCGCTCAAGAATGAAATAGCTGCAATAGATGATTTACTAGAAGACAAAAGATTGAGCGGCGCTTAAAGAAACCGCCGTACCTCTCAGGCATACCTTTCAAGAAACTGCACAATAAAATCGCTTGTAGCTTTCCTGTTTGTAGTGTATAAAAGCTCAAGGTGCCGCATGGCTGCTGCCTCATCATTTAAGGCCAGGGAAAAAACAAATCTAAGCTTCTGGATGTCTTCTTTCTGCGGGAGCTCTGTCCGTAGCAGGGCCAGCACCTCTTTTCCCTGCTGATATTCTTTGAGCTGGAAATAAGAGCATGCAAGAAGAATTCCCGCAACTGCCATCTCATCCTCCCCTTCGGAAAGATTAAAGGCCTTGAGCGACTCGTCCTTTGCTGTTTGAAAATCGTTTAGCCAGAAGGCGGAACGCCCAAGAAAAAAATGTGATAGTGTATCTTTAGGAAACTTTTTCACGAATTCTTTTGACAGGGAAAATGCCTTCTGGTAGCTTCCGTTCTGGAAATACAGCATAAGCTGCTTTACATACGGCTCCTTTGAATCAAACTCGGGCATCTGTTGGGAATTATACAAAAAACCATAAAAGGGGCAGTGAAGTAATTATTGCATGGCCCAAAAGCGCAGGAATGCCCCAACGAAAATTACTCCTGTGCAGGAACAGAAGGTAGAAAGCGCCATAGAGCAATTTCAAAACAGGTGGGGTGTCAATTTCAATAAAGATGTTACCCGTGAAATCATCAGCAGAACCACCGAGCAGATAACACAGCCGGATGCAGACATAAAAATAAGGCCTGCAGTACGGAACCAGATGTTTGCAATGCTAATTGAAGAGGCCCCCGAAAAAGCGATAAAGCTTAGAATGGACATGAAAGAAAAAAGGGGTGCTGAATATAGCAATGCTGATAAAACGAGGGTGATGGATGTTGCCCGCAACAAGGGCTGGCGGGCAGCCAGGGCAGAA
>WJMN01000030.1 GCA_014727925.1 Microcaldota archaeon
ATTATGCCCTGCTGGTTGAGCCACATTCCTGCTGCAAGTATCCCTGCACCTGCAGCCATCTTGATTGCACTGCCTATTCCGCTTGCAACCGGGCCAGCCCCCTTTCTTTTCCCGGTTTTTTCATTCTCTCTACCAAGCCTATTTACAGGGAAGATTTTCCGGTCTGCTTCAGACATTGCATCTTCCCAGAGTTCCTTGAACCCTTCATCGTTTCTCGAAAGTATATTGACAATGAGCCCCATCCATTTTTTCCTTTCTCTATAGTCGCTTTCAAGTTCCATCAGCGCTTCCTTTACCTCAGGCCGATTTATCGCGTTGTATTTCTGTTCAGTGTTGCGGTTGGCAAGATACACCAGCTTAAGTACATTCACAATCTCCTTTTTCTTGCCTTCAAACTCCCCAAGGGTAATATTCAGCTTCCCAAGCTTTGTATCCATATCGTCGATTTTTTCCTCTCTCTTTTCGCTCAGTTCCCTCTGGTATTCTGTTGCCTTCCCAACAAGCATTTCATAAGCCAGGTCTGCATTCCTTTCTTCTTCAATGCCGTCTTCCTCGGTTTCCAGCAGTTCCTTGAGTTTCCCGACTCTTTCCTCTTCCTTTTTGTTCAGGCCGCTTTTACTGAGAAATGCGTTGCATATTCTGAGGGTTGCTTTTCTGCTGTATTCCCCTGGAGACATGCCAAGAATCCTGAACGCATCAGGTATTTTCTTTTCTCCCCGTTCCCACTTAATTTTGAGTATTTCTTCATATTTGCTCTTTTCCCTGATAAGCCACATTTTATACTGGTTCAGGCTCTTTTTTGGCTCTTCCCTATCTTCCTGGACATCTACAAATTCCCGCTTAAATCTCCTGAGCCTGTTGACCCTTCTTAGTTCAGGGCTCATTGCTGTAGGGTCCTCTTCAGAAACAGAATCACTTTCTTCAGGGCTCATTGCTGTAGGGTCCTCTTCAGAAACAGAATCACTTTCTGCGGCGATTCCCCCCGCGAGTCCTATTGCTTTTTCCAGGCTCTCTTCAAAGCTGATGGGTTCTTTTTGGCCTGATTCACGGAACACTTTTTTTATTGCATAAAAAATATCCCCATATGGCCTGAAATCCTCGGTTTTCCCAAGGTCTGCTGTTTCACCTCCCGGCTCCTGCAGAATGGTTTTTTCAACCTCCTCAGAAGTAAGGCGCCTTCCGCTGTCTTCCTCCATTCTACGTATGGTATCATCTGAAAGTGGCTTACCCCTGGTTTGGGATATCTCCATGCCATTCTCGAGACCTTCCCGGACTATGGCCGCAAGATTTTTTCCGAGTATCGTATCTGTCCTTCCGCTCTCCGGGGGTTTCCCGGCACCCATTCCTGCAAGCGGCCCGGACTCGCCTGCCTGCAGCCGGACTGTTCCTGCTGGCTTTTCCAGGGGCTCTCCGAAAAATTCATCTTCAGGTGTTCTCCCTATCCTGGTTTCCCCAAACCCGGCTTCCTGCTCTCCCATCGTTCCAAGGCCGTGAGCTCCGCTCCCCTGAGCGGTCTGTGGGGTTTTTCCGTGTATTGCTGTTTTGCGTGTTTCATCTTTCCCCCCTCCAACTTCTCTGCTTTCTTCAATCATTGAATCTGAAACAGGCCTGCCTTCTTCTTTCTGAGGCCCAACATTCAAAAGGTAATTTTCTGATTCACTTCTGCTGTCTTCGCCTCTGGCCTTTTCGTCACCTTCAAGGGCTCCGGCATCCAGCCGTTCACTTACTTCTTTCTGCCACATATCTAAATCTTCTTCGTCGCCTCCTGTAGCTTCTACAAGGTTTCCCAGGTCAACTCTTCTTGTTTTTTCAGAGCTTCCTCCGAGAACACCTGCTATGTCTGCAAGGCGGAATGCCCTGGAGTTTTCATCAAAAGTTCTGGATTCTCTGCCATACTCAGGCAGCCTGAGAGCAAGGGCGGTCGCTTCGTTTGTAAGTTGCTCAGCTTCTGGGAGGTTGTTCAGCTGGGCTTCTTCTGCCCTGGCTGCAACTTCATAAGCACGTTCCCTTATTGCTTTGATAACCTTATCATCATCCAGGTTAAGTTTTCCATCCGGGCCCCTGAGCAGATTTAAAAATTCCTTGAGGGGGACTCTCACCCCGGTCTCTAAACCATCCCCTCCTGGGTCTCCTGTTAGTACGGCGCCCCAGGACATTTTCCTGGAACCCTTCTTTTTTTCAGACATAACCATCATTTCCAACTTATTGATAATATTATAGTATAGAAACATTTATAAACTCTTTCTCCCACACCGCTTTCCCATACCGTCTAAGCCCCTAGTTATTAATGCCCCTATATTACCACATATATTACCAAAAACACCAATATAACCATTTCCCTCCATATCTAGTCCATGCAAAAATCCAGGGCAGAAAAAAGCCTGAAGAAGCTATACTCTAGAATAGATGATTCAAAATCACTTGGACACCATTCCCGCTACCCTGATGTTTTTAATCTGGCCATGCAGTATGCAGGGGATGCTGCCTACTATTTCAAAAAAGAAGACTATTTTTCCTCTTTCGGATGCTCTGATTATGCATATGGTCTGCTTGATGCGCTTCTTATCCTAGAAGGAAAAAAAGGTGATTTTCCCGAATGAAGCAGAAAAAAAGCATGGGACAGCATTTCCTGCAGGACAACTCCCTGCTGGAGTTTGAGGCAACACTTGCAAATCCAAAAGGAAGGAAAGTCCTGGAGATAGGCCCCGGAGACGGGCGCCTCACCGAGAAACTGCTCCAAAACTCCCCCTCCTCACTAACAGTAATTGAAAAAGACTCCGAATGGGCCGCCCATCTGCAAAAGAGGTTTGGCGAAGAGATAAACGTGGTGAGCGGAGATTTTCTGGAAGAGGATTTCCCCTCTTTTGATGTTGTGGTTGGAAACATCCCCTATTACATAACCTCGCCTATTCTTTACCGCCTTGCGGAGATGGACTTCCGCCATGCGGTGCTGATGGTCCAGCTGGAAGTTGCCAGGAAGATGGTTGCCCGGCCCAGGTCAAGCGAGTACGGGCGCCTTTCGGTTGTTGCCCAGCTTTTTTTCAACACCCAGATTGTAAAGAGAGTGAAGAAAGGCGCATTTTCCCCTTCCCCAAAAGTGGATTCAGCAATTGTCCTTATGGTGCGCAAGCCCTTTAATCCGGAAAAATCCTTCTTGCATTTCCTCAGGATTATTTTCCAGCACAAGAACCAGATGGTAAAAAAAGCACTGGAGCACGAAGGAGTCCACGTGGAGGTGCCTCTCCCGAGAAAAAGGGCAAGGGAACTGAGCCCCGGAGAAATAGCGGAAATGCACGAAAAATTCAGGGTTTTGCTTCAAGAGTAATTTCAACTTCTCCTTCAGTAGTCAATCTTGCGGGAGAATTTGATGCAGGGTACTCAAACCACACCGTTTCTCCTGAGCCTAGATTTTCTTTTACGAAAACAAGGCTTTCCCCACTTGCCTTATCCTGCACCATCACCCTTTTTAGGTTTACAAATGGCTGGACAAGCACCACGCTTTTTCCTCCCTTTATTTTTTTCTGGAACTTGACTGAGCCTGACCCTCTCTTCCATACGAAGTATATTACAAGGACCAGCACCATGATTGAGAAGAATGCAAAAAGCCCTACAAGGATCCAGCCCATGGTGTCAAGCATCATACAATTCCCAGCCTTGATTTTGATTGGAGTATGACTACTTTCACACCATCTTTTTTTAACTTATTCCTGAGCTCCCGGTCGTTTGTTGCCACAATTGCGTTTTCCTTTTTTGCATATTTGCGTATCCAGTTGTCCACATTTCCCCTGCTCTCCACTTCAGTGCAGCCTTTTGCCCTGAGCATCTTCAACCCCAGCCTCGCAGCTGCTCCCTCATCTCCCCTGCCTTCAGCCAGTTTTTCAAGTTCTCTTTTTACTCCCGAGGGAATAACATAAGTGTGGGGGAATTCAAGCAGGCCATCTATTTCCCCAAACACATCAATTCTGAACTGGTGGGGAACAAGTAGAAAATTGGTGTCCAGCACTACCTTTTTTCCATTCAAGAGAGAATCTCCTCCACAATTTCCTCAGGCACGAACTTTTTCATGTCTTTGTATCCCTGCCCCACCCCAACATAGAGAACCGGAAGCTTAGCAACCCCAAAAACAGAAATCAGTGTTCCTCCCTTTGCATCACAATCAAGTTTTGTGAGTATCACCCCGTCTAGCCCGATTTCCTCTTTGAATTTTGTTATCTGCTCAACCATCGCATTTCCTGCAATGCTCTCTCCTACATATACCTTGATGTCCGGAGATATTATCCGGTCCATTTTTCTAAGCTGGTTAAGGAGGTTTATGTTTGTTTCCTGCCTTCCTGCTGTATCTATAATAACAATATCCACCTTGTTTGATTTTGCGTAATTTACCGCATCAAATGCAATCGAGGTGGGGTCTGCACCATAAGCCCCGTATATCACCTTTGCTCCCACCTTCTCCCCGTGGTGCACAAGCTGCTCAACCGCGGCTGCCCTGAAGGTATCTGATGCTGCGATACATACGCTGTATCCCTCTTCCTTTAGCAGTCTGACCATTTTTGCAATTGTGGTGGTTTTTCCTGCCCCGTTTGGCCCGACAACCATTATCTTATTAGGCTCCTTTCCCCCCCCAATTTTTTCCGAGAATTCAAACCCAGGGTTTTCCCTGAACATCTTAAGCAGTATTTCTTTTAGGCTGTCCCTCACAAATACTGCGGTTTCCCCTCTCTTTACTTTTGCCCCGATTATCCTTTTCCTTAATTCTTCCTTTATTTCTTCAGCAACCGGGAGGGCAACATCGCTTTCTAGCATCCCCAGCTCCAGCTCTTCAATCAGCTCTGAAACTTCATTCTCTTTTATCTCACTTTCCCCGCGTATTGTTTCAGTTACCTTTGAAAGGAAACCCTTCTTCACCTTTTTCTTAAGCTCGTCCTCCCTTTTCCCCGGCCCTTCTTCTTTTGCAGGCTTTTTTTCCTTGGGCATTGCTTCAGGCCCTTTCTCCCCCGTTGCCTTTTCCGCGGCTTTTTTCTCTTCCTGCTTCTCCTCAGGTCTGGGCCCCTCTTTTTCCTTGGGCGGCTCTTCTTTCTTCTTCTCTTCAGCCCCGGGTTTCTCTTTTACTTCCTCTTTTGCAGCTGCTTCTTCTTCCACTTCTTTTTGGGGAGGGCCCTCTGCCGGCTTCTCCCCTTTCTTTTCCGGCTCCGTTGCCTTTTGTTTTTCCGGAGCCATAGATTTTTCTGCTTCAGCCGGCTTTTCAGTCTTCTCCTGCAGCTCTTCTGTTTCCTCCTCTTTGCCCTTTATCTTGTCTACAAAACCAGAGAATTTCTTTTTGAGGAGGTCAAACATCAGGCCTTCACTCCTTCTTAAGCGCCCGGTATTCCTTTTCCAATCTTGCCATCTGTTCGTCTATTTTTCCAAGCTCCCCGCGCATTTTTTTCAATGCATTTTCAGTAAGCTCAATCCTTTTGGAGATTTCCTTGTCTGCATCTTTTGGAGTGTATTCTTTTGCATAGCCTGAGCCAATCGGTATGACTACCTTTTCCTTGTGCAAATCAGCATGCACAAATGCGCCTCCTCCAATCGGCACGAGGCCTGCGTTCTCCTCAAGCTCTTCCACTGTTTTCACGGAGTTCCTAAGCTCCATTAAAGAAACACTGAGCTTTTCAACTTCCTTCTCAACCGCCTGCTTCTGCTGGCTATACATTCTGGCGTGTGCAAGTATTTCTTCCTGTTTCATATTCACACCTTGGAAACTTCAGAGATTTTCACGTTGCTCCTCTTTACCCCGTTCTGCGACCCAATCAGGGCGAACACGGTTTCCCTTGCATGGTTTTCTGTATGTGCGTCAACCTCTTTTGTGAATTTCCTGTATTCCTCACCGATCTTCATTTCGCCGGTTATCCTAAATTTATCCATATTCTCACCTTTGTTCCAGATACCCTAGGGCTTCTTCAACCCGCCCCAGCTCAAAGGAGGAGGTTGCCTCTCCTGCAAAATACCCCGTGTCTGTTGCGAGCAGCCCTGTTCCTATGAACCCGGTTCCTGTATTTATTGTTCCGGGCATTCCATTTACCCCCAGTATTTCACCGAGTTCTGCAACTTCCCTTTCAGTTGCAGAATAATGGATCAAAAAACCTTTGTTGTTGGCCACGCAGAGCGAACCAACCGTGCTGAACCCTGCCACATTGAAAGGCACCAGCTCAATTCCCAGGCACCCCTCCATCTCCCTTCTTTCCTTTTGTCCCACTATAGGGTTAATTACCCCCCCCATGTCGTTTAGGGCGATATTGTTGCCATGGGCATTCATCTTTTCCCCAGATAGGTACACGCCCAGCCCGGTTTCTTCCTCTATACTCTTTGCTTCTTTTTTCCCGGTTGTGTGGGGCAAGATTATCCCGTTTGCATTCATTGCAGCGTATATCCCGTTTAGGTTCTGCCCCTTTATATTAACATTCACCGGTTTTGTTCCCAGGCTAGAGCACACATCCTCAATGACACTCTCCTTTGCATCCACAGGGAAGAGGGTGTGCGTTCTGTTTGTGCAGAAAAAAATGCCTATGAAGGGATTGCCGAAATACGCGGCTCTCCGGTATGCCATCTTTATTCCTTCTCCACGCCTTCTTCTTTTGCGGGCTTTTTCTCCTTGGACGTTGCTTCAGGGGCTTTCTCTTCCTTTGGTTTTTCCTCAGCCTCCTTCTCTTCCGGCGTTTCCTCAGTTTTGGGCCCCTCTTTCTCAGGCGCGTCTTCCCTGGTTTCTTTAGGCTTTTCCTCTTTCACGTCTTCTTTTGCGGGCTCATTGGCAGGTTTATCTTCTTTTACTTCTTTCTCAGGCGGCTTCTCTGCTGGTTTTTCCCCTTCTCCGGCAGTTTTCTTTTCTTCCTTTTTCTCCGGAGCCGTTGCCTTCTGTTTCTCCTTAGGTGCCTCTTCCTTAACTTCTTCAGGCGTTTCTTCAAGGAGCATAACCTTTACTTTTTCTCCCTCCTTGGTTGCCCTGATCTTTATCTTCCTAGGCGGCTTCTGGATTCCCCGTTTCCAGATTAGCTTGTTCACCCCTTCGCTTATACTCACATCTCCTGTTTCTGCCTTCATGTGCCTTGAGATGAAGCCCCGCAGAATTTTGACTGCTTTCCTGCTCCTGCTGGTCCTGGTTGTTTCGTATGCTGCCCTAAGGGGTACAACGTAAATCCTTTCAAGGTCCGCCATCCTAATCACCGATGTATCCTATCTTGTCTGTTCTCCAGTTCCTGCTCTTGTTGTTCCAGAGAATCTTCCTCTTTGTCCTGATTGTGACAAATACAGGGAGCCGCCTGTTCTGCTTGGTCTTCCTCCCAAGCCTCTTCTTTTTTTCCCGGCTTTTGTTTCTGCTCATTAAAATCACCCTATTTGAAAGTTATTTTCGTTTCTTTCTGCTGCCCCTTGAGGGCCTTTAGCAGGCTCAGTAGCTCCTTTTCACTTAGCTTCCTGCCCGCTTTCTGGTATAGGTTGAATACCTGGTTTGAGGCCATAGCATAGAGCTGGGGATTCACAATCCTCACGTTCATCAGCCGCTCATATGCCTCTGTGGAGAGAGTCATGCGGAGAAGGCCCTTTATTTTCTCCTCTTTCTTTTTTTCTTCTAGCTCCTGCTGGTACTGCTCCATTTTCTTGTTTCTTGCCTCTTCTATTCCCTCTCCCAAGGGTTTCACCCGCTGACTTCACCTGCGGCACTATCCAGCAGGGACATGCCTTTTGGAGTAAGCCTCCTCCCCTGCGGGGTCTTCTCCATCAAGCCCGCTTTTTCCAGAGCCTGGAACGCCTTTCTTATGGTGGAGCCCCCTGCAGCGACATGGGCCTCAGGCTTCACTCCCCGGTCCTTTTTTCCGCCGTAGTGGCGCCGCATCCTCTGCACGCCCACATTGCTGTTAACGTATGCCTGCCTGAGTAGCGATGCGCAGCGCACATACCAGAAGTCCTCGTCTTCAGGAGGCCTCTCGCTGTGGGCTCCGCTTTTTACAAAGCCCACAAACTCGGGCTTTTCCAGGCCCATCTCCTTTAGCTTCCCTGATACCTTATCTATTAGGGAACTTGCATCAACATCATATACCCTGACCATTTTTTCACCTTTTTTGAAACCCTTTTCAAAAGCGCCCAACGCTGAAACGCATTGAGCTGTTGCTTTTTTTCTTAAAAAAGCTGGATACCTAGGTTCCATTATTTAGGCTACTTATATATTTAAATGTTTCTAAATTCCCCTTTCTTTACTTTGCATGCCTGCGGTGGTACCGGAACATCCATAATGCGGCAATCAGGAACACAAGCAACAGTCCATCCGAAGGAATAATGCTGTGTGTGAGCTCCTGCTCCTCCTGGGCAGGCATCCCCTGCCTATAGTACTCCGCGCTTCCCTCTGGCTCTCCTGTTTCGCTTTTTCCTCCTTTGCTAATCTTCCTGCTGAGTATCTCCCTACTGTAGGTGTGTTCCCCCCCGAAGAAATCAGTAACGGTTATCTCCATGGTTTTGGGGCCCCACCCGCTGTAGGTGTGATTTACTTCATAAAGGTGTGAAAAGGGCCCTTCCCCTTCATTTACCACGGGTGTTGCCCAGTAGGACACCTCATAATTTTCCATGCTCGCATTGCTGAATTCATCGGTTTCTTCTGAAAATATGTGCCAGGCCCCAACCGGGTCCTCCATAACACTGAAATTGTATATCCTTGCGTGTGCGGTCTCGTTTCCGTCCATGCTTATCTCTGCCTTGTAGATGCTTTTCCTGGAGAAAACCAGCGTATCAAAATGGTTATTCCTATACCACTGCTCCCCCAGGGCCGGCCTTGCAAGGAAGAAGCTCGCTTCCCCTGGCTCAACTATGTACTGCCTGCTCACGTTTCCGATGGTATGGAGCTCCCACTGCTGTGGGGGCATGGAGCCCTGGTCCTCGCAGCTGCAGTTTTCCCCGTTGCAAACCCACCCGCTGTTAGACACTATCACCTCATAATGATACCAGTAGTCCCATTCCAGCTCTATGGTGAGGTTCTCTGTTCCGTTGGCTGTTTCCAGCAGTTCTCTTTCCAGGGGAATCTCAAGGATTGCCTCTGTTGTCTCCGGCTCTGTTTTTACAGTGTGGTTTCTGAAGCTGAAGCTTATCTCAACGCTTTCTGTCTGGTTAATCAGGGTAAAGATGTAGCGGTCTGTGCATCCGTGGCTGTCTTCTTCAGTTATTGTCCTCCCATCTGCATTTTCCTCATTCCATGCCCAGAGCACTTCATCTGCTTCTGGGGGAACCCTCTCATCCACAGAGGGGATAACAGCCACAATGGTCATATTCACCCTTGAGGGGTTGTCTTTTGTGAGCTCCCCAACTGTAATTGCAGAGGTCCCCATTAGCGAAGGGGCAAGACCTCTGTTGTACTGGGCAACCTCATCCAGAGGGGGGTCCTCAAGGGCTGCACAAACCGAAAAAACCAGAAAAAGCAGAAAGAGCTTCCTCATCATAATATCTCTTCCAGCCTGTTGACAGTGGTTATCTTCAGTGCATCATTTGCCTTCTTCACTTCAAGCCTTGCCCGTTCATCGCCCCTGAGCGATTTCATGAACCTCCGTATGTCCTCCTCATTTTCAAAGACAACTATCAGCTTCTTTTCTGTTTCAATGTAGTCTGCAGATATCAGTGAAGAGCCGATGCTGAATCCTTTTTTGGTTTCCTTGAAGCGTATTCCCCTGCTCACCAGGATGTCCCTTGCCTCCCGCATCAGCACATTCTTCTTTACCTCTCCCCACCCTGAAAGCTGGTAATAGTCCCCGTACCTCTCAATCTTACCCCTCTTCTCCAGCTCCTTCAGCATCGCTTCTAGGTCCCCATCAAGGACTTCTGCTCCGTCAGTGATGTTCTTCCTTACGCTGTAGGCGAATTCGTTAAGCTTTATCGGGACCTTGTTCCAGCCGAACCGGTCCTGCAGGTATTTTATGCACTCTATGAGGTCTTCTGGCTCCACTTCCACGGTGTTCCTCTCCTTCTTGGCCACCGCTTCAACCTTTATTGTGTAAACCGGCCTCTTCCTTACGCTTGCCGCAACATATACGATTATGATGAAGATTACAATGAACGGCCCCCACTTGATGTATGTTTCTATTGTCCCCGCCTGCTCCCGCGTGTAGGTTATTGTTTCTTTATATTCAAGGTATTGCACCCGGAAAACATTTTTCCCGCTCTGGAGTTTTACCGGCACGCTCACCTGCCCGTCTGCAATCGGGTATTTTTCCTCTTCTCCGTTGTTTACAGAAACATAGAGGTCGCCTGTTTTCAGCGGTTCCCCGTCCACTTCTACGCTGAACAGCGTTCTCATATTCCAGCTCTCTTCCCTGTTAATTTCTATGCCTTTTACGTGTATGTAGGTTGAGCCGAGCATACCCGAGCTGTCGTATACTTTTATGATGTAGTCCCCCGCTTCTTCAAATTCATAAGTGTAATAAAATGCTTTCTCTACCCCCACTCTGCCGAGGTCTTCTGAAAGCAGTATCTCCCCGTTTTTTTCAACTGTGTAGAATGCCTTTCCGGTGGTGTTGCTCAGGGTGAATGAAACTGCCGCCCTTTCCCAGGGATATACTTCCCCGTCTGTTTCTACTTCCACCGGCTCAGATGCAAGGAAGGATGAAACATCTATTCCTCTGTTTTCTCCCGCCTCATAAATGAATCTCAGGTAACCCCCATCTTCTAGGGGCACAAAAATGCTTTTTTCCTCGTTTGCCCCGCTGAATTCCTGGGTGCTTTCTGAAACAACCGCCCAGGAGTTCTCCTTAAGCTCTTCTCTGAACCCCTCCATCAGCTCCGGGTCGTCCATGAATTCGTCTAGAGTGTATTCCTTTACGATTATCTTTTCCTTTGTCTGGTTGTCCAGCTGCGCATACCAGTAGTCCTTTCTCAGGCTGCTGGCCATCTTCAAGTCCGTTTTCCCGATGTAAACTAGGGTGTTGAATGAGCCGGTTGAGCCGATGCTGTTTAGCACATAATCAGGTATTGCCCCTGTTGGGACAATCAATATGGAGTCCCTTACTTTCCTTACATCACTTCTCCCTATCACTTCAACGCTCATGCCATACTCATTCAGGGTGTCCAGCTCTTCCACAAAGCTGTTGAACGAGTCCATTCCCACCCCTGTTTCGCTTAGCACGTAAATCTTGTCTTTGGGTTCTTCATCAAGGCCCAGGAGTTGCGTATGCCCTGTCCCGTTTGCCATGTACAAATAGTATCCGTATTCACCCGCCCTCCCCTTGGAGAGCACTTCCACATAGCCCGGCGCCCCCTCTGCCTCGGGCATGTCTATGAGGGTTAGGATAAGGGTGGCAGCAAGCACCAGGATAAGTACAAAAGCAATTACAAAGATGGTTTTTTTCATCTGTCCACGCTCTGGCCCTTCAGCCAGTCAAGGTCGTTTTTGTAAAACGTCCTAATGTCTTTTAAGCCTTCCATAAGCATCATCGGCCTCTCCAGGCTCAGACCCCAGGCCAGTACCGGGTACACGTCGCAGAGGGGCTCTGTCATTTCCGGCCTGAATATACCAGCTCCCCCCAATTCCATCCATTCACCCCTCTCTTCAAAGAATACTTCAACTTCTACGCTGGGCTCAGTATAGGGGAAGTAGCTTGGCCTGAACCTTATTTTTTCAAATCCGAACCTCCTGTAGAACTCCTTAAGCAGCCCCAGAAGGTCCCTGAATGTTGCCCCCTCCCATGCAACTATCCCCTCTACCTGGTGGAATTCCGCGAGGTGCTTGAAGTCGGTGGCTTCATTTCTGAATACCCTCCCTACTGCAAAATACTTTTTTGCCTCCCCTTCTTTCAGCTTGTGCAGGTGCTGGGCGCTAAGGACAGTGGTGTGTGTTCTCAGCACCCTTTTTTTTGCCTCTTCCCCGCTCCAATTGTATTTCCATCCCTCTTCATGACTTTTTTTTACCTTTTCCACCAGATCCTTTTCCGGAAGCCCTTCCTCTCCCTCAACATAAAAAGTGTCTGCGAGCTCCCTTGCCGGATGGTCCTGCGGCTGGAATAATGCGTCAAAATTCCAGAATGAGCTCTCCACCATGTCTCCTTCCATTTCTTCAAAACCCATATCCAGGAATACCCTCTTCACTCTCCTTACCATCCTTGTTAGGGGATGGACTTTTCCCATTGCCGCATCTTCGGTTGGGGCGAGTGCATATGGCTTGAATTCTCCCCTTTCCCAGGACCCCTCCACCAGCATCTCATGGGTGAGCTCCCCCAGTTCATCCTTTATTTCCCCTATTTTTTCTGCCTCTTTCTTCCCCTTCTCTGTGAGCATTATGCTGAATTCCTTTTTTGTTTCCTTTTCTAAGAGCTTTCTTTTCAGGAGTATTTTTCTTTCCTCTTCTGTTGCTTTTTCCGGGTTTTCTGCAGCTCCTATGAGCGGGTAAAGCCCTGCAGGAGCCCCGAGGACCTTTATTTTTCCCCCCTCGATTGTTATCCACCCGTTCTTTTTTGCCCAGACAAGCCCGATTTTTCCCTCTTCGCCCAGTCCCTTTACCGGCTTTCCGTCTTTTTCAAGTATGCCTATTTCAGGGAAGCCTTCCTTTAGGTATTTTTTGCATTCTGCCGTCTGCCTGTATTCCGCTTCCTTCTCCTCTTCAATCTTTGCCATTCCCTTTTCCTGCAGCCAGAACGC
>WJMN01000031.1 GCA_014727925.1 Microcaldota archaeon
ATCTGCTACGACCCGTATTGCGGAAGATATGATACTGGCCTCGGATAATTTGCATTTGTTTTATGGAGAATTAGCAAGCTTTGGGAGTTGAGTGGACCATCCACTTTCCCTGGCTCCGTTTCACTACGCCCCGGGGAGGGCTCGAACCTCCAGCATCCTGCTTAACAGGCAGGCGCTCTACCATTGAGCTACCGAGGCAAAAAATGCGTAGCTTTTCTTATATGGAAACCATATTTAAACTTATCTCTTGCTCCCAAGCTGCTAATCTTTTTTGAATGGCTCAAAAAGGCCGCGGACGCTTTTCATTATGTCCAGCATTTCACCTGCTCTCTCCCTTACCCTGTCCTCGTCATCATCGTCTCCATCCCCTCCGTATCTTGCATAAAGCTCAAACATGAGCTCTTCAACCCCCGCTTTTGTGTATCCCTTCTTTTTCCATTTTGAGATAAATTGCTGGGTTTTTTCCTTCCCAACGAAACTTTTGAATGAGCGTGTGTCTATGGCCTCTTCTGTCCGTTCCTCTTTTTCTGCGCCTTCCTTTTTTCCGTAAACAGGCATGCTTAACCCTCTTTAAAGATATATATAAAACTATCTCTTATATCCTATTTTCCTGATGAATTCCTTTCTCTCTTTCCTGTCTTCTTCCCCTTCAACCCCAACCGGTTTCATACCGTCTAGCACCCCGAGTATTCCCCTCTGCT
Organism: Microcaldota archaeon; assembly: GCA_014727925.1. Taxonomy (GTDB): domain Archaea; phylum Micrarchaeota; class Micrarchaeia; order Anstonellales; family Bilamarchaeaceae; genus CAIKOA01. Next base: position 702 of record WJMN01000031.1, read on the forward strand.
CCCCTTCTTCAGCGACCACAACCTTAAGCGGGTTTGCAGTAGCCGCATAAAGTGCAGTTACTTCGCTTACTTCCTGCACCCTGTTTACTATGTTAATCGGAAAGCCCTCTTTGAGAAACAGGATAAATGAGTGCCCTGCTCCAATCTTCATGGCTTCTTTTTCCGCATGCTGCACCAGCCCCGGCTCATTCCCGTCGCTGCGCACCAGCCTCTTCTGCGACGCTTCACAAAATGCAAACCCAAATCTAACAGACATTCCGCTTTCCGCGACTGTTTCATAGATGTCCTCCACTGTTTTTATGAAATGGCTCTGCCCCACTATCACATTGCATCCTTCAGGAATTTCCACTTCAACAAGTTTGATTTCTACCATAAAACCACCTATATCCCGAGCTTTTTCAGGATCTTCCTGGTTTTCACTTTTTCCGGATCAATCCTGTTTTTTATCCTTATGACCTCCACCCCTTCAGGCTTCAGGAACGCCTTCTGGTCATAACCATATATAATAATATCTGGCTCCACCCTCTCAAATGGCTCCTCCATGTTCTCCCCCCCGAGTATTGCAAGGTCAACCGGTTTAAGGGCCTGCACAAGCACTCTTCTGTATTCCTGCGAGTGCAGTGGCTTTCTCTTCTTGTTTTTGATGTGTTTGTCCTGGGCCACAACCACAACCAGCACATCTGCTTTTTCTTTTGCTTCGCTCAGGGTGTGTATGTGCCCAATATGCACAATATCAAATACTCCGCCGGTCATCCCTACGGAAAACCTTCCCCTGTGCTCTTTTTTAAGAAAGTATCTTTCTCTCTTTTTTTCAAGCATGTGCCTCTCCATGTTGCTGAGACCGTAGAATTCTTTTGGCACAATCCCCTGCCCCTTTACCTGCCGCAGGTAGAGCTGGATTGCCACCTCCTTCATTCCCATGGCTTTATTTACCAATCAATCATTTTAAACCTTATTTGCTATATTTTCTCATGCACAATGTTACAAACTCCCTTTTTGCCTTCCTAGTATTGCTTCCAATTGCCTTTTCTTTCACAATAGACAGCTACACTACTGATGCAGAGGTGCAGCCCAATGGGGACCTCCACATACAGGAGACAATAACTTTCACCCTTGAGGATGCTTACAATGAAGGCTACCGCTCCATACGCCCCGCGGATTACGAATCCCTTTCCAACCTGGCCGTCCATTCGGTAAAGGTAAATGGCCAGCCTGTGAATTATTACACACAGGAATATGAAGGAAAAGCAGAGGTTATATGGACCGAAACCTTTTCCGGTATAAATAAAGTAGAGCTGGATTATACCCTTAAGGACAGGGTTGAAATTTGGGACGATTATGCAAAACTTTGCTTTGAGCACTATGGGGCAAACTGGGTCGTTCCTGCAAAAACTTTCCATTCCACAATGAAACTGCCCGAATCCTCCAGGGGCAAGGATATGCATTTTGAAATATATTCTGAAAAGAAGGGGGAAGCATACATAGATGACCTCTCGATTATAGTTGAGATGAACAATGTCCCTTCCGGGAATTACATAGGAGGATGCTACCTTTTTGCAAGGGATTCGGTAAATACCACCAATACGGTTAATGGTTCCGCATTTGCGATCCTCAGGGAAGAACGCAAAATTTATGGTTCGGAGTCCATAGTGGGCCCAGAGGATGCCTTTCCCTGCGCCCCTTGTCTCTGCCCTGTTTTCCTGGTCCTTCTTGCCGTTGCAGGATACCTGTACACAAAAGCCCCCAAATTTCCGAGGTTCCAGGAAAGCATTATGCCTCCATCCACAGAGCCTCCGGCCGCTGTTTCGGCCATGCTCCGCAACTTTTACGATGATAAAGAAATCCTTGCAGCCACCCTCCTGGAACTCATAAATAAAGGCGCGATAGATATCATGGAACTTGAGAAAAAAGGATACACGGGCCAGGAGATAAAACGAGAGCGCACAATTCTATTTCTCAGGACTACCTCAAAGAAGCTCAAGCCTTATGAGCAAACCCTCCGTGACCTCATTTTTGATGAAGGCAAGAAGAAGGAGGTGGACCTGGATGCGCTTGCAGAAGAGTTCAAAAAAATAAAAAGCAAAGGCGCAGCCGGCAAAACAAATATCCCAGGGAAAATGGACCTGTTCAAACATCAGGTTAAGGAAGAAGTAAAGAAGAAAGGGCTTGCAGATTACACAAGTAAGGGAAAAAACAAGCAGCAGACTGTCGCCGGGCTGGGCATATTCATGTTGTTTCTGGGTTCCTGCATTTTCTTCTCAGTGCTGCCCAATGCAATTGATTTTCTGCTTTATCTGCTTGAAATGCAGGAGTACCTTTATGCAGGCGCAATTGTCATTAGTGCATTAGGAAGCCTGCTTGCTGTTTCGGCCGCAGCATATTTTTACATCCAGCCCGAAGTCCCCCCACAAAAAAAGAAGGAGTTTGCCAGGTGGGATGCCTTTTCCCGTGCAATAAAATCCAGTTCCCTCAGGGAAGAGCCGCCATCCTCCGCCCTTATATGGGGTGAGATTCTTGCTTACGCAACTGCCCTCGGGCTTGCAGACAAAGTAAAGAAGCACCTCTCCGAGCTAGACGAACTGCTTGCAAAGAAAGTGAAAAAGCTTGACAGAATCCGCACTTCTTCCTACATCTTCTACTCTTCCGCATGGGGCGTGAGAAACCTTTCAAAATATGGAAACAGGAGCGGTTCCCGCTCAAGTGGCTTCTCCGGAGGCTCATCCGGTGGCTGGTCTTCCGGAGGAGGCGGCTTCTCGGGCGGAGGATTTTCCGGAGGCGGAGGCTTCAG
>WJMN01000032.1 GCA_014727925.1 Microcaldota archaeon
ACGAATTCAGTGGCGCCACTACCCAGTTTGTCCGGGTAATGACACATACACATGGCTTTATCCCGGATATTGAAACAGGGGAAGACCAGGAATGCCCCGGAACTATCCAGGATTTTGTGTATGAGGAAAGTACATTTGAGGGTCCAATCCAGCTGGGAGTTTATTCTATTCCCGGAATGGGATTTGGGAACCTTGTCCGCATGAGGGGCGAAGAATTCCATTTTGTGGAGTCAGGCCTGGACCTGGATGAGCCTTACATGGATATTGCGGGAGAGCAGCAGAGTGCAATACTCACTGCCCCATTCCAATCCCTCAGTCTTGGGCAGCTTGAGGCAACATGGACAGGCACAGGAGAATGTGCAGAACCCCTGTTCTCTTATGATTACCCCAATGCAGCATACATATCCGAAGAGGATGTCTCTGACAATGAAAAGATAGTCCGTGTGTGGATTGGTGATGAAGTTAAGGAATTCAGCCTAAAGTTCACTACACCAGGACTGTTTGCTGATGATAGCGTTGCTGCCACCCTGCTAAGTGGCATGCAGCGGCTCAGGGATGGGAGCCAGGTAGTGGTAAATGGAGAACTCTTCAATGTATCTCTTTACTGCTCTGGAGCGATTGAAGGTTTTAGGCTCACTCCTTTAGGGGAGTAACCCCTCCTTCTTTTTACTCTATTTTATTAAGTTCAGCCTTTCATTTTTTCCCGGTATTCAACGAGCTTTTCCTCAACTTCCTTTTCCTGCAGCGCAATTATCTGGAGTGCAAGCAGGGCAGCATTCTTTCCATTATCTATTCCTACTGCAGCAACAGGAATACCAGGAGGCATCTGGACGATGCTCAGCAGCGAGTCCATTCCCTCAAGCTTTGCAGAAACCGGCACCCCGATTACCGGGCAGAGGGTGTGGGATGCGGCAACGCCAGGGAGAGCGGCGGAAAGCCCGGCAACTGCAATTATCGCTTCTGCAAAAGTGCCCTTCACGATTTTTTCAACCTTTTCAGGATTTCTGTGTGCGGATGCAACTTCCTGCTTGTATTCTACTCCGAACTCATCAAGCACGTCCGTTATCTTTTTGACGATTTTTTCATCACTTCTGCTTCCGGATAATATCAGGATTTTTTCTGCCATGCTCACTTAATGTGTGGAAAGGTTAAATAGGGTTTATAGGAAGTTATGAAAAAGTGTAACCATGGTTACAACGCCCACCCCCATTTTAAACAATTTCCTGCTTTAAGCTGCTCATGGCAATCAAGCCGGCCCACCGCCTGAAGAAGCGATACATTCTCTTTGATTTGGAAGGGGAATTCACTGAAGAGGAGGTTTCCCGCTCAATATACCTACATTCCCTTGCATTTTTCGGTGAATATGGTCTTTCCCGCCGAACAGTAAAGCTGATAAAGTTTGAAAATAGCAGGGGCATACTCCTCTGCGACAGGGATTCTGCAAATGAGGTGCTCGGCATGCTTGCCCTGATAACAGAAATAAGCAAAAGGCCTGCCCGCCTAATAGCAAGGGGAACCTCAGGCACTCTGGCCTCGCTGTACCGAAAGGATAAGGTTAAAAGCACCCCATAATATTATTTGTCCATGACAGTACCATTAGGAGGAAGCCTTTGTATCGGAGCCCTGCTCCTTGGCGGGGCAGTTGTTGTTGCCGGAGTCTTTTTCTATGTTTATAACCGGCTGGTTACCCTGAAGAACAGGGTGGATAATGCCTGGGCCCAGATAGATGTCCAGCTAAAGAAGAGAAATGACCTTGTCCCAAACCTTGTCAATACGGTAAAGGGCTATGCTAAGCACGAAAAGCAGCTTTTTGAAAACGTGACGAAAGCCCGTGCACAGATGATGGCCGCAGGGACCGTTGAGTCCAAGGCAAAGGCAAGCGGAGGCCTTACTGATGCCCTGAAATCGCTTTTTGCGGTAGCGGAAAACTATCCTGACCTCAAGGCAAGCCAGAATTTCATGATGCTCCAGGAAGAGCTTTCAGGAATAGAGAACAAGATAGCATATGCAAGGACTGCCTACAATGATTCTGTGTACCACTATAACAATACCCAGGAAGTGCTCCCCTACGTTGTGCTAGCCGGAGCGCTCGGGCACAAGAAGAGGCAGTACTTTGAGGTTTCGGAAGAAGAAAAGAAGGCACCCAATGTAGATTTCTGAGTTGTGGGCCATGGAAAAGACCCCTCCGGAGCATCCGCCTCCACCCTACATCCCCAAAGACCCTGGCAGGAGTTTCTTTGATGCAATAAACGAGAATAAGAGAAATTCCTTCCTTCTCATTGGAGGCGTTCTTGCAATTGTGTTGGTGCTCTGCCTGGTGCTTGGCCATATCTGGGGCATAGGCTATTACGGGCTGTTCCTCGGACTCTTCATCGGCTCAATTTACGCGATTTTTTCCTATTATATGGGCTCAAAGGTGGTTCTTGCCCTGAGCGGGGCAAAGCCTCTGAAGAAAAAAGACAACCCCTATCTTTTCCATCTTGTAGGCGGGCTTGCCCTGGCTGCCCAGATTCCCAAGCCCAGGGTGTATGTAACTGAGGAGAAGGCATTGAATGCATTTGCCACGGGCCGGGACCCTGACCACGCGGCAATAGTAGTAACACGCGGGCTCCTTGATAAGATGGACCGGCAGGAGCTTGAAGGGGTTGTTGCCCATGAAATGTCCCATATAGCAAATTTTGACATACGCTTTATGATGCTCACAGTTGTGATGGTGGGTCTGGTAGGTTTCCTCTCAGAAATAATTCTCCGCACATTTATCTGGGGAGGCGCAAGGGGGAGGAGAGATGGCGGCTCGGGCATGATAATGATTCTTGGCCTGGTTCTTGCGATACTCGCCCCGATAATCGCAATCCTTGTCCGCTTTGCAATCTCACGCCAGCGTGAATACCTTGCGGATGCAAGTGCTACAAGGCTTACCCGCTACCCAGAAGGGCTTAAAAGGGCCCTAATAAAAATACGCGATAATTACCGGCCGGTAAAGCGGGCAACAGAAACAACTGCCCCCATGTATTTTGCAGACCCCATAGGGAAAAAGGTTGCCGGGCTGTTCACCACCCATCCTCCCATAGAAGAGAGGATTAAGCGGCTCTCTTCGTTCTAGCTATCTTTTTGTAGAACCTCACTTTCAGGATTGTTGCTGCGGATTCTACTGCCAGCCCCGCTGCAAGGCTAAACAACAGGAAAACAAGAAGCAGTATTAGCAGCAAAATAGGATTTATCATTCCTGCCAGGCCCACCCCATACCCAATTGCCCTAAGCAGCAGCTGGAACAGCATCATCAGAATTGCCATTACTACTGCAAATACAATTGTTTCCCAAAAATTCTTTTTCATTAAATTAAACGAGCCCTTTATTGCATCCATTGGGCCCAGCCTGCCCATGGCCATTTCCTGGGTGACATAATAAAGCGCGAGCCCCACTACAAAAATGCCGATTACGGCCGCTGCCATTATGCCCATTACCAGCACCACCATTACAAGTCCTGCCAGTTCCCCGCCAGCCAGGATAAGGACAGCAAATACCGCGGCTATCAGCACTATAAGCGCAACCAGCACTCCGAAACATAAGAGAATCCAGCGGAATGAAAGAGAAACATTCCCTTTTTCAAAATAATCCACTTTTTTGCCAAAATAGATATACTGGTTTGCGGCAAGGGTTGTGGAAAAAGAATATACAGTAGCAATAAATATCGGAATAAGCGCAAGAAGCGCACCTATCGCAACAGCAACTGCTTCACCCCCAATGTCTCCCAAGACATAATATGCCCCCACTCCCAGCACCCCCCCGGCAATCCAACCGGCGAGGCTCACTATTCCCCCAACCAGCAGATACATTACAATCTGAACAAACCTCTCTTTTGAGGTTTCAACCATTTCACTGAGGCTGTCTCCAAACAAAGCAATTCCTTTTTTTACAGATTCCACAAATCCCATTTTTCACGCCTTCCTCTCATTCACTTTTTTGTAAAATTTAATCTGCAGGACTAAGGATGCAGCATAAATCAGCAGCACAAACCCGGCCAGCACAATCAGCCCGCCAACTGCAATTGCCAGAAAAAGCGGATTGATTATTGAGGCAAAAGCCCCAATATAGCTTAGTATGAAAAAGAACAGGTAGCCAATTCCGGTAATTATGCTCATCACCACATACACTGCAATTATGAAAACAACTGTTTCCCAGAAATTTTTCTTTACAAGGTGGTAAGAGCCCCATATAGATTCCACCGGCCCTGTTTTTTTGATTGCCATCTCCGGCATGTAATAATAGAGAACCACCGAAAGCACGATTGATGCAGGGAAAATGAGCATATAAAGCAGGAAAGCCAGCCCAATTCCCACTGCATAAAATGCCGGATAGGCTGTTCCCAGCGCAATGGCCCCCCCAATAATTCCCATCAAGACAATTTCTATGCCCACTATGAACAGGACATACCTGAATGCCAGCTGCACATTCTCATCTTCAAAATACCCCTGCTCTTTTTTGCTGTATACAAATTCTATTCCCCCAAAAACAGGGGCAATCCCATAGCTGAGCCCGGCTATAGATAGGGCAAGCGCAGGTATTGCAGCAATCACAACCGCACCAACCAGCCCGATATACCCTTCTAGGAAAAGGGCAAGCCCTGCTCCTACCAGAGCCCCTGCACCCACCCCTGCAATTGAAACAACCAGGCTTGCAATAATGTAGAAGAACAGCTTTGCCAGGTGGTCATTTACGAAATCCAGGCTTTCCTCAAAAACCCTTCCGGTGAGCCCGATTCCTTTTTTTATGCTGGTGGAGACCGCCATTATCCTCATTCAGATACAATTAATTAAATACTATTGGTTAAGCGC
>WJMN01000033.1 GCA_014727925.1 Microcaldota archaeon
CCGACGAACTCCGGGACGGTTTCCCCCAGGTAAATCTCCTTCGTATCCTGCGATTTCGGTATTGAAATATTCAGGCCCATTAATATCACCAAATTGTTTTACTTGTATAGTTATTTTCTATACAAGAATATTTAAAAGCTTATTTGTGCTACATTTCCACTAGGAGGAAAACCCATGGCAGAACTTACGCTGATTTCCACACTGTATTCGTTTCAGCCCATCGTGGCTTCGGTTACTGCGCTATCTCCATCTAAGATTGTTCTTGTAGTTGCAGAAGAGAGCATGGAGAAAGATGTTGTAAAGAAGGACCTGGAGAAGGTTAAGCAAACCTACGGGGGAATTGCGGAACTTAAAATTGTAAAGGTTAAAGGTGCGGACCTGCTTTCTATTGCTAAGAAGACTGTGGAACTTCTGGAAGCTGAAAAGAATGATGTTGTTGTAAACGTTTCCGGGGGCTGGAAGCTTCTGGCCCAGGGGGTTTTGTATGGGTGTTATGCGTACCCTGAGCTTGTGAAGCGGATTGTGTGCAATGATATTGAAACTGGTAAATTAGTGGAGCTTCCTAAATTGAGCTATGGGCTCACTAAATCCAAGCGGGAGCTTCTGGAAGTCATTTCCAAGAGGAATGGGAAGTCTATTTCAGAGATTGCTGAAAAAATGGGAAAAACCAGGGGGATGCTTTATCAGCACTTAAAGGAGCTAAAAGACATGGGCTACGTTGACGATAAATTCTTCATAACTGATGCGGGGAGGCTGGCTTTACTATGAAACAAGAAAGAAAGGATTGGTATGCAGGTGAATTTGTTAGGATTAATGAAGAGATAGGGGGTAAAAAATGCCTTTCGTATCAAGATTTTTTGAGAATTAAAAATTACAAGGCACAGGCTCTGAGTATTGCAGAAGAGATGGACATTAAAAAGCAAACGGAAAAAGCGTTTGAAGCAGCAGATAACAATGATGTTGAAGGTGCAATAAAGACCCTGACCAAACTCCATGGGGTGGGAATTGCAACCGCTTCGGCAATTTTGGCGATGCGAAACCCGGACAAATATGCAATAGTGGATAAAAGGGTTATCAAAAACTTGGGAAAAAGTTTTGAAAAAAATCCTCTAAAAAGTCCTGCAGGATATGTAGAATACCTTATGATTATGAAAAAAAATGCTGCGGGAAAACCCCTAAGAGAATATGAAAGAAAGCTCTTTGAAAAAGAACCAATTTAATTTATTAGTCCTTTCCCCCAAGTTCATGATCCAACCGCTCACAAAGTATTTCAAACGGGCAATAATCGCATTTCTCTCCTTTCTCCAAAAAGCACATAGGCTCTCCAAACACAATCTTGTCCAGATTCTTCCTGAATTCATCAAGTTTCTCAGCATACTGAGAATCCCGCACCTTCTTAATATCAAAAGTCCGCTCAGAGCCCACAATAGGGTTCTCAAGCAAATACACATAGTAGAACACAGGAGAAACATCTTCAGGAGGAACCTCTGAAACAGTAGAATACATATACCTGTAAAGATGCAGCTGCAGGGGAATGTCGTTCTTGCTCTTGCTGGTTTTGTAGTCTATAACATAATGTTTTCCTTCGGAAGAGATAACCTTGTCCAAAACACCCCGGAAAGTCCCCTGGCACTCTTTCCCGATAAGAGACTTCAGTGGAATCTCATAAAACTTCTCCACCCCAACAACATTAAACGGCTTGCCTTTCAGGAGCTTATCTTCGCATTTATAGGCATTTTCAACTGCAATCTGCACTTCCGGCTCTAAAACAGAAACATCCGGAAGCTTACCATTTACATGAGCTTCCAGGGCTTTATGCACCGCACTCCCAAACTCCCTGGCCCCGGAGGATTCCTCAAAAGGCCGAAGACCAAGAATCTGCTCAAAGAGATATTTGCGCGGGCAATCCAAAAAGGGCTTTATCTTGCTAAACGAATACGAACGTGTTTCCCTCCTCCTCTCAGTTATATAATCCAGAAGCCAACTCAGCGAAAACGGCCTTTCCATTTCAAGCTCCTTAATTGCAGAAATCGCAGCAGAATACTTGCAGGATTCAAGAAGGGGCATTATCTGAGAATACCGGTTAAAGAGGGCACTGGTTCCTTCAATATCAATAGTTTCAAGCCCTTTAAGTTCGGAGTCAGGAAGCAGAGAAGAAACGCCTTCAACATAATATTTGCTTTTGGAGTCTAAAACAATAAGCTCTTTTTTTGCCCGGGTCATGGCAACAAAGTCCAGTTTATATTCCTCATTGACCAGGTCATCAAGAATATTGTATTTCTGGAGAATGATTCCTTCAAAGGCCCAGTCCACGAAACTAATTTTTCCTCCGGAAACTTTAGACGGAAGATAAATCACAGTGTCAAATTCTTTTCCTTTTGCAGAATGCACGGTAAACAGCTGAATCCTGCTCTCCTCCTTCCCGATAATCATCTCAAAAACTTCGCTCGCAATACGAACATACTCCGAAATATCCGAGTAATCCTCAATTATAGATTCCTCAAAGAACTCAGAAACTGCGGAATAGATGCTATTTACAGTCAAAAACTGCTCTTTTCCCAGGGTAATTGCACAGGGTAGCAGGTAAGTGTTGAACAAAACTCCAAAAGACTTGTACATTCCGGAAGAGGAATTAAATGAGTCGTAGAGCTCAAAGAAGTGTTTAAGGGAAGGGAAGCTGCGCAATTCCTCAATAGAAGAAATATTGTTCTCTGCAATGTAGTCCTTTACTTCAATTACCTCATTGAAGCTTAAATTCACAAAGGGAGAAGCAAGCACGCGGATAAGGGCGTTCATGTCTTTTTTCAAAAGAACATCAAAAAGCGAAAGCACTGATTCTTTTATGTATTCGGAAGTCGCATCGTTGCTTCCGGTAATGGAATACTCTTCTCCTACTGCATCAAGAGCTTCCGCAACATCCATAAGCTGCTGGTTTTTTCGTGCAATTACTGCAACTTCGCTGCTGTGGCTAAGGGAATTGTTTATCAGGTGGATTACCGCGGCCCCTGTTTCCGCGGTACGCGCAATTACCGGAAGGTCTCCTTCCCTCTCGCTTCCAAGCTCCTCCAGGTCTTCTCTGTATTCCCCTGTTTTGCCCATTAGGTAAGTTTTTGCATACTGGAGAATCTGGTCCGTAGAGCGGTAATTTTTTACCAGGCTAAAGTGTTTTGCATTTTCCTCAAAGCGGTTGAATGTGCTAATTGATGCTCCCTGGAAGCGGAAAATGCTCTGCTTCCGGTCTCCTACTACAAAACGGGTTCCCTTTTCCGAGAGTTTGAGTATAATGTCAGCCTGAAGCTCATTTGAATCCTGCAATTCATCTACAATTACCTGCTCAAAATGCATGGGGTGCTTTTCAAGGTATTCCCGGAAATGGAGAAGCATGTCTGTGTAATCTATTCCATATTTGCTCTTTTCATTTTCATATTCTTCTAGTATCCTTGGAATATGTGGGAGGAATGCAACTATTTTTTCTTTTTGGGGCTTTAGTTTCTTCTCATCTGTGAATTTGAGGATGTTTTCTAATATCTCTTCTGCATCAGGAGCCTCCTGCTCAGAAAACGATTTTAAGTAGGCGAGGCGCCCTGAGAGCACTCCTGCAATTTTTACCAGATAAGCATCCGAATAATCAAAAATTTCAAGTCTTTTGATGCATTTGTAGAGAAGGAAACGGGACATACTTTCTTTTAGGATTTTTTTGCTCTGGCCCTTCTGGTCCAGATACTCCTTTATGTTCTCTAAACCAAATGAATGGAAGGTTTCTACTTTTACTTCGGAAACTTTTGGGTATTCTTTCCCTAATTTATCTATTAGCCTTGTACGGAGCTCTTCGGTTGCCTTGTTGGTAAAGGTCATGCAGAGTATTTCTTCGGGTTTTGTTCCTTTTTTGAGCAGGGCCAAAACCTTCCCCACAATAAGCATGGTTTTTCCGGTTCCCGGGTTTCCTACTACGAAGGTGTTTCCTTCGTAGTTTGCGATTTCCCTCTTTTTTTCGTCTAGTTTTAGATCAGTAAGCTCCATAAAAATTCCTTCCTTTTTTCTGAACTTGTATAGGTATTTACTATACAACTATTTAAATAAGTTTAGGGGGTGGCTTTCCG
>WJMN01000034.1 GCA_014727925.1 Microcaldota archaeon
AAACATGGCAACAGTAACACCATGGGAAGTAACCGGCTCTATGGATTATGATAAATTGATTGAAGAGTTCGGCACAAAAAAAATCTCACCTGCATTGAGGGAAAAACTGGTTTCGCTTGCAGGAGAAGACAACGTGATGCTAAAGCGGGACTTTTTCTTTTCCCACCGGGACCTGGACCTTGTCCTCAAAGACTATGAAGCAGGAAAGGGATTCTTTCTTTACACCGGGCGGGGGCCTTCCGGGGACATGCACATAGGGCACTTAATCCCCCTTGTATTTACAAAATGGCTGCAGGAGCGGTTCAAGGTTAACTTATACATAGAAATTACGGATGATGAAAAATTCCTCCATAAAAAGAACCTGAAGTGGGAGGATGTGCAAAAGCATTCCGCGAATAATATTGCGGATATTGCAGCTGTGGGCTTTGATCCAGAGCGCACCTTCATTTTCAAGGACAGCGAGTATGCAGCAAATGTGTATCCTCTGCTTATGCAGACTGCAAGGAAGGTTACTTTTTCCACCGCAAAGGCAGTTTTTGGGTTCACAAACGAAACCAACATAGGGATGGTACAGTACCCGGCCTACCAGGCAGTCCCGACCTTCTTTGAGAAAAAGAGGTGCCTGATACCTGCAGCAATTGACCAGGACCCCTACTGGAGAATCCAGCGGGATATTGCAGAGTCACTCGGGTTCTACAAGACAGCTGCAATCCACTCCAAGTTCTTCCCGCCCCTGCAGGGGATGGAAGGGAAAATGAGCGCAAGCGTAGGGGAAAGTGCAATCTGGCTTACAGACACAGAAAAGCAGGTGAGGAAAAAAATAATGAAGTATGCATTTTCCGGGGGGCAGGAAACAATAGAAGAGCACCGGGAGGAAGGGGGGAACGTGGATGTGGATGTGAGCTTCCAGTGGCTGAAAATGCTTTTTGAGCCAAAGGATAAGGAATTAAAGCGTATCGAATCCGAATATACCTCCGGCAAGCTGCTTACCGGGGAACTCAAACAAATCCTTGTGGACAAGCTAAACGCTTTTCTTGCAAAGCACAGGGAGATGCGTGAGCGGGTTGATGTTAACCAGCTGATGTACGAGGGGAAGCTTGCCAAAAAAATGTGGGAAACTACCCACAAAGCATAGCTCTGCAAAAAAAGCAGGTGGATAAATATGGGACGGAAAAATGGAAAGTTTGGTGCGGGCATTGACCGCTCAAAATACATAACAAAAGCAAAGGAAAAGACGACAGAGGTCCTCAGAAGCAGGGACATGTATCTTGCCTACCTATCAAACTGCATAGAGGAAGAAGAGCGGGTTGCAAACCAGCTGGGTGAGCGCCTTGAAGAAATATACGGGCTTTATTTTCCCGAGCTTGATGTAAAGGACAGGAGAAACTATGCGCTTATTGTAGCCAGCATAAAAAGGGAAAGCGTAGAAGAGGAAAAAATCTCAACGTACGTGGGGGAAGGCAAGGCAAGGCAGATAGCAGAAAAAGGAAAGGAGAGCATCGGCGGGGACTTTTCGGAAAAGGATGTCCAGAATATGCAGAAGATGGCGGAGGAAATTGAAAACATTTATTCGCTGATGAACAGGCATGAAAAATACCTAGACGATGTTGCGCAGGAAGTCTGCCCCAACCTCCGGTACGTTATTGGAGCAAAACTGGCAGGGAAGCTTGTTGCGGCTTCAGGCGGGTTAAGAAAGCTTGCGGACATGCCCGCAAGCACTGTACAGGTAATGGGGGCAGAAAAGGCCCTCTTCAAGCACCTTAGAAACAAGGGAATTGCTCCCCCAAAGCATGGCCTGATATTCCAGCACGCCTCAATCTCAACTTCCCCGAAAAAAGTAAGGGGAAAGATTGCCCGGGCCCTTGCAACAAAAATAACCCTTGCTGCAAAGGCCGACTCATATACAAAAAGGTTCATCGGGCCACAGGTAAAAGACAAGTTTGAAAAGCGGCTGAATGATGTGCTCGAAAAGGCAAAAAAGAAGTGATTCTTATGAAAATTCTCCTTCTTGCTGACCTGCACGGGGAGGAACATATCCTAGACCGGCTGAGGGCCATTGGAAACGATTATGAAATGGTCATTCTGGCCGGTGATATAGGCAATGAAGAATACCGGGAAAAAATCCTCTCTGCTTCAGAAAACATCTACTGGATTCCCGGGAACATAGAGCCTAGGAATTCCTGCACAGGAGAAAGGTGCATACACAAGAAAGTGCTGGAAACAGGGGAGGGGATGAATATAGTGGGGTTTGGATTCAGCTCCCCGACTCCTTTTGGAACCCCCGGTGAGCTGGAAGAAGACGAAATATATAGTGAGATGGAAAGCCTGCCGATAGATGGCAAAACAATACTGGTCACCCACTGTCCGCCCAGGGGGACACTTGATGATGTAGGAGAGGGTGTGCATGCTGGAAGCAACTCCATAAAAAAGATAATGGAAGAGAAAAAGCCGAGAATAGTAGCATGCGGCCATATCCACAACATCGAAGGCAAGGAAAAGGTGGGGGAAACCACCGTAATCCAGATTCCGCAGGGCAACACCCTCAGGGGAGTGGTGCTTAGCATAAGCAGCGGACATGTAGGAATAAAGATGGAGAGCATATGAGCGTGGGAATACGCATATCCAGGTCAAAAGACAGAAAGAGGATATTCCGGATAATCCACAGGATATTCCCAAGAGCAAACCAATCATTTTCCAAGAATAATCTTTACTTTTTAGCAATAAAAAAAGGAGATGATGCGGGTTTCCTCCATTTGGTCCTGGAAAAAAAGGAAATCCTTCTGCAGGGTATTGGGGTAAAAAAGGAATGGAGGGGGCAGGGAATAGGAACAGAACTGCTTGAAACTGCAGTAGAATACGCAGAGGCGCAGGGAAAGGACATGCTCCTAAAGGTAAGGCCAGAAAATGCAGCCGCCCTAAACCTGTACGCAAAAAAGGCATTCACTATAAAAAAACTACGGGACTGTTATATCCTCCAGAGAAAAATAAACACTTAGGGGGAATGAGCCAACCTGGCAAGCTGCAAGCTTTGGGAGCTTGTTATCTGAGTTCAAATCTCAGTTCCCCCATCATCTCTTTTTCTTTCTCCTTTTCTTTAGCCTTGAGATATATATCTGGAGCCTTGCGACCTGCCCCTGCAATCTCTGCACTTCCCGGTCCCTGCTTACTTGAGTAGTTCTGGAGGATTTTGATTTCTCCAGCCTGTTCTTCAGGCGCATGCGTTCCTGCTTCTCAGAATCCAGTGCCTTGCGGAGATTCTCGTTTTCGCTAAGAAGGGAAAGGACGCGCTGGTCGCGCTTTTCCTTCCGGGGAGAAGGAGCTTCCTGCTTTGCATCCCTCTCAAGCTTCTCCCCGCCCTTTTTTGCAAGCATGAACTCGGCATCGGCAACCTTGTGGCCCTGCAAAAACAGGTGCTTGAGGAGGTCCTTATCAAGCACAGTATCCGAGTTTTCTATTTTCCTTAGGGTATTGTCATATTGGCGGTATGCCTTTACTGCAGCCGCATAAGCATCCCGGATATGGGGGTTCTGGATGCTTTTTCCTATCCTCTTTTTCTCCTCAACAGGAATATTGTTTTCCGGGGAAAAAAGGCGGACATGAAAGCGGGAGGCAATTCTTGCAACAAATGCAGGGGCAGGAGAAACATCTGTTGCAATCAGGGAGGGTCTTCCTAAAGAAGAGATTATGCGGACTAAATCCTCGTGTGAAAGTTCCTTTTCGCACCCTCCTTCAACCAGTTCCCCATTCAGGTCAAAAACCGCATATGCAGTATAAACTCCCGGGTCAATGCCTACAATCAAGTGCAGCTACTCACCCTGCTCCTGGTAAACGTAATCCTGTTTGGCAAATATGCGGGTATTGGGTTTCACGTTCCTTGTTACATTAACGTTGGAGCCAATCCAGCATCCGTTCCCTATTGTTTTTCCGGGCATTGTGCAGGCAAGAACCCCGAATTTTACATTGTCCCCAATGATGCATCCTAGTTTCTTCCTTCCGGAATTAATCCATCCCCTGGGAGTCAGCACGTTTATATTCTGGGCATCAAAGCGGTAGTTTGCAATCTGGGTGCCTGCGCCAAAATTAACTCCTTCACCTACTACTGAATCCCCTATGTATGAAAGATGCTTTGCACTTACATTGTTGAATAGTATGGAATCTTTTAGGGTGGTAGATTCGCCCACATTGCAGTTTTCCCCAATGGACACGGAGCCGCGCAGGTAAGAGTGCGGGCCGACCCTGGAGTTCTTCCCGATGTATGCGATTCCTTCAATCCGGGAATCCACGATTTCCGCGCCCTCCTCCATTATTATTTTTCCGTTTATGCTGGAGTTCTCTACTTTTTCAGTAGATGCTTCCATGTCCCCAAGGAGCTTTTGGTTTAATTCAAAAAGATGCCAGGAGTAGCCTGCATCCATCCAGAAGCCTTCCACTTCCACTGCTTTTGCGCCCTTGAATACATCCACGACTTCATATTCTCCGCGGGAAGTGGGATGGAGGGAAGTCAGTTCTTCAAAGATAGATGGGGAGAAGCAGTATATAGAAACATTGGCAAGGTTGGAGGGTGGTTTTTCCGGCTTCTCAATAAAATCAGTAATAATGGAATTTTCAATTTTTGCCACCCCAAAGCGGGTGGGGTTTTCAACCTTTTTCACAGCAATGGTCTTTCCCCCCTCGTGCTCAGCCATGACCTTTTTGTAGAACTCCGGGTCGCAGATGTTGTCTGCTGCAACCATCAGAAAATCATCATCCGCAAAATCCCGGGCATCCAACAGGGCAGCTCCAGTGCCCTGATTTTCCCCCTGCTCTATGAATGTGATATCAGGGCCCGGACTGTTTTCCCTGAGGTAATCAATAACCATTTCCTTTCTGTATTTTACAACTACTCCCGCTTCTGAGATGCCTGCTTCCTTAAGTCTGGAGAGCACATGCCATATCAGAGGCTTTCCTGCGACCTGCAAAAGCGCCTTTGGCCTCGTATGGGTTAGGGGGCGCATTCTCACCCCTTCTCCGCCTGCAAGAACTATTGCTTTCAAAATCCCACCTGGTAGTTTTCTGCATATTAAGGTTTAAAATAAAGAGGGGAAAAAAGAAAGATGGGGCTATTCCCGGGAAACCGAGAAAAGGGAGGCGCCCAAAATGGCGAGCAACACAAATGCAGGGCCGCACAATGCACCTATGGGGTCTGACTCTTCAGAAGTGACTTTTATTGTCTGCTTCTCTTCCATCAGGTCAAGGACATCATACACTGCCTCCCCCTCATCATTTATTATGCCGTTCCTGGCTTCAGTTATTTCCCCTGGCATAATTATTGTGTAAGTAATATCAACACTCATCATCTTCATTGATGCAGCTGTCTGGGGAGCATCGGAATCAGTAAACCGGATAGTCTCTTCCTCCATGTCTTCTGCCTCCCCGCCTGCCTCACCCCCTAGCTCAAGATTGACATCAATTTTAGGGAGCTGGTCAGTCTGGAAAACATACTTTACATTCGGGAAATCTGCTTCCTGTGTAAATGTATATCCCCCTTCTTCAGGGGTAATCTCCTTGGAAACAGTTAGTGTATAGTCCTGCAGTGAATATGTGCATTCTGTTTCCGGATCATCCTGGAAAGGCTCACATGCCTCTAATGCCATTTCTTCAAAATCCGAAGCTGAAGTTGAGGAATCGTTTCCCATCTCTGAAGCTGCGGATATGAAACCCGAAAGGTCTATCTCTTCAGTAACTAAAGATGTGCCATCTTTGTTCAGTTCCTGCTCAAGGCCGATGGAAACACAGCCAGAAACAAGAACAAGAGCAACGAAGGCAACGGCAAAAGCTATCCTTTTCATCAAAACACCTGGAAAAAATAAGCGGGCAAGGCTTAAATATCAGATGGCTTCAGTGATCGCTGTTTCTGCCCGTTTCTTTATCGCAGAAAGGGTGCCGTGGTCTTTTGCTTCCAGCGTAAGGCGGACTATTGGTTCAGTCCCCGATGGGCGGATAAGCAACCAGTAATCTTCGGAATCTATGCGGATTCCATCTACTCTGCTTACCCTGCCCTCTATATATAAGGAATCCAGGATTTTTTCCATTGCTGCTTTCTTATCTTGGGTTTTGTATCTTTCCCGGGCCATCGGGTAGGGGCTAAACCGGGAAGCCGGCTCGGAAATCCCGCCCGTTTTTGAGAAGAGCTCTACGAACTTGGCGGCCCCGAGGATCCCGTCCGGGACATGTACTCCATCTGCATAAACGAATTCCCCTGCGGGCTCTCCCCCAAAAACCGCACCTTCCTTTTCAAGCGTATATCCTACGTGGGTGCTGCCTACTGGAGTAATAATTAATTTACCCCCGCCCTGCTCAACTGCCTCTCTTGCCAGAAGGGAAGCCTCAACAGTGCTCACAACCTTTCCTTTTTTCTTCTCAAGCTCATGGAGAATCATCAGGGAAAGCTGCACATCCATATTCACAAATTCGCCTTTTTCATCAACGAGTGCAATACGGTCTCCATCACCATCATGGGCCAGCCCCAGGTCAGCGCCGGATTCCCTCACCTTCTCCTTTAGCTGGGCAAGGTTTCTGCCTGAAGGTTCTGAAGGGCGGGAAAAACCCTGCTCCTGCATATTTATGGCAATCACTTCGCAGCCAAGCCTCTCAAGCAGAATAGGGGTGACTGCCCTCCCTGCACCATTGCAGTCGATGACTACCTTGGGCTTTTTGCTGCGGATAATTTCTGTATCTATCTGGGGAAGAATAAAATCAAGGTAAGAACCAATTATGTCTTCATCATAAACCTTCCTGCCGTTCCTGTCCCAGGGGGCAAGCTTCATCCCCGCCTGATAAGCCGAAACTACTTTTCTTTCTTCTGCTTTGTTTATTTCCCTGCCCCCGGAAATCAGCTTCAGCCCGTTGTATTCGGAAGGATTGTGGGAAGCAGTAACCATTATTCCATTGCATTTGTGCTTTAGGGTGGCGAAGGCAAGAACAGGAGTGGGAACAACCCCCAGGCAAACTGCATCCTTTCCTAAAGCCATTGCACCGGCCGCCGCAGCTTTCTCCAGTACGGGGCTGGTTTTGCGGGTGTCCATGCCCAGGGCAAGGCCTGAATCAGAAAATGCATTTGCAACGCGCAGGGCCAGGGAAGGGGTAATTTCATGGCCGTAGAGCCCTCTGATTCCTGAAGTTCCAAAAGAAAGCATTGAAAAATAAGACAAGGAGAAGGGGATTTAAAGGTGACGGGCTAGCGTTTTTTCTTCTCCTTCATGGCTGCTTTTCCCCTGGCTTTTTTTCCGAGCAGGTAAATTGCGAGTGCACCCAGTATTACCAGGATAAGGAAAATCCACAGGTATTCCTGCTGTACTGCCTCCTGTTTTTCAGTTACCGGCTGCTTGGGCTCTTCAACTGAGGGGACTTCTGCTTCACCGGTAAGCTTGCCAAACTCCTCTGGCTCCTCTTCTGGGGGAATCTCCGGCATTCCTCCTGGCTCTTCTTCAGGCTCCTCTTCTGAGGGCTCGGGCACGGTCTCCTCTTCTGCAAGCTCAGAAACCTTAAGACGACCCTCCCAGTCCTCGTAGCCTTCTGCTGTGGCATATACTGGATAATTCCCTGCAGGGAGGGTGAAGCAGCCCCCTCCGGATTCGTCTGTCTCTTTCACAAACCCTGCAATGGAAAGAGTAGCGCCCCCGACAGGGCTTCCCTGCCAGTAAGCAAAAATACAGAACTCATCATTTTCCACTGGGGAAAAAGGAAGTTCCATATCAAACTGCCTGAGGGAAATCTCAAAACGCACGGTGTTGGAATCCTTGTATCCCCCCTCAGCTGCATATGCTGAATAAAGCCCGGCAGCAACCGGAGTAAATACTGCCATTCCCTCACCATTTGTGACTACTGAAGTCACCTCTTCTCCCCCAAGTCCAATATGCACGCGGGCATCCTCAGTCTCGTGCCCATCAGAAGTAACAGTAAAGAGCACACCATCAAGTGTGTAGCCTGAAGATTCCTCCTCAAGGAGAAGACGGTCCTTTCCACCGCCCTCTCTTTCATCTTCGGAGGGCTCGTAATCCGTGCTGTTTTCAAACAGGGCAAAGGTGCTAAACGTGCTGTGGTTGTAAAACACCACTGTCCCTCTGGTTGGGCCAGGGGGGGCAAGAAGAGAAAACATTGTTCCGTTCTGGGTTTGGTTCGCAACCACTGTCCAGGTTCCAGAATCATATTCAAGAATTTCCAGGTTTGACTGGTTTCGTCCAGCGGCATCTGCGGGAGTGTAATGTATCGCAGTCTGGTTCAGGATTTCCCCTGTGCTGCTATCAATATCAATGAAACGGTAAAGCGGGTCATAGGTTGCGATTCCCGGGCCGGGCATGCTTGTCCTGCTGTTCAGAGAAAGGTCAATGGGTGTTTCGTTTGTGGTATATGCAAGTGAAATGTTGGTGTCACCAAAAGTTGTGTTCTGGATAATTGCCCCGGTAATAGCCGTGATGTTGTCATCATTGGGGAAACTGAATCCCACATCATTTGTGTTTCCATCAAGGAATGAGTGCCGAATGATGAATATCCCATAAGGATAAGGTCCCCCACGTGCGAAATCAGAGGAGGGGTTTGACAGTTTTACTCCTACGGAATTAGAATACGCAGAAACATTCTCCATCCAGGTTGCCCCTGCCCCGAGTATTATTCCGCTTTCTCCATTGTTGTATAATTCGGTGTTCTCAATGGTTGGAGTTGGGAAACTTGGCACCCGGACAAGTCCGCGAAAAGAAATCCCGTGCCCGGTGTTTCCATAAACTTCGCTGTTGTTTATTACAGAAGCTGTCGTATTGTTGACTTTTATTCCGTCCATTCCATTTCCATGGAATCGGCTGTAGGATATGTTTATGTCCATCCTGTCAGCAAAGAGGCCGTATTCGCCATTATTGTAGCAGTCTACTAAAACAAATGAATCTGCAGGCGGGGCAGCTGCACCGGAAGCAGATCCAACGCTTATTCCTGAGCCAGTATTGCTGTAAATTGAAACATTTACAAAGAGCGGGAATGAAAGGTTCTGCCCACCGATTCCATTTCCCCCGTTGCTGTAGATTGAAAGGTCATCAAAAACCAGGTAGGTTGGCGCGGGGGTCATTGCCCCGTTGTAATTATGCAGGCTGATTCCATTTCCCCCGTTGCTGTAAATCTCAGAATTATTCATCAGCACTCCAACCAGCATTGTCTGGGGCTGCATTGAAATTCCATCTTCACCATTATTGTAGATGTGCGTGTCGTTGAACAAAACTCCTATTGAGTTGTTTATCCACACTCCTGAATAATCATTATCATGAACGGTTGAGCCGGTCATTTCAGCTCCTGCAACACCGAGTATAAGTAACCCTACCGGGCTGTCCCTGAACTCCGCATCCCTCAATGTTCCCATTTCAGAATTATTGAAGCTGCCAGTCATGAAGCTGGTTATGAATGTTCCGGAAAGCCCGACAAAGCTTCCGGCAAACCTGGAATCATTGGTGAGATTTATGCAGAAGCCTATGCCCAAGGGGTCGCAGATGGCTGAAAGGTTTATGTCCCAGTAGTTCTGGCCCGTATTATACGCCTGAAGGTTTGTTATGTTAGAATGGTTCATCACTACAGGAAGGGCGCCTATCCAGCCATTTCCATAAGCAGTGATGTCATATGCCTCAGCCGGGCCCTCATCTTCAGGGCCCCATAGTGCAGGGAGGGAAGGGGCGAAGGGTATGGATGAAAGATTCTCCAGCCCGGCAACCAGCACAATTCCGCCCATCCCGTTGTCATAAGCTAGGAAGTTCCTTCCGGTGGATGCGTTTCCCAGGATTGTGCCAATTCCGCTCATCTTGCAGTCGTGTGCAGTGATGTTTTCAACCATGCCGTACGAGACAGAAAGTCCGACGCACCCGGAGAGATTGGTTGCGTTTGCATAAGAGCGGCTTGCCTCAATATTCCACACGTTGGTGTTAGGGGCCGGGTCAAAATAGCCCAGGGGCCCATGGACAGAAACAAACCCGTCCGTTCCCGGAGAATAAGAACCATAGTCCGCAACCACATCGTGCAGGTCGCAGTCGCTTATGTTCCAGAGGTAAACGGCAAGGGAGGATGTATTGTAAATATTTATGTCTGAAACCTCGCAGAGGTTCACCCCCTTCACAAGAATTCCGGTTCCCCTGTCTGTTGCACCTGAGAGGTTTGCCGCTTCAACATCCCGGATTGTGAGGTTGTATGAATCCTCAACCTGTATCCCCGTGTCCGCATTGTAGAAATAAAGATTTGATACGCTTATGTTTTCGGAATTAGTAAAGTAGGCGAGCTTTCCGTTTCCCCCCGTTCCTTCAAAGCCGTCCAGACTGACTCCGTAGGCCTGGTCGAAATAAAGCCCCTCGCTGTTTATTGAAGAAACAGAAATATTGCTTAGGGAGGTGTTGAATGTGCTGGCGAAATGTATCCCGTTTTCAAACTCCTCTATTGTGCAGTTCTCAATCGTGGTTCCGTTATAGCCGCTGTTATATATCGCAGTTCCCCCTCCTGCACCTGTGCCGTCTATGTGGTTTCCGTTGCAGGCAAAGGTAATGCTGTTATTTGTAATATTGAAACAGCGGCCCCCCACATTGTCCAGATTAACATTCAGTATATATGTTTCGCCGGAAGTGCTCAGGTTCTGGCAGCTGTTTAGCGGGGTAAGGGAAAACACAAAGCCCGCTGCCAGGACAAGGAAAAAAAGTGTTTTGATTTTGGACATAAATAAAGGTAATAATGCAAATAATATAAATATTGTGAGGGCGTGGGGGCAGAGGAGTTTTAATTATATCCAAAGTAAGTAGTTTCGGGTAATTTTCATGAAAGAGCTGATTGTGCACGCAGAAAAAATATCATATGAAGCAACCAAAAAAACAAAGCTTGCAGAAGAGATTCCTGACGAGATGAAAAAGGGGGAGATGGAAAATGCGCTCTGGGTGAGGATTGCGGTGGAAGAAGGAGACGAAGGAAAAACAGATGAGCTTTCAGAAAAAGCAGTCAGGGATATTGAGGATGTTGCAGGAAAGGTAGGAACAAAGAAGGTTATGCTGTACCCTTATGCCCATCTGCTGATGGGCTCAACGCCATCCTCGCCAAAGGAGGCAATTTCACTCATAAAAAAGATGGAGGAAGCTCTTGAGGAGAAGGAGTTTGAAGTGATGCGCTCTCCTTTCGGGTGGTACAAGAAATTCCGGGTTTCCTGCCCTGGCCACCCCCTAAGCGAACTTTCCCGGGTATTCAGCGCAGAGAAAAAGGATGAAGTCAGCATATCCGAATCTGCAAAGGCAGAGGAAAAGATAGAAAACAGTTTTCACATACTTGCACCGGGGAAAGGGCTGGTGCCGGTGGAGGAATTTGATTTTTCGGGCCATGAAAACCTAAAGAAATTCGCAACCTATGAAACAAAGAAAACAAGGGCATACGAGAAGGAGCCCCCGCACATAAAGCTGATGCAGGAGCAGGAACTGGTGGATTATGAAGAAGGGACAGACCCGGGCAACTTCCGCTGGTACCCAAAGGGGCGGCTCATAAAAAAATTATTGGAAAAATCAATAACCGATTTTTGCGTTGGGTATGGGGCAATGGAAGTTGAAACCCCTATTCTCTATGACTATGAACACCCTGCGCTAAAAGCCTACCTTAACAGGTTCCCGGCAAGGCAATACGTAGTCAAAAGCGAGAATAAAGAATTCTTTTTGAGGTTTGCCGCCTGCTTCGGGCAGTTCCTGATGGCCCAGGACATGGTCTTCAGCCACAGGCAGCTCCCCATGCGCATGTTCGAGCTTACCAAGTACTCTTTCAGGCGGGAACAAACAGGTGAGCTTGCCGGGTTAAAGAGGCTCAGGGGCTTCACCATGCCCGATATGCACGCATTCCTCAAGGACATGGACCAGGCAAAAAAAGAGCTTGAGCAACAGCTTGAAATAAGCATGGACTGGCTGGAAGGAGTAGGGCTGCTCAGTGGGAGCGAAGTAGGCTTCAGAGTGCTCAGGGAGTTTTATGAAGAGAACAAAGAATGGTATGCCTCCCTTGTGGAGAAAATAGGGAAGCCCATATTGCTTGAGATTTTTGATGGGAGGTATGCATATTTTATTACCAAATTTGAATTCAACTTTGTGGATGCGATGGACAAGGCAAGCGCGCTGACCACTGTGCAGATAGATGTGGAAAATGCAGAAACTTATGATATATCCTTCATAGATGAGGACGGGGAAAAGAAACGCCCATTGCTGACCCATGCATCAATATCCGGAAGCATAGAGAGAGTAATATATGCTCTTCTTGAAAAAGAGGCAATCAAGATGCAACGGGGGGAAAAGGCAATGCTCCCCCTGTGGCTCTGCCCAACGCAGGTAAGGATAATTCCGATCTCAGAAAAGCACCTGGATTTTGCCCGGGAATTGCTTAGGCAGCTCGGGGAAAGCGTGCGTGCGGACATAGACGATACACAGGAAACCTTGGGAAAGAAGATACGGGGGGCCCAGAAAGAATGGATCCCCTATACTGCAGTAATCGGGGATAATGAAGTAGAAAGCGGAAAGGTATCGGTTTCAATAAGGGAAACCGGAGAGAAAAAAGAGATGGGCGGAATTGAGCTTAGGAGCATTGTGGAAGGAAAAACCCAGGGAATGCCCTTTGAAGTTCTGTCTCTCTCAAAAAATCTCAGCAGGCGGCCTAGATTCAGGGGCTAGAATGAATCGCTGTCATCCATTTCGCTGAATGCGGCCTCCAGGTCATCCTGGTTCAAATCAACTAGTGTGCTGCTCCTTGCCCTCCCCTCAAGTCTGCGCAGAACTTCTTCAACATGGTATTTTATCAGGTGGTCATCATCTGTGCGAAAAGCTGCTATCGTATGGGGGTGGTTCTCCATGTCCTTCCTGTCCATAAAAAGGCTCATCCCAAATATTTTGTAGAATGTTCCCCCATTGCTTTCTAGGGGGTAATTTGCAAGGAAGTGGTTTATGAACAGTTTCTTTGCCTCACTGTTTTCTCTTAGGAGGTACATGTAGTCAAGTATTGACTCTAGGGCGTCAAACACGTCATCCTGGTAGCCATACACAAGGCGGCCTGGCCCGGTTGCGGCTTTCTCAAATATTTCCTGGAGGGGAGTCTCATCACGGAGCCCATCGTGCCTTTCCCGCTGGAGAAGCTGGAAAAACATCTCTGCAGTAAATCCGGCTTCTGAAACAGAATTCTGGAAATCTTTAAGTTCATCCCTCACAAAGCGCTCAAATCCCTCCACTACTCTTTCGTCTCCCGGCCAGAGGAGTGCTGCCTTCTGAATCCATTTTATCAGGTGTGTAAGGTGGGCCTCAACCGCAAGCTGGAACACCGGGCCGATATGGCTTGAGGAAAGGGAACTAGGAGACCTGCCCATCTGCTTGGCGGTTCTCTCAATCTTGTCCAGGTCAGGAAGCTCAAGCCCCACATAAACACCAAGAGCTTCCATCCCGCCAAGCTTCTCATAAGGGCGTGAGATCTCAGGGTGATCAAGTGCGTAGAACAGGTCCTTTGAACGCCTTTTGCCTAGGACCATGAAGGAAACGCATTTAGCCCATGCATCAAAAAGGCACATTTCCTTGCTTTCATTTTCTTTATAGGAACTAATAACTGTGAAAAGAAAATCACGCTCAACTTCTTCAGGAGTCACTACTCCTTTCTTGGAATATTCTTTCCGGTTCTTGTAGCGCCTTATAGCCTCGTCTTTCACCATCTTCTCAAAAATATGGCTTATGTCTCCCATTGCAAGGCCTGCAGACTGGATAATGCGCTCTTCCCTCCCCCACTTCCAGCGCCTCTCTGCAACCATCTTGTCAATAAGGGAATCAATACCTTCATAATTGGAGGCAAGTATTTCCATTGCATTATCTATGTATTCTTGGAAACGTACCGGTGTCCGGAGTTTCAGCTCTTCTACCCTGCTCATAACTGTGCTTTCTTTCCTGAATTCAACTCCGGAAAGCGGTTCTTCTGCCCGCCTTTCTTCAGGGGTCATGCTGTCAAATCGCTCCCTGGTCCGAGCAGTTATCTCTTCCCCTTCCCGGGGCGGATAGCTGGAGGATATCTCTTCAGGGGGAGAACCAGGAAGCAAAGCTGTGCGCCTTTCTCCCCCTTCCCCCCTAAATTCTCCATCGGGCACCCGAACCCGGGGAATAGGCTGTGGAATCGGTTGTTCCTCGCTTTTGGGCTTTGAAGCAGTAAATGGGGTTTGGGGTGAAGGGCGCCCCTGGGAAGAGTTAGGGGTCTGCTCACACCTGCGCCCTTCTCTTTCGCGCCTTTCTTTGGCCAGGTCTCCGACAAGAGCGAGAAAACCTATGGAAACCCTGGGGCCGTTAGAGGAACCTTTTTTTGACATGGTGTATTAGGGCGCAGAAAGGTTTATAAATATATCCACAATAAACCACAATTAAATACAGCCCCTACATGAACTTCTCAAATGGCTTTGCAAGCTTCTGGAGGAATTTTAAGGGCTCATTTGCCTTGACAAAAGCAGATGCAAGCAATACTCCTGAAGCTCCGAGTGCAAGACCTTTTTCAACATCCTTGGGTGTGCTTACCCCTGCGCCCACCAGTAAGGGGATTTCCGTGCTAACTGAGTGGACTGCATCAAGGGACTCGGATATCACCTTGGGCTTCTTGCTGGAAATGCTCTTGCCTGAGCCGATCAGTTCAGGCGGCTCTATTGCTATGAAGCTTGGGCGGTATCTCGCAAACTTTTTGCATTCTTCCGGGCTCTCCGCGCACACAAGAGATTCTAGGTTGAGCTTCTTGAGCCGCTTTACTGCATCTTTAACCAGTTCGGGGCAGCGCTTTTCAGAATGATTAATCATGGAGCCCTTTATGCGCAGGTCCTTGACTGCCTCGGGAAGTACCTCCCCAGTATGGGAACCCGGCTCAACTGGGCTCACATGCTGGGCAAACACCTCCTTGTTTGCATAGCGGGCACGGGAGAGATGAGTACATGGGGGCACAACCACCACGCGGACCCCCGTGGTCTGCATTGCCTCTCTCGCTGAATCCACCAGAAGGTCAATCCTCCTGTAAGTTTCCTCGTAATTCTTAAGGTTCAGGACAATCATGGTGGGGTTTCCACAGCAATATTATAAAAACCTCCTGAAGCTCAATCTTTTTTCCTCCCATAATACCTGGCGTAGAATGCGCTTCCGATGATTGCTAGTATTGTAGTGACAACAACCATGACCACTATGATGTCGCTGAGCAGGGGAATCTCAATTCCCTCTTGTGCAGGGACAAATGCAAGCACTGCGGCAACGTAACCCCTGGGAATCATCACGGTTATGAGACCGCGATACTGGGAAAAATAAGAGTCCATCCAGGAGAGGACCTGGGAAGATAGCAGCCGGGATACAAGGATGAGTGCGAGGATTCCGCCTATCAGGAACACTGAAACTGTCTGCAGCAGGGCAGGATTCAGGGTAAGCCCAAGCAGCACGAAAAAGAAGGATGCTATGAAGAAGGTAAAGTCCGTTTCCACTGAATGGATGGAGTCCAGAACATCCTGAAATGATTTCCTCTCCTCCTTTTTTATGGGCCGCTTTATCAGGTCATATATCTTGTGGTAGTTGCCCAGGAAGAGGCTGAAAGTGAATATTGCAATTATTGAGTTTCCCCCGAGGTATGCAGCAATATAGTAGAGGACAAAGCAGAAGCCTATAGTAGAGATATAGTTCAGGGCACGCTCCCGGTTGAAATCCTTGAGCACCCTCCTCCACAAAAATCCAAATGCAAGCCCGAGAAAAATTGCAACAGAAAGCTCGGAAAATGCTGTTTTCAGCCCCGCCTCCATGCCAAACCCGCTGACCTTCATGAACTCCACTATAATAAATGTGCCAAGTATCAGGGTGAAATCATTGATTATCGTTTCAAGGAGTATGAGCCTCCGGAGCTTGTCCCCGACTTTCATCCCTTCAAGAAGGGCCATGGTGGTTATGGTTGTGGTGCCGCTGCAGATGAGCCCCAGGAGCACTGCATGCAGAAGCGGCCATCCATAAACATATACCAAAAGGAGAGAAATTAGAATTGTTGTGGAAGCTGCAACCATAAGGGTAAATGCAACTGCTGTTTCCAGTGCAGACTTAAGTGCAGAAACATCAAAGCCTATCCCAGCCTCAACAAGGATGGTTACCATGGCAGCAACTGAAACCACCGGAACGAATTCCATCAGGGCTTCCCCTGGCACAACCCCCGTAAGCGGGCCGAGCACAAGGCCCAGAGAAATTAGCAGCAGCGATTCGGGTATCTGTGTCCTCTGCCGAAAAAGTCGGCCCAGGAAACCAGTGAGGAGGACTGCACCAATCATGAGAAAGAAATATTCAATGTCCATTTGTTCCCCGTTCATTTTCTGTGGGGGGGTTTAAATTGCTTTCCCGGTTTTCCTATGCTATTTCTGGTGGCCGGGGCAGAAGTAGGTGGGCCTTCCAAGATGGGTTTTCTTCTTTATCTTTCCATTGCAGATGCCGCAGGGGGTTCCCACTTCCCTCCTTCCTGCAAGATAGCGGTCCGGGAATTTTTTCCTCTCTCCCTTATGCCTTATTGCGGTCTTCAGGATTCTTTTCATTGCAGAATACATCTTATCAAGTTTGCTCTTGTCCAGATGCCTGGCCTTCTTTCCGGGAAGCAGACCTTCCTGGTAAAGAATCTCATCCGAATAAACATTTCCGAGCCCTGCAACCAGCCCCTGGTCCATAAGCGCGCCCTTTATGCTCCCTCTGTATCCGCCAATTCTTTCAGCGAACTCATCCTTGCCGATTTCAAGGGCATCGGGGCCAAGTCCCTTTTTCTCAACAAAAGAATCAATAGATTCGGCTATTGAAACCCTGCCAAACTTCCTCATAGATATGTAAGCAAGTTTTTTTCCAGAAGAAAAGAGCAGGGCAAGGTGGGTATGTTCCGGCAATCCTTCTTTAATGTAATCAAGATAGCCGCTCATGCCAAAGTGCAGGGAGAGAACATAGCCATCATTTATATTCAGGAAAAGGTATTTTCCATGGCGGCTGCAGGATTCAATGTTGTTGCGGAGGAGGTGTCTGCGGAGGGTGCTCTCTGATACTTCAAGCACCCTGCTGCTCCCTGTTTTCACTGTTTCAATCTTCTTTCCCAGGGCAACTCTGGAGCACTGCCTACAATACTGCTCAACTTCCGGGAGTTCTGGCATGGGTGCTACATCATCAGTAAGAATTAAAATCAGGGCGATTGAAAGTGGATAATGGGAGGAATGGATTGAGTGGATATTGAAAAAGTTGAGGAAATCCTGCTTGAAAGGGAAAAGGCACTGGACTCATACCTCAGAGAAGAGAGGGGGATTGTAAGGTTATGTGCAAAGGCGATAAAGGAAGTGCACAAGGGTGATATAGAAAAAGCAGAAGAATATGTTTCAAGGGCAAAGGAGAAGTTCTCTTTCCTCCCTGAAATTCCAAAAAGCAGGGCAAAGCATTCTGAGCAGGAATACGTAGAAGCCCTATCGCTCATCGCAATATACAAAGCGGAAGATGTCCCAGGACATCAGGAAATGGGGGTCGGGCCGGATGCCTACCTCCTGGGAATCCTAGACTGCATGGGGGAGCTGAAGCGCCTGATGCTTGAGAGCCTCCGCAAGGGAAAAAAGGAAAACGCAGAAGAATATTTTTCAAGAATGGAGGAGATATACACTGAAACCGGGCACCTGCATTTCTCTTCTGCGCTGATTCCTGAATTCCGGAAAAAGCAGGATGTTGCAAGAATCCAGCTGGAAAATGCCCGGGCAAAAATAATATGGGAATAAAAAAGGTATGTTGATGGTGAAAAAATGCTGAAAAAAATGCTTGTGTTGTTTGTGGCTTTTGTGTTTATTGCAGGTTGCCCTTCAGAGAGTGAAAACGAGGGTGAAAAAGTATGGGGGGAAAACGGAGGGGAAGTGGAAAACGGAGGCACCCAGGAATACCTGGATATCCAGGAAGGAAGCAGCTCACAGGCTGCGTCAGGCACTGGAGGAAATGGGGAAGACGTGGAAACTACCCCTGCAATCGAATATTCAGAAGACGTAAATGGGAACCTGTTTATTTACTTCATCAACGTAGGATATGGGGATATCCAGGGGGACGCGATACTTGTGAAAAAGGGGGATTTTGACATGGTTATTGATGGGGGTGCAGATGCAAAAAAGCACGAAGTTGTGAATTTTCTTTTTGAAAAAGGAGTAGATGACATTGAAGTGCTTGTATCTACACATGAAGACCCTGAGCATGAGGGGGGGCTTGGATACATAGGAGAAAACTTCAGAATTGGGGAAGTGTGGAGGCCTGCAGAGGGTTCGGAAGGATATGGGCAAATGCTTGAATCCCTGGGCGCGGAAAACGGGGTAAAGTACCTGGGCCGGGGAGATGAGCGCACCTTCAACGGGATACGGATGCTGGTGAGGAACCCCCTGCTCGGAAACGAGAGATTCTTTGATTCTGACAATGATGCAATCGTGCTGAGGCTGGAGGACAGGGGGTTCTGCACCCTCCTGACTTCAGATATAGATGGGAGTGCACAGACCCAGATACTTATGGACTCTGCGCCCTGCGAAGTGGTCCAGATGCCCTGGCACGGGATGAGTGAGGGCCTGAGCAGCCTTGACTTCTTCTTTGACAAGCTGGAGCCTGAAGCAGTAATAATCAGCGGCAGCTCAAAGGACTGGACAAACACCAGGCAGACAGTATTCAACAAGGCAGAACTCAGGGGGATAGAAGTTTATCCCAACTATGAAGGGGAATCTGCAAAAGTGACTTTCAACGGAAATGAATACAGCATAACTATTGAGGAGTGAGGGTTTTCTGGCCTGAAGGGATTATATGAAAATAACACAGGCGGTGCATTCTTTTCCCCCGGAAATAGGCGGGGTTGAAAGGCACACCTATGAATTATCCGGATACCTAAGCAAGATGGGAGAGGATGTTGTGGTCCATACCACAGTAGAGAGCAAAAAGCAGGAAAAATTTGCTGTAAAAAGCCACTGGGGGCTGAGATTTCCCTTCTTTTCATCAGTGATATGGGTCCCTTTTCTCGGGCTTAAGCTTGCGATGGAAGACACAGATGTTTATGTTTCACATGGGTATGGGTCGCTGATGCCATTCTGTACAGCCCTAGCCTCCATAATCACCGGGAAGCCGTTTGTATTTACAGTTCATGGATATCCCCAGCTTAGCGGGCTGGGCAGGATTGCCCAGTGGATTTACAGGAATACTGTTGCAAGGGTGGTGCTGTGGAGGGCAAAAAAAATAATTGTTGTTTCAAGAGAGGCAAAATACTTTCTGCAGGGGCAGACCAACAAAAACAAGCTGGTTTATATTCCAAACGGGGTTGACACAAATGAGTTTCAATGCCCCCCATTTACAGAGGGGGAATACATAACCTATGTGGGGAGGCTTGACAAAGACAAGCGGGTTGGGATGCTGATAAATGCAATGGGGAAGATGGGGAAAAAGGAAAAGCTGCTGGTTGCGGGAAATGATGAGGGCGAAAGACCTGGACTGGTGGAACTTGCGGAAAACCTTGGGGTGGATGCGGAATTTACCAGGGTAGAACCTGAAGAGATGCCTAGGGTTTACTGCTATTCCAAAGCTATTGTGCTCCCCAGCAGATATGAAGGATTTTCCCTGGTCTGGCTGGAGGCAATGGCTTCGGGCAGGCCCATGTTTTCCACTCCTGTGGGCCAGGCACCTGAGCTGTTTCGGGAAGTATATGGTGAAAACGCAGAGAAATTCCTTTTTCCTGATGAGGAAGGATTGATTAACCGGCTGAATTATTTTATAGAAAACGAGGAAGAGTTTGCTGAAATTGTGGAAAGGGCGCAGGAAGTAGTTAAGGAAAAGTATTCCTGGAAAGCGATGGCTGAAAAAACACTGAAAGTTTATGAATCGGTGGTAAGGAGAAAATAAAGGAACCTAATCCTCCGCAATATCCTCTACAAGTGCGGCATATGCGGGCCTTGAGATCAGCAGCCCCAGAAGCGAACCCATGATGGTGGAGATTGCAAAACCTATTACCTCAACCATTCCTGAGAAGAGCAGTGGGACCATTGCAAATATGGCCACAGTTACATTTGTGGTGATTATGTCAAATGCCTTCTCAAGGCGGTCCTGTTTGCTGCCCTGGTTCTTCTTCATCAGCTCATCAGTAATTACAATCTGGGCATCTACCCCGACACCTATTGCAGCAATTATTCCTGCCATTGCAGCAAGGTCTATGGTGAATGAACCAAGTATTGAGAGCAGGATGAGGAGTTCAGAAACACTTATTGCAATTATCGGCAGCAGGATGTTTGTTTTTCGGTACCTGAGAGATACAAATATGGAAATTGCCACAAGGGCTATGAAAATCCCGATCATGCTGAGATTAAGAAATTCCTTTCCAAGTGGGGCGGGTATGGTGGTTTTGCTGCCTGTGGATATCTGGATAGGGAGTGCCCCTCCCTTAAGAATAGATTCTATGCTCTTGGATTTTTCATAGGCATCCATCTGCTTCTGGCTTCCTGTTCCTTCTGCACCCCCACTTATCACATACCCATAGTTGGGGGTCCCCACTGTTACGCTTGGGTTGAGAACAGGTGAGGAGAGCAACCCCACAGCCTTCCATTCACTGACTATGAACTCTCCTGTCCCGGTCTGGGTTATGGCAGGGGCTATCTCTTCGTCATCCACAACCATAAGCTCAAAGCCCTGCCCTTCAAGCTCCTGCCCTACTTCCGGCTCAAGAGACTGGGAAACTATCGCTTTTGTTTCATTGGAGCGGGGCTCCAGTTCTGAAATCTCCAGTTCATCAAGAATATATGCAGTTATGTTTTCGTCTTCAAGCTCCAGGGCCTTTGAAAACGCAGAGCTGACCAGCTGGCGGTCCTTTACCTCTACCTCGCTGCTTGCCTCTTCCCAGCTGAGCAAAACAATCGCATTTGATGGCCTATCCAGATACATATATAATGGGTAATTAGCCTTGCCTTCAGCTGTGGAAGCAAAATGCTCTGCTCCTTCTCGGGTAACCGAAAACTGCACACCCCAGTCAGAGCCCCTGCTTAAGTAACCGGATGGAACAGACTGGATAGTACCGGGAAGTATTGCATCACCGGAGAGGGCTGTATGCCCATCAACAACTCCCTGGAAAACGCCCTGGTGGGAAAGAAGCCCTTCTACCGAATCAATAAGAGCGGGGTCTCCGCTCGGGACTTCAACATTTATCTGGGATTCCCCGACTGCCCTGACTTTTACTTCTGTGAGGCCAAATGTGGAGGCCCGCTTCTTGATTATGTCCACCATCTCATTCATAGTAGACTGGGAAGCAGGAGATTCTAGTATTACAGGAATCCGTGTGCCCCCGCTGAAGTCAATTCCGAACTTCATCCCGTTTAGACCCATATTAAGCAGTGCAAGCAGGACTATGGATGCAAGGGCAAGCAGCTTGAGGTCCCTCTCCTTCCAGTAGCTAGAGAGAGCCCCAAATATTATCAGGGAAAAGATTATGATCAGGCCTGCATATGATGAATAGAATATGACTCCTGCTGCAAAAAGCAGGAACAGGATTCCGAGGATGTATTTGTGGTTTATCATTTTATCCCTTCTTTTCCTTATAATAGAGAACCATCACTGCGTTGATTCCCCAGGTTGCAAAAAGGTCGCCCACCAGGCCTGCAAGGGCAACAGATGATATTTCATAATAGGTTGAAATATGGGTTAATGCCGCAAGTATGAAAAGTGCGGAGAAAGCAATTATCGCAGTCAGGCTCATAGTCATTCCTGTCTTCATTGCATCAAATGCATTTTCCCTCGGGTCCCCCCTCCTCTTCAGGATCCTCATGGTAAGCAGGATATCTGTATCCAGAGAATAACCTATGAGCATCAGGAGTGCGGCAAATGAAGGCAGGGAAAGAGGTATTCCAAAAAGGCTCATCGCACCCAGTGCAATCACTATATCGCTGAAGGCTCCCACCAGCACTGCCAGGCTTGGCACAGGTGCACGGAAAAAGAAGAAAACAAGAATTACGCTGATTATTGCAGAATAGAACACCACCATGCCCGCCTGGTCTATGAAATGCAGGCTAAGAGCAGGGCTCACAGTTTCGGTTGAATAGCTTGAGTATTCTGCATGCTCCGAAACAATATCTATTATTCTTTCTGTGTTTCTGCTGTAAACCTGCAGGTATGCATCGGAAAATTGTTTCTTCAGCTGGTTGAGATTGGGCTGGAGCTCCGCTTTGGTATTTGAACCGGCAAGCTCAAACATTCTGTCGGCTTTATGGTGGAGCTCATCCTTCTTCTCCTGGTATTCGGGTTCAACAGAAGGCTCATCATAGGATTGGGCCTGGAGTATGGAAACTTCATCAATAAGGGTGTTGAACTCTTCCTTGAGGGAATCGGCCTCAAGCATATCTTCTGTCTGGGAAACTTCTACCTCCGCGGTTCTTCCCATGCTTCCCTCAAAAACTTTTACTTCTGCATCAAATCCCTGGGCAAGCAAATCAGACTTCAGGGCATCTGCATCAAGATTCCCGGTTAGCTGGAGGGTTATTAGGGTGCCTCCCCTGAAGTCCACACCAAATTTAAGGTTGGGAATTAGAATTAGGGAGATTAGTATAAGTATTGCAGGGAGTATAGTCAGCAGGCGATAGTCCCCCTTGTAAATATTCGGAATCATTGGAATGCACCAAAAAATGTGAGAGGATATTATTGTGCAACGTTTAAAAATTGAACTAAATTAGAAATAATCCCTGTTAGCGACCGTAGTCTAGTGGTAGGATCTTGGCCTTCCAAGCCAATGACCCGGGTTCGAACCCCGGCGGTCGCAATTTTTCTCCTTGTTCTGCTAGTTGTTCGGTTTTAGGCCAGTAACAGATACAACTTTTTAAGGAGAATAGGTCTAAATCACACGAAGAAACTTAAGAAACTTCAAAGCCAGGATGACAGAACCCGGTGATCGTGCTCGTCTCGAAAACGAGTCCCGCAAGGGATTGCAGGTTCAAATCCTGCTCCTGGCGCGCCTCCGTAGCTCAGCTGGTAGAGTGGCCGCTTCGTAAGCGGTAGGTCGAGGGTTCAAATCCCTCCGGAGGCTCTGCACTCCAAGTGCCCGGAGCTTGCAGGCAAAAAAAGTTTCATTTTTCCATGTTCTCAAAGAACCTTCGGATGGAATCGCGGTTGTTTCCTGCATACTTGACATAAAGCATGAGCTTGGAGAAAACTTTCTTGGGAAGGATATGTACCATGTCTTCGGCCCTGAGGTTGGGGTTGGATTCCACCATCTCCATTACTTCGCTTATTTTCTTGCTGCTGGAGCGCTTTATCTTATTCTGGGCTTTTTTCCTAGATTTTATCCTTTCTATTTCATCCCACATGTTGGAAACATGCCCCAGCATAGCCTTCTCGTAAAGCTGGAACCTCTGCTCCTGGGAAAGCCGGTCAAAATCCTCCTTTTCTCCGTTAAAATTACTGCGAATAAATGGGATGTAAGTAAATACGCTCTGCTCCTTGTGTTTTGGATGCAGTTCCTCATAATCATCCTGGTGGAAAGGCGGTGCTGCCTCTGTTTCCATGGGCAAAACAAGGGGGCTTTGTTTTACTCTTTCCTCTCTTTTTTGCTGGAACATTCTGGGACCACCGTTTGGATAGAATTAGAGCACAAGGTTTTAATTGCTTATTTTTGCAGAAGGGAGCGCAGGGGGTGGAGAAGCAGGTTTGGGCCAAGCATTTTTGTCGGTCTGTCCATGTTCCCCTCTTTTTTGAGAAACTCCTCTATCCTGAAAGCAGAAGAAACAGATGCGAGAGCTCTGAGGGAATCTCCGCTCAGCCTTCCAAGGGCATAGTGGATGTGGTAGTGGGCGTCAAGGTCCTTCGCGTGGGCGGCCCTCCATCTTTCTTCGTATTCATTAGGTCTGCCTGCAAGCCTTCCGGCTATCCTTGCGCAGGAAGTCCCAAAAACAACCCCGCCCCCTGTAGTGGACTTAACCTGTCCTGCTGCATCCCCGACAAGCAACACATTTCTGGAACCAGAAGAAAGTGCAGTCCTGTGGCGCCTTGCCACTGGGATAATTGAGTGCTTTCTCTCTTTTGGGAAAAGGATTCCTGTGTATTTTGAGAGGGCATTTAGCGCCCGGTCTGAATTTCCGGGAAGGACACAGCCGGCGCCTGCTTCGGCCTCTTCCTCGTTCTGAGGTATCATCCAGGCAAAAAAACCAGGAAACATCTCGTTTGAGAGAAAAACCCTCACATGATCGGGCATCTCCCCATCATACCTTACCCTGCATTGTGAAGTGCCAACAAACCTGCTTATCCCGGGAAAACCAAACCCGGAGGCAACAGAAGAAAGGGGGCCATCTGCACCTATCAGGTTGCCTTTGGGAAATGAGGTAATGCGTTTGCCGAAAAAAAGTTTTGCGCCTTCCTCCTCAGCTTTTTGGGCAAGCGCACCATCAAAGGATGCCCTGTCAAGCACATAAGCAATATCCCTTCCTGAATCGACTAGGAGGCGGGAACCGGCACAATCAATCACCGCCCCTTTTATCCTATTTATGGTGTGCCTGCGAAAATCTACGATATCTGAGAGAGAGCTTAGCCCCTCTTTTGAAATAAGCCCTGAGCAGTTAACCGGAAACCCTGCCTTTTCGTGCTCTTCATAAAGGCAGACATTGTGCCCTTCACGAAGGGCGGAAACCGCAGAAACAGAGCCTGAGGGGCCGGCGCCCACAATCTGGACACGCATAAAATGTAATTAAAAGAAAAGCAATAAGAAATGGGCAGGAGCCTAATCCTCATTATCAAGGGGAATCTCCATCAATCCCCGGATAGAGGGCCCATCTTCATAAGCGTACTCCATGTTCTCCGGGTTTGTAATGAAACCGCCAGCACCGGGCTGGGGCATCTCCTCTGTTGCAGGGAGTGGTTCCTCTTCTCCAGAGCTGCCTTGCTGATTATCTGGTGCCTGTCTGGGTGTGGGAGCCATGGATGCGGGCATCTGCTGTGTGGGCGAAACATCCTTCAACTTTTCAAACACCCGTGAACCCAGATCTGCAGCCGTTTCTGTAATTTTTTTTGCTGAGCAGGCAATTCCCCGGCCTGCAGCTGCTGCCCCATATCTAATCCCTTTTGCAATCTTCCTAAACGGCCAGGCAATCCCCTTGCCGAGGTAACTGGGAATTGCCTTTAGCGCGTTGCCCACTTTTCCTTCAGGCATCTCTGTATCCGGGACGCACTTTGAAGCCACGTAGGATACAGTTGAAACTGCAGCAAGCGTGAGGCTGTCGCTGAAATCCACCACCTCAAGCATATTGCGGGCCCCGGTAGTTGCGTTGTGGAACATGTCCATGGCCGCAGTTGAGGTGGCCATGATTGCCGTGCCCAATGACATCCTCTTTAATTTTTTGCTGGGTGTAGGCTGGAAAACCCCGGTTGCTGTCCAGAAGGCTCCGAGGCCACAGGAAACCTCAAATGCGTGATTATAAATGAAATTTGCTCCATCAAATGATAAGTCCCGGACTGCCTTGAGGTTCTCAACACTGTTATCCCAAAGGTTTTTTCCAAAGCTAGACCAGGTTGCAGACCCGGGATTTTTGAGCGCATTGTTTCCTGCACCCCATCCTGAAACCCCGGCTATGCCTGCGACTCCCAAAAGGCCCAGTTTGATTATCCTTCCAGGGCCTTTGAATACCAGGCCGAGGGCATATCTCACAGGCTTCTCCATGAATTTTGAAAATTGCGGGGATGCTGATTTAATGGCCCTTAGAGCAGAAATGCTTGGAATGAAATCTGCAGATTTGCCTGGTTTCTTCTTTTTGGGCATCCCTTCTTCTAAGCGTGCCTCATTCTCAAGATCTGCGCGCCTTGCCGCTGCCTGCTCTGCATAGTATCTCTCTTCTTGGCTTACGCCAAAGGAGGGCTGGTTGTGCTTCTCAGGGCCGGATGCATCTTCAGGTTCAGCTTCTGTTTTTTCATACGGGAAAACCGGACCTCCCGCAAATTCAAGGTGCTGCTCCAGAAGGACAATTCTGGAACTATTAACCTGAAGCCTGTTTTCAGCCAGATCAATACGGGCAGCCACAACATTGTATTCTGATGTCTTCTGCTCCAGTGTTTCAAGAGTCTTAGATAGGTGGTGGTAGCAGGAGTCCATCTCCCGCTCCAGTTCTTCTCTATTTTCAGTGGAAAGCGGGGATTCTAGGCGGGACTGCAAATCCTCACTGTATGCAATCTGGTTTTGCAGTGTTTCGTTTAACTCCTGGATTTGCGGCTCCATGGACAAAAGCATTGCAGTTCCTTGTTCTGCCTCTCTTTGGAAGGTATTTGCTTCCCGTTTCAGCCCTTCTAGCTTTCCCTGGAGGTGCTTCCTAAACTCAATTTTCCCAGGGGAAGCCTGCTTCCCTCCGGGAATAGATGTCAGGTGTTTTTTCCTAAATGGGCCTTTTTCCCCGTAGGGCCCCTTGCCCCTGGGAGTATTCCCGTTCCTGTTGCCTCCGTTGCCGCCTTGCTTATGGACCATGATAACACCAATAGTAATTAATGTGTGATAGTAAATGTTTAAAAAGGTATATTGTTGCTCCTGTTGCTGCTTTTCCTGCCCTGTCTGGTTGGATGGGATTGAGTTTTTAAATATTTTCAATATAACTATTTGATTGCAACTTTTGCGGCCGTAGTCTAGTGGTTATGATTCGAGATTGCCAATTTCGAGGCCCGGGTTCAATTCCCGGCGGCCGCATTTTCCCGGTACTATGAGGGGAAGTGTCTGATTAATTCTGGTAGGGCCTTGTGCCAACCTGTACTGTTTTTATTGCTAATCCAAGATTCCTCATTGTGATAAAATGGAGGAAAAAGAAGCTGGAGAACCTGAAAGGAGTTTTGAGAGGGAAGAGGACCTGTTGACATTCGTTGAAGAGCGGGTAAAGCAGATTAACAACAAGCTGGATGACCTAGAAAGGATTCAGTTTAGCGAAAGTCAGGAGGAATTCGAAAAACACGCAGAAGAAATAGGTGGGGGAATTGGCAGGCTCCAAAAAAACATAAAACAGAATTACATAAAATTCTCCGGTGGGAAAAATGTGGTGGAAAACTGGGAGGAGATACCAATGTATTCCTGGACTGTCCGTCTGCAGGAAAGGCTTACTGAGATAAAAGATACCAACACTGTGGGAGTATAAAGCAAAAACAATAATAAGCTCTGATGAGATATTGGTTAAATGGCCCAAAAAAAGAAACGGGAGGTTGAGGGACCGCCCGAACCTGTGCAGAAAGCAGAAACTCCTAAAAAACTTGGAACTGTTCCGGTTAAAGTTGAAAAAAACTGGTTTGTAGAACACATAGAGGCAGAGCTTTTCCGGGCAGGATTCAGCAGTGCAGGGGACGTCGTAGGTGGAGAACTGCGGCTTACGGAGATGGGGCCTGTATTCCTGGGCATACGGGGGGGCGCAATACTTCACCAGATGATGGGGGAGATGCCATTCTTGGGGGGAAGGCTAGGTGTTGAAAAAGCAACAGAAGATTGGGATTTTTACTCCACCATAAATTTTACCGCATTCCGGGGAAGAGAATTGGCAAAGGGAAGCGAATTAAGGATATATTCTGATGCAGGGGTGGTCTGGGAGCCAATAGGTCCAGAGGAGGCAAATGGATTTAGCATGAAATTGGGTGCAGAAATGAATCTTGACATAGACACTGGCCTCTGGGGGGCATACCTTGAGCCCCTGAAAGCAGGGTTTGGGACTTCTGCAAGCTATGGCAAAATAACTGTTTATGCAATAGAAGAAGTACTTGCAGGAGGGAAGAAACCCGGCTCTGCAAAAATGGAAGTCCTTGCCCCGCACCATAAAAAAACAAAGGCCGGGGTTATTATGGACCTGCACCCGACAGAAATAGAACTGATGGGCTTTTTCAGCAAACTGGAGAAGGGGGGAGAGTTCATAATACGCTCAGAATCAGAGCATTTTGCCCCTGAGGTATATGTGAAAGGTGCAAAAAGGGATGCCATGCTGCCTGATGAACTGACTGTGGGGATGCGCTTCAGATTTGGTGGAAAACACAAACAGTTTGCAGTAGAGGGGGAGCAGACTTTTGATGAAGAACTGGGTGAGGGCAGGGCCCGGATTATTGATTTGGAAGGAGAGGGGGATTATCAGCAAGCAGCAGAAAATTTTGCCTCTGCCCTGAGGGATTCAGAAACTTTTGATGAATTTGCAAGCAAATATGAAAATCTATCTACATATGATTTGCTTTATGCAGTTTACAAACTGGGGAGGAAAGCTCTGGAGGGGGCAGACACTGAAACAGCAAAAAAAATGGATGAGGGTGGTGCATTTGCAGACACTACAGAAAAGCTCTCAAAACTCAGCACAGATGATGTCTATGGAGCCCTCAGAGAATACATAGAAACTGGTGAGATGGGGGGTGTGGGTGCAGGAACATGTGCAAACATTTCCATATTGCAGGCCGAACTGCTGAGAAGAGGGGGGCTGGAAGCAAACCCCCTGGGCATAGCTTACTCAGGGCAGGGGCATGTTGTTGTAACCGCCTTTGACCCTAAAACAAAAAAATCATACCTTATGAACTGGAGCGATATATATGAGAGGGACGGGAGAAATATCTGGCCTCTGATACAGAAACTCTCAAAAGAGCGTGGAACACTAATTGGGTGGATAGACATTTACGACAAGAACAATAACCTTGTCGGAAGGTATGAGGGGCCTGAGGGGAAGATGACCAGAAAAGCTGCGGGGGCTGAGGAAACAAGCGGAAAACTAAGGGACCGCCTCAGTAAGTAACAGGTTTTTAAAGAAAACCTATTCTATTTATTCTTCGCTTTCTTGTTTTCGGGAAAGTGAAATCTGCTGCTGCAGAAAAACAAAAAAGCCGGAGCAGAAGCGCGTTTTTTGGTGCGGGTTTTTGCTCCGGAGCAAAACAAGGATAAAAAGCCGAGCAGGGGTAGCCAAGTGGTCAAAGGCGCTAGATTCAGGGTCTAGTCGGTTAGTCCGTTCGAGGGTTCGAATCCCTTCCCCTGCAAACATATTTTGCTTGGCCGGCATTCCACCTCATAAAACGCTGGGCAGACCTCACTTAATCTGAATTTGTCCCCACAAATTCAATCAGTGAAGATTCATATAGAAGAAATATGTTTCAAAAGTGCTCTGTGCATAAGGAGTAGGAACCATCATTTCATAGTCTCCCTGCTCGCCATTGAAGAACTGCCCGTTTTGGGTTATATTTACACAGAAAACCATTTCATCTTTTGAAGGCGTAAACTCTGATTTGTAAGCACATGTTCTAAATCCTCCGGATGCTCCGGTATCTGCATAATCTGCACCAGAGAGGAAAATGCCGCCAAAGCTGAGGGTGCAGTTTGGATTGCTAAATGTATTGGCACCCGAATCAGTTGCCCCTGGGGAGAAGCCCCATGCAGAATCGATGTCGGCTCCCCTTGCTCCTGTTGCATTCATGGTGGTTACTGCCGAAGCAGTTGAAGCGCAAACCAGCCCCCCACTTGCAGAAGTCCAGTTCCAGGTATACATAAACTGTGTATCATTTTCCTCTGCAAGGTGCAGGGTGCCTGTAGTGTTCCCATAAAAGCCTGCCCATTTTTCTGTGGATAGATTTGAATCAAGATTAACACTGCTAACATTCCCGCCTTCAGTGGAGATATTTCCCGCAGTGATGTTGGGAATGAACCTCCCGGTTGAAATAAAAGTGACATTGGCAGTCCCAAGGTGGATGTCCGCAGAATCAAAGGAATAGAAAATATCGGTGAGATTCAGCATTTCATATCCTGGAGCATTGCATGTTACGTTCCAGGCCAGGCTAAGATTTGAGAATGTGCGGTTGTGGTAGTACAGGCCGCTTGAGGCATTGTAGGACATGGGTGAAGGTCCAAAAGGAGCTTCGGCAAAATAGATGTTGCATGTGGCACCGGTTATTGTGGAGCCGGAACTTACATTTGTATAATTTGCAAAAAAGAACACGTTATCTCCCGGCTGTTGTTTCTTGTTTCCGCCCTCGGGGTCATTATCATCCCAGATCCTCATCTGGGCATTGGGACCTGCAGTATAATTGGAAAACCCTGGAACTTCAAAGTGATATGTCCCCCCTTCATAAGAGATAAACTGGCAGATAGCACCGGGGCACTCCTCACCGTTTCTGTAGATAATCGGTTGTGCATTGTAGGGAAGATTGTAAATCCACACTGTAGCAGGCAGATCAAAATTTGATACGGGAGTAGTGCTGACATCTGCCAGGTTGGATTCAAGGGTTACGAAATTACCTATATTGATTCCTGCAATATCTATGGGCCCGGGCCAGTAAATTTTCCCATTGCCAACTAATTCTACTGTAAGGCCGCTAAAGCTGCTTGTGTTTATTATACTGGAAACATCAGTGGTGCTTCCATCAAACCCTCCTGCGCCCGCAGCCGAATTCCCTGTGCAGTCCATGTCATTTGCCTTGTTAAAAGTATATTCTTCTGAAAAAGGAGAATCATATGTCCAGGAGTAATCTGAAGATCCGGCAGAGTTGCAGCTCCATCCTGCAGGAACAGACCAGTATTCTGAAAGGTCACATCCATACGTTCCGTAATCCATGAAATAATACTCTTCTGCTTCCTTGAGAATTGCAAGTTGCTGGGAAAGGCCTCCGCATCCTGGGGAGTAGCCTCCGCTTCCGCATCCGGGCGCATCTATCCAATAGTCATAGCGGGTTGCAGTAGCATTTGAATCCCCTTTGACATACGACCAGTTGTAGTTTGAGGGTGTGGCATAGTTGCATACCCATTCTCCTGCTGAGGTGAATGTAGGGAATCCGAAAAGGGCAGAAACATTGCAGGTGTATGTGCCGTGTGCATCATAGTAATCAGATTCTGCCACCTGCAGCCCTTCTATATCATCATTGAGATTGTCGTAGCATGCCCCGGGTCCAAGATTTACATTGATTGTGAAATTGCGTGTTTCTGTGTGGTTGGAGTTCCCATTTGTGTCATAAGCAGTTGCATTCACATAATACCTTCCTGTGTCTAGCAGTGTAAAGTTCGCAAAAAGGTAGTCTGCAGAATCAGTAAATGCAGTTGAATTAAGAGAGCCATCTTGGGAATAAAGGAAAATTGTTATGTTTTCTATTCCAAAAAAGTCGGATGCAGAAACATTCATCTGGGCATATCTGCGCTCAAGATAAGCTCCTTCATCCTCACAGCCAGTGCTGAATTCTATTGACGGTCCCCCATCATCGGTTATGGTAAAATTCCTTGTTTCGGAACCTGTGCTCGCCCCTGAACCGC
This sequence comes from Microcaldota archaeon, assembly GCA_014727925.1. Taxonomy (GTDB): domain Archaea; phylum Micrarchaeota; class Micrarchaeia; order Anstonellales; family Bilamarchaeaceae; genus CAIKOA01. Next base: position 31,255 of record WJMN01000034.1, read on the forward strand.
TGCAGTTGATGCTCCAGTTGTGGGGCCCCAGGGAAAAACCGGAAGCCGGGAATACCGTGGTGGTTGCATGAGCAACTGAGGAATTTGTCTGATTAAGGATACTATCTATGTAAAGTGAGCATATCATGCTCTCCGAAATGGAATTAGTCTGGTTGAATGAAAAATTAACTTCCCCGCCATATGGGTAAGAGTCACCTTCTGCTGGAAGCTCAAGGGTAACCTCAAGGGTTGGGCTGCCTATAGTTATGTCCCTGCTCCCTGTGGAATCAATATTGCTAGAAGAGTCTTCTGCATAAACTTCGTAAGTATATGTGCCGTTAAGAAGCCCGGCAGTGGCATTTCCGGACTGGTTTGCAAAAAAATACCATTGGGTGCTATTATGCTTATTCAGGTTGGAAACATACTGCTCATAAACTTCTTCAGGGGAGAGGGCGCGGTCCCAGACCCTAGGTTCGTCTACTGTGCCATCAAATGGAGTTCCTCCGCTCTGGCGCTTACCTATGAGCAGCGGGGTCCCTGAATCAACTATTCCCCCATTGTAATTTGCGCTTCCTTTCTCCACACCATCTATATACACCTTTATGGTTGAACCATCGTAAGTACCAACTACATAGTACCAGGAATCTGCTAAAAGAGTATTTGAAGAACCTGCAGATGCCCAGTTGCTCCAGCTCTGGCCAACTGAAAAACTTAGTGAATTGTCAGTAGCCAGCAACATCTCATATCCTTCCCTGTTGCTTGCGTGCACAAGTTTGGATATAACAGGTTTCCAGTGTATTCCATCGCCTCCGGAATCAGGCTTAATCCAGCTTGCCACGGTTATTGCATCCGTAATCTGCAAGGATGCATCATCTCCGCAGTTTACATAATCGTCAGAGCCATCTAGCTCCACCCCCTCACGGTATTTGCCCGGTCCATAAAGTGTATCCTCACCTCCTTCATAAAGTTCCCATTCCTCAACCCTGAGCCAGTTTATCTCAGGGGTGCCATTGAGGATAAGAATGCGGTAGTAGCGGTAGTCCTCAGTGTTGGAAAAAGTTTCATTGAACCAGGTAAGTTCTTCATCGTGCGTAAAAAAGGTGAGGTTGGCCCAGGTAGAGTTGTCATCTGAAGCCTGGAGGACACCGCCTATAGTAACTGCATCATCATGATAAAGGCGGATTTTTGTTACTGTCTTCTCGGAGCCTTCTCCAAAATCAACCATGAGCCAGTGGCCTGTTGCTGCATTTGGGGACCACCACCAGGTTCCCAAGTTTCCGTCGAATGCAAGGGAAGGATAATACGTAGAGTAAGTACCCGAGGCTGTTTTTGTGGCAGAAGAAGTATCGATCTTGCTGTAACCTGTAGATTCCATTCCATAGAATGTTCCGTTATTTCCGTAACCTGATATATCTGCTGCGTAAGTTAGGTTGTCCCCTATTGGTGCAACATTGTCAAGGTTTAGGGCGAGCTTGAGGGAATTATCATAAACTGTATAATTGGTCCCATTCCAGGCATAAGTAATATTATCAAGATTCTGCTCTTCAATTGAAACATTGAAAATGAAGGAAGTATTGGTAGTGACTGCACCGTCTTGGAGAGTGGGGGGGATAAATTCTGCACTGGGAAGGGAAAGGAGAAGGCCCCACAAAAATACAATGGACAACAGGTATTGGGGGCCCCTAAACTGCATAGATGTAATAAAATAAAAAATTATATAAACTTTATTGCATTTTTAATGAGAATGAACTGTCATTGCATATCCATCCAAAAAACTTTCCAACGAGCCAGTCGGCTGGGTGGGGGCCGGCATCTGCCTGTATTCTATTCCGGATACCCTTCAATGAAGAACTCCACTTCATCAGATGCTTCGGCTGAATCCTCCCCATATGCTGTTACTGTAAGCTCGTGCTCGCCGTCTCCGTAAAGCTCAGGGAATATTTCCCAGAAAAGAAACGGATCCTCTTCTTCATAAACCACTTCTCCGTCTATGAAATACTGCACATGCGTTATCGCACCCGGGTCAGAATATTCCACCATCACCGGCTCAACTGCAAAAACCATTGCACCAGAAGGAGGATTCATGATTTCTACTGTAGTGAAAGTGTCCATTGGCTCATCAGAAACACCAGAGAGGGGAACACACTCGCACTCTGTTGTGCATTCCTCGCTGCTTCCGCAGCCTGAAGGATCAGCCTCATAATCGCATTCCTCTGGGCCGTTTACCTCGCCGTCGCCGCACTCATAATCTTTTTCGCAGCTGCATTCTGAGGTGCACTTGTAGTACTGTTCGCAACCTGTGGGGGATGCCTTGGGGTCACATTCCTCTGCTTTAGAGGAATCAAGCTTCCCGTTTCCGCAGCAGCACTCATCCGGGCAGGTGAGTCTGCATTGGCTGAAAATGGCATCAACATGGTGCTGGCACACCTTGGAGTTGGGTCCAACAGCTGCCATGAGGCTGTTGGGGGGTATCCCTTTTCTAGGTACTGAAAAAACCCATTTCCCATACTTGTTTTTCTGGAAAACTATTCTCTGGCCATCCTGGAGCTTGCCCTCAATCTCCTGCTTCTTCTTATCAGTGAACTCCTTGGGAGTT